>PNKC01000006.1 GCA_013822275.1 Anaerolinea sp. | reverse complement strand
CTGCGACAGGGGAGGGGAGTTCGCCAGCGATGAGCAGCGCATGAACATGTTCGCTTTCGTCGAGGGTTACCTCGGAGAGTCGTAGCTTCACACCCGCGTGAGCGACTCCGCGATTACTTCGCCGATGACGCCAACGGCTCGGTCGATGGTCTCCGGGTCGGCGGCGGTGAAGTTCATGCGGAAGGTGTCGAGGCCGTCTTCGTGGTCCACGTAGAAGAACTTGCCGGGGACGAAGGCGACGCCCCGTTCGACGCAGCGGTGGTAGAGCCGCTCCATGTCCATCCCCTTCGCGGCCTCCACCCAGACGAACATCCCGCCCTCGGGCCGCGTGAAGCGAAAGTCCTCGGGCATGTGCCGCTCCAGAGCTTCGAGCATCGCCTGCTGGCGAGGCCTGTAGAGCTCGAGGATGTGCGGCAGTTGGCGTTCGAGGTGGCCGCCGGCGATGTATTCGGCTGAAAGCGCCTGGGCGAGCGTGCTCGTGTGCAGGTCCACCCCCTGCCGCGCGATGACCAGCCAGTGGTGGATAACCTCCGGCGCAACACAGAAGCCCACTCGCAGGCCCGGCGCGAAGGTCTTCGAGAGCGTGCTGACGTAGATGACGTTATCCGGCGCAAGCGACTTTATCGGGGGCACGCGTTCGCCGGTGTAGCGCAGGTCGCTGTAGGGATCGTCCTCGTAAAGCAGGGCGTTGTGCCGCTTCAGGATTTCGGCCACCTGCTTGCGGCGCGTCAGCGTCAGCGTCCGCCCGGTCGGGTTCTGGAAGGTGGGCACGAGATACACGAATTTCACCGGATTTGTCGAGAGCACCTGCTCCAGCGACTCGGGGATGAGGCCGTCGTCGTCCGTCTCGATCTGGACATAGCGGGGTTCGTACGGATTGAAGGCCTGGAGCGCGCCAAGGTAGGTCGGCGCTTCAACCGCGATCACGTCGCCGGGCGAGATGAGTATCTTTCCCACCCCGTCCAGGACCCCCTGTGAGCCGCTGAAGACGAGGACGTTGCCGGCGGAGGTGGCCACGCCGCGGGCCGCGAGATGGGGCACCAGCGCCTCACGCAAGGGGCCGAAGCCTTCGCTCGCATCGTACTGGAGAGCCTTCGAACCGTATTTCGCGAGGACGGTCCCCGTCAGCTCTTCCATGATCTCCAGGGGGAAACTTTCCGCCGCGGGCAGGCCGCCGGCCAGCGATACCACGCCCGGCGCCGTGGCGACCTTCAGGATCTCTCTGACGGCGCTGGCTTCCATGTGGCAAGTGCGGCTGGCCAGGAGGTGTTCAAATGTCATCATGGACGAGCATAGCGCGCCGCCCGGCAACAAATCTTCCGTCTTGCGAAAAAAAAGTAAGCCACAGGCTAACAACCTCGGTTATACTGGCCGAACAGCATGTTCATCTTCGATCTGCAGATTGCGAACTACCGCAATTACGGACGCGTCGGCCTCAAGCTGAGCAAGGGGCTGAACCTCTTCGTGGGTGAAAACGCCCAGGGCAAGAGCAACCTCCTCGAAGCGATCTACCTGCTCTCCACCCTCCGCTCCAGCCGCGCCAGCTCCGATGCCGACCTCGTACGCCGCGACCTGTTGCACACCGAGTTCCCCGTCGCCCGTCTCTCCTGCGAGGTGGAACGGCAGGCGGGAAACCTCCAGCTTGAAGTCGCAATCGTGGGCCGGACGACCGATCCCAGCCACAAAGCCGGCAAGCGTGTACGCGTCAACGGCGTGCCGAAGCGGGCCTCGGATGCCGTGGGCCAGCTTGCGGCCGTGCTCTTTACCACACTCGACATCGAAATCGTCGCCGGGCCGCCGCTGATGCGCCGCCGCTACCTGGACATGATGATCTCCCAGGTGGACCGCGGGTACCTGCGTGCCATGCAGCGCTACGCCAAGGTGCTACAGCAGCGCAACAGCCTGCTCAAGCGCATCCAGGCGCGAGAGGCCAACGCGGCGGAGCTGAACTTCTGGGACCAGGAGCTCGCCCACGCGGGCGGCGTCATTTTCCAGGCCCGCGCCGACGCCCTGGGCCACATCGTCACCCAGGCTCAGTTCCACATGGACCGCCTGAGCGACGGCATGGAGGACCTTCAGATTACCTACCGCCCGGCCATCGGCGGGATGGACGCGACCGACTCCCCGATCGACGAGACGGAGTGGACGGCGCGGATGATCCGGGCGCTGACCAACCTCCGCAATCGCGAAATCGGCGCGGGCGCCACGCTCGTAGGCCCGCACCGCGACGACGTCTCCGTGGAGATCAACTCCTTGCCGGCGGATTCTTTCGCGTCGCGGGCGCAGCAGCGCACGGCGGCGCTTTCCATGCGGCTGGCGGAAGCGAGCTACTTGCGGCGCGCCCTCGGTGATGACCCGATCGTGCTGCTCGATGATGTCCTCAGTGAGCTTGATGCCCGCCGGCGGCGGGGCGTGCTCGAATTCATCGACTCGTTCCAGCAGACCATCGTTACGACCGCGGAACCGGATCGCGTCCGCGAAGTGATGACGCGCGCCGCGGGCCGGTTCGTCGTCCGGGCGGGGAGCATCCAGCGCTTCGAAGGGGAGTAATCCGATCGGCAAGCGGCGGAACCTTGTCCTCGGGATGGCCCTCGTCGTTGGCGCGTTCGCGTTCCTGAATGGGGCCGCCGCGCTCCTCCTCCTCCTCAGTCTCGACCCTGACCCCAGGCAGAAGCTGTTCGAAATCAATGCCTACCTTGGCACGGCGATCGTGACGCTGAGCCTCGGCGGGATGCTGGTTTACCAGGCCGCTTCGTCGCTGGGGAACGCCGGGTCCACGGCGATGCGCTTTCCGCGCTCCTGGCTGCTGGTGATCGGGGGCATGGCGGGGGCGTTCCCCGTGCTGGTGACGATTGGCCAGGTGCAGGTGAACAACCCGGAACGGCTGCCCTGGCTCTTCCCGCTGACAAACCTGGCGATTGTCAGCATCCCCTCGACCCTCGCCGCCCTGGGCGTGGCCTACAGCTACACGCGCGCCAACCGGTTCGCCTGGCCGGTCAGCTGGCGCGAATGGACGACCGGCTTCATCTACGGCGCCGTGGGCGCGACAACCATCGGGGCGATCATCAACACCGCATACCTGATCCTGGTTGGCGCCTGGCTGATCCACGCGAAGGGGAGCGGCGACGCCTTCGAACTGGCGGACAACCTGCCGACGCTGCCGCGTGCCTGGGGCATCTTCTTCGACGTCTCCGTGCTCTCCATCGTGGCCCCGCTGAACGAGGAGTTCTGGAAGGGGATGCTCGTCGCGTTCTTCTTCTTCCGGCACGGTGGCGTCGCGCGATGCTTCATGTGGGGCGTGCTCGCCGGCGCCGGGTTCAACATGTTGGAGACGTTCCAGAACAGCCTCTCCGTCGTCGCGCCGGAGGTCGTCTCGGACCGGACGATCGGCAACCAGTGGTGGCTCTTCGCCACGGCGCGCGCGGGCACCGGCGCCGTCCACGCCCTCGCCACCGGGATGGCGGCGCTGGGTTTCTACGGACTCTTCCGCCGCCAGCGGCGGTACTTTATCGGCTACCCGGCCGGAGTTTTGATCCACGCCACCTGGAACTTCCTCAACTTCACCCTCGCCGGCGACGCGTTCTTCAGCCAGGCCGGGCCAGATAGCCGCCTGCTGGACATTGTCAGCGTGGCGGGCCTGGTTGGCCTGTTCGGGATGTGCGTGGTCATGCTCTGGCTGCTCCCACGCCGCCTCCAGGACGGCTTCCCGGCGCCCATCTACCGCCTCATCGGCATGGTCCCGGCGGAGGGGGCGATGCCGATGCTGCAAACGAAGCCCCTCCCCATCGTCTCTTCGGCCCCGCGCGCTCCTGAATACCTCTGACGTTTCGCGGGGTTTGTGTTGAGGACACGAAGACACCAAAGCACGAAGTTCCACAAAGGTTTGAAAACGAAAGACGTCCCATTGAAAAAAAATTCGTGCTGCTTTGAGCCTTGAAGTCTTTGTGTCCCCAACCAAGAACCGACGACCGGCTTGAGGACACGAAGACACCAAAGCACGAAGTTTCACAAAGGGTTTGGGTTTACCGCCGGGATCGTTCCGGCCTTTCGTGCTGCTTCGTGCCTTCGCGCCTTTGTGTCCTCAATGCCAGGCACAACGCGCCCTCACACGTACTGGCGGAACCAGGCGAGCGTCTTCGTCCAGGCGTCGGCTGCGGCCGTAGCGTTGTAGTTGCCGCCGGTATCGTTGAAGAAGGCGTGGTTGGCGCCGTCGTAGATCTTCACCTCGCTTGGGCGGCCGGACTTTGCCAGTTCGGTCTTCACCCGTTCGGCCTGGGATGTCACCCGGTTGTCCAACTGCCCGTAGATTGCCAGCACGGCGGCCTTCGTCGTCCCGAGCTGGTCCAGCAGGCGGCAGGTGCCGTAGTAGGGCACGACGGCTTTCGCCTCCGGGCTGGCTATCGCGGTCTCGAAGGCGTAGCCGCCGCCGAAGCAGAACCCCGTGACGCCCACTCCGCCGGTCTTCACTCCTTCCGCCCTTGAGAGGTAGGTGACGTACGCCTTCATGTCCGCGATGAGGTCGTCGATCTTCGCGCTGCCGAGGGCGCCGGTGTTCGCTGCAACATCGCTCTTGGAGCCGCCCCCCCGAGACACGAGGTCCACCGCGAGGGCGATGAAGCCTTCCTTCGCGTAGCGGCGGGCTATGTCTTTCGTGTGCTCATTGAGGCCGCGGTTTTCGTGGATCACGACGATCCCCGGGTAGGTACCGGCCTTCTCTGGCTTCGCCAGGTAGCCGAGCAGGTCCGAGCCAGGCCCGGCGAACTTGATGTCGGCCGCCACGGCCCCGCCTGTGCCAGCGGGGCTGGCGGCGACGGATGGCGACACGGCCGCGCTGGCATCGGGGCTCGGCGAAGGCGACGGAGCCTGGGTCGCCGCTTTGATGTCCTCCTCCGAATCGTCGCCACCGCAGCCAACGGCGGAGAGCGCCGCGAGACCCGCCGGGACGCTGCCCATGATCAGGAACGCGCGCCGCAGCAGGTCGCGCCGGCTCATGTGGTTTTCGGCGTACTCGTCCGCGAACTCTTCGATCAGGTAGCGCTGGTATTCGTTCATGGACTGACTCCCCCATCGCCGCGTGGCGGTTTCCCGACGGTACGTGACCGTTCGGCGGGCTGGATGGGCAAGAAACGGGCAAGCAGCGCTACTTGTGATACCTGAAATCGCAGTAGTCCGCGCCTTCCATGCGCGTCTGCGTGCGTTCGAAGGTGACATTTGGGGCAAGGCCTTCGAAGTAGGCGAAGTCGCGTCCGCAGGAGAGTAGGACTCCCAAATCGCGCGCACCCATCGCTTCATACATCTCCATGAACTTGCAGCGGGTGACGTTGAAGCCGAAGCGCTCGTCGTCCTGCTCGACGATGTCGAGGATGAGCGAGCCTTCCGCCAGGGGCCAGCGTTCGCGCATCCTCGCCAGGTCGGCCATCGTCCGGATGCCAGCGCGGCCGCGTTCGGCCTCGCCCTGGGCACGGGCGATGTCGCGGATCGCCCTTCCGACGACTTCGTTGACCTTTGCCTCGCCGAACTCCGCCTGCATCGCCCGGATCACCGGGATCAGGACTGCCGCTTCCAGCTTTCGCCGCTCGAGGAGGGGGAGTTCATCCGCTGTTGCCATGTGGTGCTCCAGATCCGAGTCCCGAGTCCCGCGTCCCGAGCTCGGTGATCGCGAGGGTGAGTTCTTCGCGGACGGCGGAATCCTGCTCCCTTTCCAGGCAGCGTTCAAGGGCGGCGCGCGCGGCTGGCTGAAGCCCATGCCGGTTGGCGAGCGCGGACACGGCCCAGGCCGCATGGCCGCGCACGAGGGGCGAGGCGTCGTTCAGCGCGCTGATCAGCGCCGCGAGGTCGTCCGGCCCACCAACGTTGCCCAGCGCGATGCAGGCGTTGCGTACCAGGCCATCCCGCCTGGCGCGCATGATTGCGCGGCCCTTGAAGCGGGCTCTGAAGGCGGCCTCGTCCAGCGTGAGGAGGCCAGCCAGCGCCGGTCGCGCGTGTTCAAGATCCGGCGGGACGAAGTCCGCGTAAGCGTCGTGGTTGGCGGCGCCAACGGGGCACGAATCAAGACACTCGTCGCAGCCGAACACCCAGTCGCCGAACTTCGCCCGTAGTTCACGCGGGATGGGGCCACGATTTTCGATCGTGTGGTAGCTGATGCAGAGGCGGGCGTCGAGGACGCTGCCGTCCGCCCCAAGCGCCCCGGTCGGGCAGGCAACCACGCAGCGGGTGCAGCTTCCACAGCTCTTGGCCAGCGGCCGGTCCGGCGCGAGTTCGAGCGTCGTCGCGATCGCGCCGAGCAGCACCCACGGTCCGAAACCGGGCACGAGCAGCATGGTGGATTTGCCCAGCCAGCCCATCCCCGCGGCAGCGGCGAGTGGGCGTTCGAGGAGGGGGCCGTAGTCGACCGTCGCCCGCGCCCCGGCGCCGAACTCTTCGCGAAGGGTTCGGGCGATGCGGCGGAGCTTGGTTTCGAAAACGCGGTGGTAGTCACGCCCGCGGGCATAACGGGCGATGCGGCCGCGGGAGACGCCCGGTCCGGTTTGCGCCTCGTCACCGTGATACGGCAGCGCCACGAGGATGGCCGTGCGTGCGTCCGCGAGGAAGCGTTGGGGGTCCGTGGCGCGGTCCAGCCACTCCCCGGTCATCCAGGCCATGTCCGCGAGCCGGCCCTCGTCCAGCGCGGCCTGGGCGGCATCCCGCGCGGCCTGGGTGAGCGTGGCCGGCGCGAAGCGCACGATTTCGAACCCCTCCACCCGGCAGAGCGCCCGCACGCGCTCATCGACTGTCACCGTCGCAGTTGTGGCCATCAGAACTGCAGTTGGATGCGCCGGAAGCGTTCCAGGTAGCGGCCGTCCTCCGACTTCCAGCGTTCTCGGGCGAAGGTGGCGAAGTCCTGTTGATCGCCGAACTGGGTTACGTGCGCGGCCAGGGCGTTGATCTTCTGGTCCACGCGGTCGCTGATGTCGACATCGAAGTTCGGGCTGTTCGAGTTCCAGAGGAGGAGTTCGCGGACTTTGTGAGGCTCCAGCCCTTCGGCGAGGTGTTCGGGGAAGTTCAGGTGGTCTCGCGCCGTGGGGTAGACCGCGTCGAGTACGGCGGTCCCGGCCGCGCGGTGGTCCGGGTGGTTGATGAAGCTGTCGAGGATGATGATGTCAGCCGGGTCGTGCGTCAGGACGGTCTCCGGCCGCAACATACGGATATACCGGACGATCTGCTCCAGGAGGGCACGGTCGTAGACGAGTTCGCTGTCCTCATGGTCGAGGAAGAAGACATCCTTCACACCGAGGCGGCGGCAGGCTTCGCGCTGCTCCTCGCGGCGGAGGGCGATAAGCCGCTCGCGGTGCATCGCGCGGTCCTCGGTCCCCTTGGCGCCGTTGGTACAGACCAGGAAGTAGACGTCCCAGCCCTCGTCCGCGAGCTGCGAACAATGCCCGGCCGCGCCGAATTCGCCGTCATCCGGGTGGGCGGCGATGAGCAGGGCGGTGCGGGAAGGCTGGGGCATGCGAGATGATCCTGGGGCGGCGAAGGCGCCCTCCCACTTTCCATGGTCACCCGTGGACTTTCAACTTTCGGGTGGTATGTTCGGAACAGGTTTGACGATAACCCGCCACGGTGTGTTAAAGTTTGCGCGAACATCCGTTCGGAAGGCTTCCCGCCATGCAAGAACTCTCCGGTAAGCAGGGTCAAATCCTCGAATTCCTTCGCACCTTCATTGAGGACAAGGACTACCCGCCCAGCATCCGCGACATCCAGGATGGCTGCGGCATCAGCAGCACGTCGGTTGTGGACTACAACCTCCGGAAGCTGGAAGAGAAGAACTACATCCGCCGCGACCGCGAGGTCTCCCGGGGAATCGAGATCCTCGGCAGCCGGGGCCGGCGGCCACGCATCGTTGAAGTCCCCGTACTTGGCTCCATCGCCGCCGGCCAGCCGATCCCGGTGCCCACCAGCGAGCGCTGGGGGAACGACGCCGAGGACTCCGTGGCGGTGACCGAGGACATGATCCGGGGCCGCCAGAACGTCTTCGCCCTGCGCGTGAAGGGTACGTCCATGATCGACGACCTCATCGACGACGGAGACATCGTTTTTTTGGAACCGGCGCGTTCGGCGAATGACGGTGACAAGGTCGCGGTCTGGCTGAAGGACCGGGGCGAAGTGACGCTAAAGCGCATTTACCATGAGGGTGCGCGGGTGCGGTTGCAGCCGGCAAACAGTACGATGCAGCCCATCTATACCACGGCCGACAACGTAGAAGTCCAGGGGCGCTTCATTTCGTCCTTCCGCCCAGCGGACTAGCACCATCCCATCCGCGGAGCAGACCAACGGGGCCCGCAGAGGCCCCGTTTTTATCGCCATGACCGAACCGATTATCAGTGTGCGCGGCCTTTCGATTCGCTACCGGACGAAAGAGTCACGCGTGTACGCCGTGGACGATGTCTCCTTCGACCTGTTCCCCGGGCAGGTTCTGACGCTGGTGGGCGAATCCGGTTCAGGCAAGACCACGGCCGGGATGTCGATCCTCCGTCTGCTCGCGCCGGAGGCGGAAGTGCTGGGAGGGCAGGTCCTGTTCGAAGGCCGCGACCTGCTTGCCATGGACGACAAGCATCTTCGCCCGCTGCGCGGCCGGCGCATCGCCATGGTCTTCCAGGACCCGGTGGCGGGCTTGAACCCGGTGCTCCCCGTTGGTTCGCAGGTTGCCGAAATCCTCACGAGCCACCTCGAAATCAGCAAGAAGGACGCTCAAAAACAGGCGCTCCAGATCCTCAAGGGCGTGGGGCTCGCGGATGCTGAACGCGTTGCAAAGTCGTACCCTTTCCAACTGTCGGGCGGGATGTGTCAGCGGGTGATGATTGGCATCGCCACGGCGCTCAACCCGGACGTCATCATCGCGGATGAGCCGACGAGCGCGCTGGACGTGACCATCCAGGCCCAGATCCTCCACCAACTGGACCAGCTTCGAAAGACCCGGGGGACAGCCATCATGCTGATCACCCACGACTTTGGTGTCGTCGCGCAGATGGCGGACCAGGTCGCCGTGATGTACGCCGGGCGGGTGGTTGAATCCGGCGGCGTGATGGAGATGCTGAAGGCGCCGCTTCACCCTTACACGCACGGCCTGCTGGCGACGCTCCCTCGCGTTGACGGGGCAAACGAGCACCTTCGGCAGATCCCCGGGCAGCCGCCCGAGCTGACGGAGCCATCGGAGCGCTGCCCGTTCATCCCGCGCTGCCCCAAGGTGCTCAACGTCTGCCGCGCCAGCGGCGCGCCGAAGCTGGAACTACCGGAAGGCCGCGCCCACCTGGTCGCCTGCTACAACCCGATCTGGCAGGCGGAGCGTTAGCGGGGGACAAGGGGGCGGGGCGGGGGCGCCCCAACCAACCCGGTCAACCGCATCAACATTACTTCGAAGGCCACTTCCTCCGCCGTTTCGCCAGACTTGAAGGACCGTTCGGATTCCACGATCGCCTCATACGCTCGCCGCAGTCCTTCGTGGCCCAGCCGCTTCGCCCGCCGGATCGCGGCGTCACGCAGGTTCGGCCATTTGCCCGCGGGACCGAGGGCGCGGGCGATCTCCTCCGTCGGTGCCCGGTCGTCGAGGAGGTCGAGAATGCTGGCCGTCCGCCGGTAGCCGATAAGGATAGAGAACACGAGACCCTGGTACTCGGCACCGTCTCGCCGCAGCCATTGCAGCCGCTCCATCGCCACCGCCAGGTTGCCATCCTGGATGGCATCGACGAGTTCGAAGGTGGTGGTTTCACGGTCGCCGGCGCAGATTTCGTTCACGTCCGCCACGGTCACTTCGCGGCCGTGCGCGTAGAGGGCGAGTTTGTCGAGTTCGTTGTTCAGCGCCAGCGTGTCGGACTGGAAGAGATTGGCGAGGAGTTGCGCGGGGTCTGATTCGCGGGGCGTGTCCTCATCCGCCCGCCCCTCGCCAGCGCGCATCTGGCCGGCTTTGAAGTGGATGCCGCGGGCTTTCGCTTCCGCCCGGATGTACCGGGTCAGGGCGTCCTTCTCGAGCCTGGGGAGGGCGACATTCTCGACGCCGGGAACTTCCTTCAACGCCTTCAGCATCGGGTTGGCGGCGAACGGGTTCTTGTCTTCGGATACGCCGGTGAAGACGAGGATGGTGGTCTCGGGGAGGCCCACCTTGAGCGCCGCGAGCAGGGGTTCGAAGGCTGCCAGGCGGCGCTGGCCGGTGCTCTCCCCGGCCGCGGGCGCGCCCCGTGATTCGAACCGCTCGAAGAAGTGCTCAACGATGATCAGCCGCTTTGGCGCGAGGAACGGGATTGAGTTGGCCGGAGCGATGATCTCGGCGGCCCTGACGTCCCGTCCGTCCAGCTCTGTCAGGTTCGTGACAAGCATGCCGCTGCCGCCGTCGGCGAGGTCCTTGAGCTGCTGGATGCGCCTGCGCATCGCCAGCTCGTCGGCGCCGTAGAGGAGGATGATCACGAGTCCACCGTACAGGAACAGGGGCTGGAGTGGGAGTTCGCGACGGACTCAGTCGCTGAGGAAGCAGGCCTGGATGCGGGCTGCCGCTTCCGGCGAGCCAGTCAGTTCGCCCACCATCTCGGCGCGGGCTTCGCCGCGGATGAACTGGAAGAACCCGTGTGTGGTTGTGCGCAGGTGGACGTCCGTGCTGGCGGCCCGGCTCCGTTGGGGGTGGATGTGGCCGTCGTGGATGGCGAGCGTCCAGGCGGTGCAGTGTTCGCTTTCGGCGATCTCCACCGACATGCTCACGTTGAGGCCGTCCGCCCGTTCGGGATGAAAGGAAAAGGCCGGGACCACCCTGACTGCAAAGTCTGTGGAGATCTCCCGGCCTACTTTGTCTTCGCTGAATCCCGGAGTGTGTTTGCGGCCCCACTCAAGGAGTTCGAGAAGGATAGGGCGTACGGACCAGCCCTTTTCGGTGAGGGTGTATTCCACCCGCGGTGGCAGTTCCTTGAAGTAGTTACGGTTGACGAGCCCATCGGCTTCGAGGCGCTTGAGGCGGTCCGAAAGGACGTTGGGAGACATGCCGGCGCAGCTTTCGAGGATGTCGTTGTAGCGGTGCAGGCCAGCCATCAGGTCCCGGAGGATGAGGAGCGTCCACCTGTCGCCGAGGACGTCCAGCGTCTGGGCGATTGTGCAGGGGTGGTTGTAGGTCTTGCGCGCTCCGTCCGTCTCAGCGGTCCGATGGGCCATGAGGGCTGCTCCGATTGCTCGTATGTAAAGATTTCTTCAAAGATAGCTCTAAGACTATTGACTTGATAGTAGCAGGTGCTAGACTTCCACCTACACCGGCACTACCAAATCCATAGTGCTAGCAGTCATTCGAAACAAGCGTAGCCGACTCGCGAGAAGCGAGTCAACCAAGGAGGCTCTCACCATGGCAACCGCCACAGCCCAGGCACCCAAGGCCGACCATTTCCACCGCTGGCGCATCGACGAGCCGAACGGCCCCGTCAGCGTCGGCGTCTGCAAGGAATGCGGCGTCACGAAGCAGTTCAAGAACTGGCTCCAGGACGGCGACTTCATTACGAACGAAGAGCACCGCTCCGCGGCCTGACCCTTCCGCCCTCGTCCCTTTCCGGCGTGACCTCTCCCACGCCGCAACCGACAAAGGCCGCCCCGAATCTCACCTCGGGGCGGCCTTCTTGTATCCCCGGCGGGACGCCGCGACCGGACTGGCTGCGCGGCTATAGTTGTCCCATGGCGAACGGCCGGCGCGGCGACATCCCCCTCGAGATGCCTCTGGTGCAGTCGGCCGAAGTTGTCCCGGCGGTGGAAGACCGCTCCTACGTGGTCTTCATCATGGGCGCGATGGTGATGGCGGTTGGCGCCGGGCTGGTGCTCGCCATCCTGCTTTCGCTGGCGCAATCGGGCGCGTTCGGCTGGGAGGAGCGGGTGCCGTGGCTGATCCAGGCACACGGTTGGGCCCAGGTGCAGGGTTGGGCGGGGCTCTTCGTGGCCGGCATGGGCCTTCGCCTGCTGCCCCGGTTCGCGGCGCGCCAGCCGTTCCGCCGGACACGCGTTCTCCCTGTCTTCGCGCTGCTCTTTGGCGGCGCGGTAACGCGCGTGGCCGCCCAGGCCGTGGACATGGGTGGCCTCTCCGAACGCCTGATGGCCGTCTCCGGTGTCCTCGCGGGGGCCGGGGCTGCTTCGTTTTCCGGCCTCGTCCTCTATGCCCTCCTCACCGGCCGGAAGACGAATGAGCCGTGGCGCTGGTTCTGCATGGCGGGCGGCGTTTGGTGGGCTGTTTGGGCGGCGCTCCTGGTCGCCCAGGGCATGGACGCCTCTGCCAACGGCGCCTACGTGCCCTCGCTGGATGACGACGCAACCGCCTGGACCGTCATGCTTGCCGCAATAGGCAACTTCATCTGGGGAGTGCAGAGCCGCGCCGTGCCCGTGTTCTTCGGGCGCAAGACGCCCTCACTCCGCCGCGCCGTAGTGCCGGGCGTGCTGCTGAACGCGGGCGCCGCCGCCGTCCTCGTTTCGCCCTGGCTGGATGATGTTGACCAGCGTGAGGCCGTGATGGGCGCCGGCTTCCTCCTGAGCGGGGCCGCTCTCATCTGGCTGCCCCCGATCGCCGGTTCCGTCTGGGGAAGGGCCAGGCGGCTGCGTCCGCGGGCCCGCCGCGCTTCCAGGTTCGTTCTGGCGGCCAACGTCTTTGCCATGATCGCGGGCGCTCTCCTCGTTTGGGCGGGCGTACGCATGCTGTTTTTCGATGGCGACAACGCTGTCCCCGCGCGGGACGCAGCTCGCCACGCCTACGGGGCGGGGCTGATTACGCTCCTCATCATCGGGATGGCTCAGTTGGTGGCGCCGTTCTTCGCCCTCCGCCGCGTCGAGGCGGTGGGGCCTTCACTCGTGGAGCGGGGCGCCTGGTGGTGCCTGTTGACTGCCGCCGCGCTGCGCGTCACGACGGGGTTGCTGGCCGAGGCATGGGACATTGAGCCGCGAATGCAGACTTCAGCCCTGGCTGGCGCGCTGGGGTGGCTGGGGTTGCTCCTCTTCGTCGCGATGGTGGTCGATGCCATTCGCAGCGAACCGCGGATGAAGGCGCTGATGGCGGAGCAGGCGAGCGCGGCCAGAGGTCGCAACCGGCCGCCAGGATGATGTTCGCCGCGCCAGTTTGCGGGGCCACGACGGCATTCATTCGCTATTCGCCCGCAGGCGTGATGATCGCGAAGGCCCAGCCCGTCGCGACCGATGCCGCGAGCGGGGCCTCTTCGACGAGGTGGGAGAGCAGGGTGGCAACTCCATCGTCATGGATGGCTCCACAAAGCTGTTCAGAGTGCGGAATAACTGGGCTTCGAGTTCGCGGGCAGTGGGCGTCATCCGGGGCAGTATGCGGGCTACATGCCCGCGAGGGCCATCAATTCCCGCGCCAACGTCGAGCCCAGCCCGGCAGCGGTTTCCGCCGCTCCGGCCATCTTTGAGCGCACGATCTTGCCGTCGCGGGCAATGAGCCCGTGCAGTTTGAGCGTGGAGCCGAAGTGCTCCGCATAGGCGCCGGCGGGGAAGCTGCAGCCCGCCCCCAGCGTTGCCAGGAAGCTCCGTTCGGCGGTCACGGTCTGGCGCAGGATCGGGTCATCGATTGCGCCCAGCAGATCCCTCACCGGCCCATCGCCTGCCCGGCATTCAATCGCGAGGACACCCTGGGCCGGGGCGGGCACCAGTTCTTCGAAGCCGAAGACGTGCGTCGCGCGGCCATCGAGGCCCAGCCGCTTCAGCCCGGCGAGAGCGAGGACAGCCGCGTCGTAGTCGCCCGCGTCAACCTTTACCAGGCGGGTGTCCACGTTCCCGCGGATGGCGACAATCTCGATGTCCGGCCGGATGGCGGCGAGCTGGGCCGTGCGGCGCGCGCTGCTCGTGCCCACCCGGGCGCCAGGCGGGAGCGCGCGGAAGTCCGAGCGGCCGTCGCGGCTGACAAGCGCATCGCGCGGATCTTCGCGCAGCGGGACGGCGGCGATAACCAGCCCCTCGGGACGCTTCGTGGGCAGGTCCTTGTAGCTGTGGACGGCGATGTCCACCTCTCCCTGTTGGAGCGCGACCTGGAGGGCCGAAGTGAACCAGCCGATGCCTTCCCCCGAGCTGAGCGCGGATGTCTGGTCGCGGTCGCCGGCGGTAACGATCTCGACGAGTTCGATCTCCGCACCGGGGTGGGTCTTCCGTAGCAGGTCCGCCACGAGCCCGGTCTGCGCCAGTGCCAGGCGGCTGCCGCGCGTGCCGATGCGGATCGTGGTCACGATGCCGCAATCTCCCGCAGCGACTCGTGCGCCGCCTTCACCGTCTCGTCGATCGCGGCTTCGTTGTGCGCCGCCGAGACGAAGAGCGTTTCGAACTGTGAGGGCGGCAGCATTATCCCGCGCGCGAGCATGGCCGAATGGTAGCGCGCGAAGAGGCCGGTATCGGATTCGCGCGCTTCGGCGTAATCCGTGGGGACGGCCCGCCGGAAGAAGAGCGTGAGCATGGAGCCCATGCGGACTACGCTGGCGGTCACCTCGGCGCGCTTGATGGCAGCGTTCAGCCCGTTTTCGAGGTGCCGCGCCAGTTCGTCCGCGCGCTTGTATGGCGCGCCGTCAGCGAGTGTATCGAGCATCGCCACGCCCGCCGCCATCACCAGCGGGTTGCCGCTGAGCGTCCCGGCCTGGTAGACCGGCCCTTCCGGCGCGATCAGCGACATTAGCTTCGCGGAGCCGCCAAACGCCCCGACGGGCAGCCCGCCGCCGATGATCTTGCCGAGGCAGACGAGGTCCGCGCCGGGTAGCAGGTCCGAGAGGCCGTAGCGCATCCGGAAGCCGGTGATCACTTCGTCCGCGATGAGCAGGGCCCCGTATTTCGCCGGCGCTGACTGAAGCGCATCAAGGAACGGCTGCGCCGGTGGCACGAGGCCCATGTTGCCCGCGATCGATTCCACGATGACGGCGGCCGTCTGCTCGCCGTGCTCCCTGAACCACGCTTCGAGCGCCGGCGCGTCGCTGTAGGGGAGGACGGCCGTGAGACCGGCGATCTGCTCGGGGACGCCCGCTGAATCGCTCAGGCCCATGGTCGCGACGCCGCTGCCGGCCTTCACGAGGAGGCCGTCGCTGTGGCCGTGGTAGCAGCCGTCGAACTTCACGATGATGTCGCGCCCCGTGGCCGCCCGCGCGAGCCGGATGGCGGTCATCGTTGCTTCCGTGCCGGAGTTGACGAAGCGGATGCGTTCGAGCCCGGTCGCCTCCGTGACGCGCCGCCCCAGCTCCACTTCGCCGGGCGTGAGCGCGCCGAAGGCGGTGCCTTCGCCCGCCGCCTTGCGCACGGCTTCGACAACGGGCGCGGGGGCGTGGCCGAGGATCAGCGGGCCGAACGCCGCGATGTAATCGATGTAGCGGTTGCCTTCCGTATCGAAAATGAGCGCGCCTTCGCCTCGGACGATGGGGATTGCACCCCCGCCAACCGAGCGGAACGAGCGGACGGGGCTGTTCACCCCGCCCGGGAAGAGCTGGCGGGCGGCATCGCGGGTGGCGGCGTTAGTCATCGGAGCAAGCCTACTTCATTGGCTGGTGCGGACCGTTCCCGCAGGTACGTTTCGCGGATTTCGTTGCCAGGTTCATCGAACGCGGCCCAGGCGACAGAGGGGTCGATGGGAGCGGGAGCGGGCGGCGCCTCCTCCCAGAGCGCGGCTTCGCGGCAGAGTGAGAGCATCAGGCTGCACGGTTCGGGGCAGGGGATGTCCTTCGACCCGGCCGTCTCGCCATCCCAGAGCGGCACCTTCACGCAGCGGTTGCAGAGCACCCGCCGGGCAGCTTCGCGGCCAGCCGCGGAGAGTTTCCCAGCCGCGCGATAGCGCCCCGACTGGCGGTCAAACACTCTTTGCAGAGACACGAGCCGAAGCGTCCCTTCCGCGAGCATCCGCTGGTGGCGCACGGCGAGCGGGTAGATCACTTCCAGGGCGTCGTCGAGCGAAAAGCCAGGTTCGCAACGCACGTACCAGCCAGGCCGCATCGTCCTCGCCGTTGGCAGCGGCCGGTACCGCCCCAGTGCGTCATCACGCACCCATTCGCGCAGCGCGTCTTCACGGGCTTCGATCCGCCGTTCCTCGCCTGTTGCTGCCGGGCCGTGGACAACGGGCGTCTGAACGTCGAACTCGATGCGGAGTTGGCCGAAGGCGTACGGCTCGCGTTTCACCATGCGGCGGCCTCGGCGGCGAGTTCCAGGATGACATCCGCGACGCTGGGGTGGGTGCCAACGGCCCCGGCGTAGTGCAGGCGGCGGCCATCCTCGCGCAAATCACCAAGGCCCTCGGGGATGGTCTCACCCGCGTGCCAGCCATCGGCGATGAACAGCGGCACAACGACCACCTCCGCCCTGGCCGTGAGGTCGAACACGTCCATCATCCCCGGCTGCTGGTCGAGGAAGACGGTCAAAACCTCGGGAAACGCGCCAAGCGCGCGGACGAACTCCGATTGCTGGTAGACGTTGGCCTCGGACTGGCGGTGGCGCTCCGTCCCATGTCCAAGGACGGCCAGCGCTTCGTCCCCGGTGGCTCCGGCCTCCAGCGCCCGCTGGACAACCACCCTGGCGAGCGACGGGTGGCCGCCAACCGGCGCCGTGTAGCGCACGGTCTTGCCGCGGATGCAGCACTTCCGGCCGTTGAGCCCCATCTCGCGCGGGATGACTTCGTTGGTGAAGTAGCCGGCGGACATGAAAACGGGCACGACCGTGATCTCGTCTGCATCGCAGCCATCCAGCGCGCGGGACAACGAAGGCTCCTCCTTCCAGAAGGCTATCCGTACCTCATCGAACATCCCGCGTTCGCGGAGGCGCGCCGCGTGCGCGTACACGGGAGCGCTCGAATCCGCGTTCAGATGGGACCCGTGGCCCGCGAGGAGCAGCGCCCGGCTCACGCGCCGTCCTTTCGTCGTGGGGCCTTCGCGGCTTGCCGCGTCAGCCGTTCCGAGCGGGCGAGCCCAACGACCTTGCCCCAGCCGGGTCCGAGGGCCGCCACGATCTGTTCGCGGATGGAGCGGGCCAGCGTGGGCGAGGCGCCGCCGGTGGAAACCGCGATGGCGAGGTCGCCGTCGCGGATGACCGCCGGGGTGAAGAATGTGCTCTCAGGCTGGGAATCGGCCACGACGACGGGGATGCGCGCCGCCCGCGCTAGCCGGCCCACTTCCTTGTTGACGGCGCGAGAACTCGTGCAGGCGAACACGAGCGAGTAGCCCGTGTCCCAGGGCAGGTCGCTCGCCTCGAAGACACGTTCGATCACCGTCACCCAGGGCAGGGCGCGGATGGCTTCGTCGATAACAGGCGCGATGACCGTCATCCGGAACTCAGCCTCGGCCAGGCCCCTGGCCTTGCGCGTCGCCACGGCGCCGCCGCCGACGATGAGCGCTGGGCCGGCATCGGGGCGGAGGTCGATCATCATCCCCATGGCAGGGCCTCCCGCGTTGCGGCGACCAGGGCGTCGAGCGATGCCTCGTCCGCTTGCGCATCGAGGCGCCCGAAGCACTCACGCACGGCATCACTCGTCTGCTCACCGATGGACACGAGCTTCGTGGAGGCAGGGACTTGTGCTTCCCCCAGGGCCGCCCGCAGGTTCCTGGCGGTGGAGGCGCTGGTGAAGGTGATGGCGTCGGCGCTCAGCACCTGCCGGAGCCGTTCGTCGTCAAGCGGTTCGGGAAGCGTTTCGTAGGCCGCGACCTGCTCCACGTGCCCACCTCGCTTGCGCAGCGCCTGGGCAAGCTGGTCGTCCGCCAGGCTGCTGGAGGGCAGAAAGATGCGCGCGCCCGAAACGCGAGGCAGTTCTGCGGCCAGCACCGCCGACGTGGCGCGTGACGGCTGGAAGTCCGGGACGATCCCGTTGGCAAGGAGCGCTGCGGTCGTTGCTTCGCCGATGGCCGCGACCTGCGTCGTACCGAGAGTACGGGCGTCTCGCCTACCCTGTCGCAGGGCCGCGAAGAACGACTCCACGCCGTTCTGGCTGGCGAACACGATCCAGTCCCAGCGCGAGGAGACGCGCTCATCGTTGGTGATGTTCCCGGGGAGCAGGCGGACGCGAATCGCGGGCGCTTGCACCACGTACGCGCCGAGGGCTTCGAACCGCGCCGCGAGGTCGCTGCTCTGCGTACGGGCGCGAGTGACCACGATGGATTTCCCCGCCAGGGGGCCGGGTTCGAACCAGGCAAGGTCGCCAGCCAGGGCGGCCACGGCCCCCACGACCGTGACGACGGGGGATTCGAGCCCGGCCTCAGCGGCCAGTCCGGCGATCGTCCCGATTGTCCCGCGGAGGACCCGCTGGTCGGGCCGCGTGCCCCAGCGAATGCAGGCGACGGGCGTTTCGGCCGGCTTCCCGGCACCACGCAGCAGTTCCATGTCCTGGGCGAGGGTGGACACCCCCATGAGGATCACGAGCGCGTCCGCGCGGGCGGCGACAGCCCAGTCGGTCCCGGAATTCTCCGTCCCGGCGTCGTTGCCGGTGATAACCATGAAGTTCGCCGCCAGCCCCCGGTGCGTCACCGGGATGCCCGCATATGCGGGGGCCGCGATTGCCGAACTGATGCCGGGCACAATGGTGAACGGCACACCCGCCGCGCGGCAGGCGAGCGCTTCTTCGCTGCCGCGCCCGAAGACGAAGGGGTCGCCCCCCTTGAGCCGCACGACGCGCCTGCCCCGCCGCGCGTGGGCCACCAGAAGGGTGTTCATCTCCTCCTGCTTCATCGCGTGCTGGCCGGCGCGTTTGCCAACGTAGACGAGCTCGGCCTCCGCCGGGACGCCACGCAACAGAGCCGGCGACGAGAGCGCGTCGTACAGGACGACTTCGGCCCGCGCCAGGGCCGCCGCCCCGGCCACGGTCAGCAGCCCGGGGTCTCCAGGGCCTGCACCAACGATCCAGACATGTCCCTCATTCATTTCGCGCGTTCCATTGTTGCGCGCCGGGAGCGTGGATGTTCAACCGATCTGTTCCAGCAGGCCGCCGGGGGTGACTTTCGCGCAGGTGAACATGGGCGTGTCGCGCTGGGTGTAGAGGCTCGCTTGCGTGTAGCGGAGGCGGCCGACGAGGTCCACGAACTCCTGGGGGTAGTCCGAATCGAACGAGACCACGAACTCCTGGTCGTCGATGCCGTAGCTGTAGCTGGTGTTGATGCGCACGCCCTTGAACGGCGAGGCGGCGGCGATGTGCTCATCCATCATCCCCTGGCGAGCATGAGGACTGAGCGCGTACCAGGGCCGCGTCTTCACGAACGGGTAGATGAAGAGGTACTTGCCTTCGCCCGGCAGCAGCTCCACGCCGTTGCCTGAGCCTTCAATCCGGTTCACGTATTGGCTCCGCTTCTGCATGGAAACGAAGCTGTGGGCGACCTCCAGGTAGGCGCCCAGCGCCGTGCGGTTGATTGCCGCCTGCAACTCCTGGAAGCAGAGGGGATTGTTCGCGATGCTCCAGAGCATGAAATCGCAGTCGCCACGCAGGCCAACGAGCGAGTAGGTGCGCAGGATCGGGTAGTCCGCAGCGAGCCTGGCTTCCAATAGCTCCCGGAATTCGTCCCGTGCAGCGACCCGTTGGGGCACGGGCAGGCGGCGGAAGCCGGGGTCCACCCTGTAGAAGGCGTAGCGGAGGAACTGGCGCGTGGCGCGGTCCGGCTCTTTGCCGGTGACCTGGCCGCTGGGGTCCAGGTCAACCATCGGACCGCGGCGAGGTGGCGGGCCGGCGGGGGCTGCGGGTTCGGGGTGGTGAGACATGTTTCCCTCAGATCGCGGCCGGCTGGAGTCCGAAGTTCTCGGCGTGCAGCCGCTGCACCGTTGCATAGTCGTCGTCGCTCAGCGGGCGGGCGGAATCGAAGGTCGCGAACTCTTTCAGGCCCTCCGCGTCGTAGATGTTCGGCAGGACAGAGGCGACAGACGGTTCGTGGAGGATGAACTGGATGGCGGCCTGACCGATTGTCCGGCCGTCTTCGATGAACCGCAGGCGCTCGACCCTGGCGAGGCCGTCCTCCATGAAGGCCCGGCGGCGTTCGTTCGTCGTCACGCGCCAGTTGCGGTGGTCGCCGGGTTCGAAGACCGTGTCCTTCCTGACGCTTCCATCAAGCAGCCCGGAGGCGTGCGGCACGCGGACGAGCACCGAAACGCCATGCGCTCGCGCCGTGGGGAAGATCCCCGCGCCGATCTCCTGTTCGAGAAGGTTGTAGATGATCTGCGGCGGCGCCGCCCGGCGCTCAATCGAGTCGACGCCCTCCGCGACCTGGCGCAGGTCGAAGGCCGGGCCCATCGCGGTCCCGAGGGCGCGGATGAGGCCCTCATCCTTCGCACGCTCCAGCTCCTCCCAGAGGTCGTCTCGCTGGATCGCGTCCAGGCGCGGGTTGTGGAGTTGGTAGAGGTCGATGTGGCCGGTGCCAAGCCTCCGGAGCGACTGCTCAAGAGCGTGGCGCATGTGCTTGGGCGACCAGTCGTGCGGGCGTTCCTGCTGGCCCGGCCGGTCCGGGTGGTTGTAGATGTCGTAGCCGAACTTCGTCCCGATCACGATCTGGTCGCGAACGTCGCCGAGGGCCTCCTGGAGGATGGTCTCGGCGTCGCCGCTGGCGTAGGTGTCAGCGGTGTCGAAGAAGGTGACACCCAGGTCAAACGCCTGGCGGAGCAGGCGGATGCCGGTTTGGCGGTCTCTGACTCCCCACCACGTGGTGCCGACGGTCCAGACGCCGAAACCGACCGCGGAGACGGTAAGCGGCGTGCCATGGATCTTGCGGTACTCCATCAACGCACCTCCGCGCGCATGCTCTCTGGGTTAATGCCGGTGTCGCGGCACCAGCGTTCGTAGGCGAACGGCGAAACTTCGGATGGCTTGATCTCGCTGCGTCCGCCCCAGAACACGTTTGTGTAGGAGACCGGAATGCCGCAGGCCGCGAGGTGCTCGTCGATCGCCGCCTTGTGGGCGAGGACGGCCGGTTTTTCCATCCCGTGGGCGACAGCCATGATGTTGACGTTGGCGAACTCCGGCCCGCCTTCACGCCAGTAGGCATGGGTGAGGATGTGGTGGCGGCCAACTTCGCGGCCTGCCTCAAGTTCGCGCCCAGGCGGGACGGCCCAGTGGAAGAGGGCGTTGTAGCGGGTCACGCGTTCGCCCGTGCTCAACTCCTTCACGTGCTCCAGGAACGTGGAGAACCGCCCCACGACGCCGCGGGCGTTCAGCCCCTCGGCAACCTGGTAGAACTCTTCCAGCGCAATTCCGGCTTCCTCGGCGCGGAGCGCCCACAGGTCGCGCGCGACTTCGGCCGGCGCCAGTTCGCGCTTCACGGCCTCAAGCACCCGCCACTCAATCTCGCTGAGTTCGACGACAGTAGTGTTCGTCGCATTAGCCAGCGCCTCGGACTTTGAGCCAGGTCCAATCGCGCGGCGGCGCATGTGGCCAACACCGAGCACGAAGAGGCACCTGGCGGGCATCAGCCGGTATTCTTTCGCGCCGATCCGTTCCGCGAGATAGGTGGCGTGCTTCTCGATGGAGAAGCCCTGCGGCACCTTGAGCGTCGTCCAGAGGCGGTAGGCCGAGCCCGGCGTCTCCGCGTCCGTCGTGCGGATGACGACATGGCCGGAGAACGGGTCGTTCTGGAAGAGGTCGTCGAACGCCTGGTGGAGGTTGTCCTGGGACACCTGCCAGGCCGCCAGCGCCCCCGGCGCCAGGTTGGTGGCCATCAGCGTCTGTCGCACCCGCCGGATGACGCCCGCCTCGAGCATCGCGCGGATGCGTTCGAGGACCGTGTCGAGCGCGACGCCCGACTCCTCGGCAATGCGGCCGAACGGGTCGCGTTCGAACCCCGCTATCCGGTCTTCGGATATGTGGAGGATCCGCCGGTTCGTCTCGTCTTCAAGTTCAGTGGGCCCCGTCAGCATGGTCATTGGGCATGCTCCGTGATTTCGGTTGGCGTGAACAGCGCGGCGAATTCGCGGGCGAACGAGGGGTCCGCTTCGCTCCGCAAGCGCTGGGAGGGGAGATGGAAGATCTGGTTCACCAGCGACCGCGTGATCGTCTCCAGCGCCGCGGCCGGGATGTCCGGGTGAAGGCGCCGCGAGCGCTCGATCTCTTGCTGCCGGATGCGCTCCACCGCTCGACGTACGGAGCCCACCGGTGAGGAGCCATCCTCGCGGAGCATCCGCAGCCGGTGTTCGAGCCGGTGGCCGAGCTTCTCGCCCAGTTCCGCCCGGCGCGAATCGGAGTGCGGGCGGCCGAACTCCGAGTTCCAGAGGGTAGCCATCGTCACAACCGGCACCGTGAAATCGCCCACCGTATTTGGCGGTATGCCCAGGTCGATCAGCATCCCAGCCGAGGGGAGCATTCGCGCGCTGAGCGGCGCCGCCTCCGAGCCGAGACAGGTCACGACCACACCGGCGGTAACGCTGGCCATTTCCGGCAGCGGGACGTGGACGGCCTGGCACTCATCGAACCAGGGCGCATCCGGGGCCGTGCGAGATGCGACGACGACCTTCTCGAACCCGATGGCGTGGGCACGTGCGGCGACCGCGCGGGCCGTGGCGCCCGCGCCCACGACGGCGATGGTGCCCGCGGCTTCCCGGCCCAGGTGGCGCAGGGCACGGTCCAGAAGGTGGCCGGTATTCGCCTCCAGCGAAGCTTCCTCGCGCAGGTCTCGCGCCGCCGCGATCGCAACACGGGCCAGCCGTTCGAGTTCGCCCTCGGCGTCCGCCGCCCCCGCCCTCACCTGGCCCAGGATCTCCCGCTCCCCAAGGACCACCGAGTGGAGCCCGGCGGCAACTTCGGCGAGGTGACTGAGGGCAGCCGTGCCCTTCGCGCTCATCGTCGCGTTGCAGGCGCATTCGCCGAAGTGGTAGACCTCGATCCGTTGGCAACTCGAGACCTGCATCCGTGGATGGCCGTGCGCTTCCGCCGCGGCGCGGGCCCTGTCCCACTCATCGCGAGCCATGTTGGCCGCCTGCCACCCGCACAATCGTAAATCTGTTAAACCGTTCAAAAGCTATCGTTCCCACGAACTTCGTCTGCGATTTGCAGAGGATAAGAGAAGTTCTCCGAGAAAGAAAGCGGCGCGGCTAAAAGGCGAATCCCTCGTCTCGTCCCCCAGACCAGAACCTCGCGCGGGCGACTCGATATACTTGCGCCGATGAACCACACTGCACCCGCCGGGATCGACCTCGACGGCGTCTCCCGTTACTTCGCCACGCACGTGCCAGGCGGCGACGTCCCCCTGACCGTGACGCTCATCAGTGGCGGGAGGTCGAACCTTACCTACAGGGTTGCCGCGGGGGAGAGGGCCTGGGTACTCCGGCGCCCGCCTCTCGGCCATGTCCTCCCAACCGCCCACGACATGGCGCGCGAGTACCGCGTTATCACCGCCCTCTGGGGCACCGGCGTCCCCGTGCCGCGCACGGTCGCGCTCTGCGAAGACAACGCGGTGAATGGCGCCCCGTTTTACGTGATGGACTTCGTGGACGGCGTGATTATCGCCGACGAAATCCCGGCGGGCTTCGCCCAAACCTTCGAGGAGCGCCAGGCGATCAGTCGCGGGCTCATCGAGACGCTCGTGAAGCTGCACGCCGTGGACTACAACGCCGTCGGCCTCGGGGATTTTGGCCGCCCGGATGGCTACCTTGAACGCCAGGTGCGGCGCTGGAGCGAACAGTGGGACCGCAGCGAAACGCGCCCCTTGCCCGAAATCCGGGAGCTCATCCGCCGCCTGCGCGAGGCCATCCCCGAGTCGCCCTTGCCGACGATCGTCCACGGCGACTACCGGCTGGGGAACATGATCCTGGACCGCGCCAACGCCGGGGAAGTTTCCGCGATCCTGGACTGGGAGATGTGCACCCTCGGCGACCCGCTCTCGGACCTTGGCTATACCCTCTGCTACTGGGGCCAGTTGGGGGACGACGCCTCGTACGGCGCTGCCACGGCGACAACGCACGTGACGCGCGAACCCGGGTTCTTCACGCGCGCGGAACTTGTGGGCTACTACGGCAAACTCAGCGGCCGGGACGTGAGCAATATCGAGTTCTACCAGGTGCTCGCGACCTACAAGCTGGCCGTCATCTGCGAGGGCATCCACGCGCGCTTCCTGGCGGGCGAAACGGTTGGCGAGGGCTTCGAAGGGTACGGCGAACGCACCGAGATGCTCATCCGCTCCGCGCTCGAAATCGCGGACGGCGGGGCGGACCCGAAGCTGCGGGGCCTGAGCTGAGTTGCCCTACCTGGTGGTCATCCCCCGCCCGGCGCCGCCGCTGGCCCGGATGAGGAGCACCGCCAACGCGGCGAGTCCTGTCCACAGCCCGGCAAGCACAACCGCCTCCAACCATTCGGGGTGCAAGCGGATGGGGTCGGCGGCGGCCTCAATTACGATCGGCATCCCTACCAGGGCGGAAAGCAGCCCGGCCGCCAGCAAGACCTTGCCCTGGCTCGCAGGCGCGGGCGACGGCGGCCCCAGCGGGACGATCCAGCCAACGGCCGGCGCCGCAACCCTGTGCAAGAGGCGCCGCCCCTTGAAGACGATCAGCTGGGCGACCGCAACCGCGAAGAGCGCGATGAAGAGGCCAGCGGCCATGTCAGACGGGTAGTGCAGCCCGACCGCGACTCGCCCCGTGAGCAGCAGCGCGCTTTCGATGAGAAGGACATTGCGCAACCAGGGCACCGCGATGCCAATGCCGATGGCCAGGGCGAGCGCAGCCGTCGCGTGGTCCGACGGGAATGACGGGTCGGGGGAAGCGGCGACAAGGAGGTGCAGCCCGGGGATAGCATCGTAGGGACGCGGGCGGAACCAGATGGCGCTCACGATCTGGTTCACGGCCATCCCCAGGATGAGCGCGATAAGCGCCACAAACGCGCCTTCAATCAGGCGAAACGGCAGCTCGCGCCGCCGCATTTCGCGAATCGCCGCCGCGAGTCCGCCGATCACGAGCGTGGCGACGAGGATGACGGGCAAGGACTTCGCGGCCCAGACGGCGCCATGCTCCAACACAGCCCAGCGAAGGGCGAGGCTGTTCAGCGTTTCGACCGTGATCCTGTCGAAGTTCATCGCCACCGAGGATAGCAGACGCCTCTACAGGCGCACTGGAAGGGAGCGAGGCGCTTCAAGACCAGTCCAGGCGGATGTCCAGGCCGAGTTGCCTTGCTGCGTCCTGGAGCGTCACGACGGCACGGGCTCCACCCTGCGTTACCGCAACGAGGTGCTCATCCAGTTCGGGCGGCACCCGCAACTTCCCATCGCTCACCGTCGAAGCGCGCATCACGCCGGATATCCCCGCAAAGGTTTCCATCAGCGCACGATGGGTCCCCTCCAGCGAGCCGGGTGGGGAGAGCCTCGCAAGGTCGCTGGAGATGACGTCGTAGGTGTCCGCGAGCATCTCGGGGAAGTCGCCGGAAAGGCCTTCGCCGAAGCCAGCCCAGAGTTCAGAGTGCCGCCTCATGACGCCTTCGAGCAGCCGGAGGTAGGTTTCCGAGTCCATTCCACACAACACTGTTGAGCGTTAGACACGAAGCCTTACAAGCCGCTCCAAGCTTCGTCCTCCGCGGCGGCAAGCCAGTCCCGCGCGAGCGCCTGTTCAGAGGCTATAGCGGTCGCGCCAGCCCGGAGAGTGTCCTGCCGCTCCAGCTCTTCGACGAACTCCGCCACCAGCGCCCGGGCGGCGGGCGAGAGTGCGCGCAACCGGCTTTCGATGGCCTGGATCTCTGAACGGGCTTCGGTGCTCATGTGTCCAACCCTACCGCAGCCCGAAGAGCGCATCCAGCCCGACGACCAGCTTCTTCAGTTCCATCACCTGGCGGGCGGCGAGGATGACGCCGGGCATGAACGAATCGCGGCCCGTGGTGTCGTGGCGGATGGTGAGCGTTTGGCCGAGGCCACCGAAGATCACTTCCTGATGGGCGACCAGCCCCGGCAGGCGCACGGAGTGAATAGCAACGCCACCACTCTCGGCGCCGCGCGCGCCGGGCAGCGGCTCTTTCTCTGAGTTCGGGTGGATGAAGTCGGTCTCACGGGCCGCGCGCATCGTCTCCGCCGTGGTCTTCGCCGTACCGCTGGGGGAATCGACCTTCTGGTCGTGGTGCAGCTCGATGATCTCGGCGTTGTCGAAGAACCGGCTTGCCTGGGCGGCGAAGTGCATCATCAGGACGGCACCGATGGCGAAGTTGGCCGCGACGACGACGCCCAGCTTCTTCTTCGCCGCTTCTCTTTCTAGCCAGCCCATGAACTCCCCGCTCAGGCCGGTCGTGCCGATCACCATCCGCACGTTGCGGGCGAGGGCGGCCTCGGCCAGGCCGGGCGTCCACTCCGCGTTCGTGAAGTCGATGACGAGGTCCGGCATCTTTTCATCGAAACAGACCTCGGGGTCGGTGAAGACTGGGAGGTGCTCGATGCGGCCCGTGGTGGCCATGGCGTCCAGGAAGGCGACGGCGTGCATGCCTTCCGCGGCGGCCACGGCCTCCGCCACCTGGCGGCCCATCTTCCCGGAACCGGATATCACAATGCGCAAGTCGCTCATGGCTCGCGATTGTACGTCTCATCCGCGCACTTGTGTTGGTGGCTGGGCGGAACCGTGCAGGCGTAGGGAACAGCCTACTTGCGGGGTGGCCCTGCCGCCGCCGATACTACAACAACGATGCTGACCGCTGTCGCATACTTACGAGAGGAAACGCTCTTCGCCCCGGACTCACCGGGGCGCGCCCTTCGGCGCCCCTGACGCGTTCCCCATACACCTCCACGATTCCCTGCACCTGCGCTGAAGTTGAGCGCGCCATGCGCTCCGCGTCGCGGGCCGCCACTCCGAAATGTTGGAGGACTGTTAGAGCCGCGCGACCGTTCGCGGGCGTGGCGCCAGAATGGATACCGAGAGGGCACAGTCCAATGGGCGAAAAGATCTACATCTTCGATACCACCCTGCGCGACGGCGAACAGTCTGCCGGCGTCGCGTTCACTCCCCAGGAAAAGCTGGAGATTGCGAAGCAGCTCGAGAAGCTCGGCGTCGACATCATCGAAGCCGGCTTCCCCTGCTCCACACCGGGCGACCTGGAAGCCGTCCAGAAGATCTCCCGCGAAGTCCGTGGCACCACGATCTGCGCGCTCGCCCGCGCCGTAACGACTGACATCGACACGGCCTGGGAAGCCATCAAGAACGCTGCCGACCCGCGCATCCACGTCTTCATCAACACGAGCGACATCCAGATGGCGCACCAGTTGAACAAGGACCGTGAGCAGGTCCTGACGCAGGCCGAGGCGATGGTCCGCCACGCGGCGAAGTACACCTCGAACGTTGAGTTCAGCCCGATGGACGCCACTCGCGCCGACCCCCGCTTCGTGTACGAAATCGTGCGGCGGTGTATCGACGCTGGCGCCACAACGGTCAATATCCCGGACTCGGTGGGTTACGCCATCCCTGAAGAGCTTGGCGGCCTCTTCCGCTCGATCTTCGAAAACGTCCCGAACATCCACAAAGCGCGGGTCAGCTTCCACGGCCAGAACGACCTCGGTCTCTGCACCGCCAACACCCTCACGGCCATCCAGAACGGCGCCCGCCAGGTGGAGGTCACGATCAACGGCATCGGCGAGCGGGCGGGCAACACCTCCCTCGAAGAGGTCGTAATGGCGCTCAAGACGCGCAAGGACTACTTCGGCTTCGAGACGAGCATAAACACGCGCGAGATCTACCGTGCCAGCAAGATGGTCGAGACGTACTCGGGCATGCCGGTGCAGTGGAACAAGGCGGTCGTCGGCAAGAACGCCTTCCGCCACGGTTCGGGCATCCACCAGGACGGCATCCTCAAACTGCGCGAGACGTGGGAGATCATGGACCCCGCGGAGATCGGCATCCCCCAGGGGACGCAGCTCATTATGGGCAAGCTCTCGGGCCGCCACGCCTTCAAGGTGCACATGGAAGAGCTCGGCTACGAACTCACCGACGAAGAGCTGAGCCGCGTCTTCAGCGCCTTCAAGGAGCTGGCCGACAAGAAGATGGAAGTCGATGACCGCGACCTCGAGGCCATCGTCAACGAAAACATGCGGAGCATGGAAGACGCCGCCTGGCGCCTCGAACTTGTCCAGGTCTCCGCGGGCGACCATTCCACGCCGACGGCGACGCTGCGCCTCGTCGACCCGGAAGGCAACATCCGCACGGACGCCGCCACCGGGACGGGCCCCGTCGATGCTGTTTACCGGGCGATGAACCGGATCACCGGCCTTTCGCCGCGTCTGACGGAGTTCAGCGTGAACAGTGTCACGGAAGGCATCGACGCTCAGGGCGACGTAACCATCCGCATCGAACAGGACGGCCGCGTCTACACGGGGCGCGCAGCCGATACGGACATCATCGTGGCGAGCGCGAAGGCGTACATGAGCGCCCTCAACCGCATGCTCCTGGTGAACAAGCGAGACGCGGTGCGCAACTGAAGAACGGGTCTCACCCCCGGCCGGCGGCCCGCGGCGGGATGCTCCGGCATTCCGCCCGGGCCGCTTTCACGGTCTTTGCCCTGGGGATCGCCCTGGCTGCCGCCGCATGCGAAAAGCCGGACGCATCGTTCACGACTTCTCCCTCCGTGCGCGCCTTGATAGGGACGACAACGGGAAACGTCGCCTTCAACGCGCCGGAGATTCCGCCCGCCGTGAAAGCGCCGCCTTCGAACTGGAAGTGGGAGCTTGCCCTGGCACGGTTCACGAAGCTCGAAAACGAGGCGCCCGCGCTCATGATCGTCCTCCAGATGCAATCCCGGCCGGGCGCCGGCATGGAGCTCTGGCTTACGGAGGGTGGCCGGACCGTCGCTCGCTGGAGCGCCGGCTCCACGGCGGTCTACAGCGGCACCGTCTGCTTTCAGCTGCTCCTCGAAAGCGCCGCCGAGGCCGTGCCGCTGGGTACGGGCACGCACGAACTGACCGTGGCGTTCCGCGAACCTTCGAGCGGTGTCGTCACGGCGAAGCGCGCGAACGTGACGAGCCGGCCGCCAGAGCTCAGCGGCGCCGTCCCGGCCCCTGGGTCCGAAGTCTTCCGGGAGGCTCTCTCCTGTCCCCGCGGCTCCTGATCTCTACGCCGTCACCTCGTTGACCAGTGCCTCGCCCTTCGCCCAGCGCCGGAGGTTGGTCAAGAAATACTCGATGGTCCTGCCTTCGTTGCCGGCGGCGATGGCGGAGTTGTGCGGCGAAATGATGACGTTGGGGATGTCCCACAGTGGTGAATCCGCCGGCAGCGGCTCCTGCGACACCACATCCAGGTAGGCGCCCCCGAGGTGGCCAGACCTCAGCGCCGCGATCATCGCGGGCTCATCGACCACTTCGCCGCGCGCGATGTTGATGATGTGGGCGCCGCGAGGCAGCGTGGCGAGGGTCTCCGCGTTGATCACCCCGCGGGTCTCTGGAGTCAGGGGGCAGGCGAGCGCAAGCCAGTCCGCGCGTGGCAGCACGTTCAGCAGATCTGGCGGCGCGATCAGTTCGTCCACATTGTCCCCCGCGCGCCGCTGACTCCGCCGCACTCCGACGACGCGCAGCCCGATTGCGCGCGCCAGGCGCGCGATCTCGTTGCCGATCGCGCCGACGCCGAGCACGACCATCGTCTGCGAGTCCAGGTCCGGTGGTGGGTCGCCCCGGATCGGCTCCCAGGCGTGGCGGCGCTGGGACTCGCCCCAGGTGGGGAAGCGGCGCGCGAGCATGAGCAGGCCGCCGATAGCCGTTTGGGCGATCGGTTTCGCGGTCGAGCCGGATGACGTCGTCAGGCGGATGCCGCGGTCGAGGAAGGCCCTGAAGACCGGGTTGTCCACGCCAGCGTTGAAAACGTGCACCCATTTCAAGTTGGGAGCCTGGGCGGTGGCGGCGAAAAACCCGCGGGAGTATCGCGGAAAGATGTCGCCCGAAAAGAAGGCGATATCGGCCCGGGCGCACTCTTCAGGCGAGAGCCGGGCTTCGGGGTCGGCGGGCAGCGTCAGGATGTCGTATCCAAGTCCTGCTTCGGCAGCCACCCGCGCGATTGCCTCCCAGTGCGTTTGCGCGAAGTGATGAGAGACGAGAATTGTGGTCATGTGCGGCTTGTACCCCAGTGGCACCGGGAACTCAAGTTGGCCGTCCAGCCCGGCGCTGGCGCCGTCCGGCTACCTACGGGCCGACATCTCGCGGTACACCGCTTCGCTGACGCGCTTCAGGGGGTCCCATTCCCAACCCCGGTCCGAGAGGATAGCGAGCACGTAGGTCCCGCCCGGCGCGTCCACGAAGGCGACATCGTGGGTCGCGCCCTCCCAGGTCCCCGTCTTGTTGCCGGCGGCAACGCCCGCGGGGAGCCCGGCCGGGATCCCGTCGCGCGTGCGCTGGCGAAGCAGGAACGAGTGCATCTCGTCGCGGGCCTCCTGGCTTAGACCACGGCCCTCCACGATGGCCCCCATCAGCAAGGCGAGGTCGTCGGCCGTGGTGGGCAGGTCGCGAGTATTCACGGACATGGCCGTAAGGCCGAGGCCACGCAGCGTGTCGTCAATCGCCCCGCCGCCGAGAAGATGGAGCAGGGCGACGGCGCTGCTGTTATCCGAATAAGTCACCATGCCTTCGAGGGCCGCGCGGATGCGGATGCCGCCATCGGCTTCGAAAGTGAGGTAGCCGAGCGTACCGAGGTCTTCGCCCAGGTCGCCGTCGTTGAATTGGATGACGCTCTCCAGATCAAGCTCGCCGGTGGAGCGGCGCTTCTCCGCCTCGTAGAGGACGGCTAGCTTGAAGGTGCTGGCGGCGTAGTACACCCGCGATCCGTCCACGGACGCCGCCCGGCCGTCCGCCAGGCGCAGGACGGTAACGGAGGTGTGGACAATGTCCGGGCCGAGCGCGTCTTCAATCGCTCGCCGGAGCAGCGGGTCTTCCCAGCGGGTCACGCCGGCGGGCGGCTCAAGCAGCGCTTCGGCGGGTGCCGCCCCCGGAGCAGCAGAAGTCTCGCTGCGGCCGGCGACCGGTTGCCGGGGCTGGGCCGGTACTGACACCTGGCCGGAGTCCAGGTCCAGCGGCCGGGCGGGTTGGCGCCGCGGGGCGTCGATAATCGCCTCCGCCAGGATCAGCAAAGTCCCCAGGAACGCCGCGAGAGCCAGGACAAACAGCGGCAGCCAGGCGCCGCCCTGGCGGAGTGACGCTTCCACCCTGGGCCCGCCGAAGTGCCGTTGCCGGGAGGACATCTGCTCCCCACCTGCCTGCGCCACCGGCCGCATTCTACACCCGCCTTGTCAGAACAAACGCCGAACTGTGAAGAAAGGTTCCTCCGACTATCGCCCACCGGGCGAGTTCGCCCCGCGGGCGCTAGGATGCCCCGGCGATGGACACCTACCGTTCGATCATCAGCAAACGCGACACCCGCTCATTCTCGGCGCAGCCGGTCCCCGAAGACGTGCTCCACCGGATCCTTCAATCAGCGCGCATGGCCGGCAGCGCCAAGAACGCCCAGCCGATCCGCCTGGTGGCGCTGCGCGACTCCGCCCGGAAGGCGGAGCTTGCTGCCTGTGGCCAGTTCACCCCGCACGTGGTTTCCGCCCCGCTCGTCGTCGCTCTTGTGCTCGTGCCCGAGCTTGGCGTGGTGGGCGCGCCGTTTTCGATCTTCCGCGGACCGTTCGATGCGGGACGGGCTGCCCAGAACATGATGCTCACGGCGTGGGAGGCGGGGATCGCCAGTTGCCCCGCATCCATGCACGACGCCGAATGTGCCGGCCAGGTGCTCCGCCTTCCGGAAGGCCATACGGTGGCGAACCTCGTCGCCTTCGGCTACCCGGCGGGCCATGATGCCAACGCCGGGACACGGGCGCGGATGCCCCTGGAGGAGTTCGTCTACTGGGAGGAATGGGATAAGAAGACGCCCTGAGCGGCCGGGCTTCCATAGAAACAACCCTTGCGTTCGATTGAGCGGATGCTAGACTCCGGGCCAAGACGGGCGCACGTTGTGCGGGAAGCTGAGGGGCAAGATGCATCGTCCAGATCTGCGCGGCGTCGCGCTTGTGGGGGTCCTGGTGGCTGGGGCCTGGGCCGTTGGTGGGTGTGGAGGAGGGGGCGATGACAAGGCGAGCGCGGACGCCGGGGGGATCGTGAACAGCAACATCAGCAACGCGCCTCAGGGTTCGCCCACGCCCCGGCCCGAAGCGAAAGTGAAGGTCTCGGACAACGCCTTCACGCCCGCCACGCTCACGGTGAAGTCCGGGACGAAGGTAATCTGGGAGTGGTCCGGCAGCAATCCGCACTCCATCCTCCTGGGTGGCCAGAGTTCGGGCGAGAAGACCGGTTCCGGCACCTACGAACGGACCTTCGATACGCCGGGAAGCACGATCAACTACCAGTGCGGCATCCACGGCGCAGCCATGAGCGGCAAGATCGTCGTCGAGTAACGCTCAGAAGGCCTGCGCGGCCACCGCAGACGCGGCCCCGGCGAGGGCGGATGCGACCGTGGCGAACGCGACCAGGCGCCAGCGGATGTGGCGCGCCGGTGGAGCCGCGACCATCAGCGGCGGGGCAGCCCTGTCCCACTCGCGGCCGCGTTGGGGCTTCATCCGGTCCAACGGGTGGCTGATGTGTGGTTCCATCTGCATTGCCTCCTCGTTGTCTCATCCCTGCAATCGGCAGGATGACGGCTCTGGCGCAGGCTCGCGTGTGCGTTTTCCGCGATCCCCGCCAACGTTTACCGCGCAGGGTTGGCGCGGCGCCGGGCGGGTGTCCTCCGGAACGGGAGGGCGGCTCGTTCAGGCCGGATGTGGCATCCCGCCTCCCACGGCGGCGGCGGTGGGCGCTTCTCCGCCTGGCATGGCCCGTCCGCGCATGCCTCGCCATGCCATCAGCGCAATGGCGCCTGTGCCCCAGACAACACCGGCCACGAAGGCAAGGCCGCCCACGCCCGGCACGAAGATCACGAGCTGCAAGAGCAACAGGCCGAGGGCCGCTTCCCGGTACGGATGCTTAGCCGGCTCCCTCGGGCGGAGGATGAGGGTCCCCAGCCAGGTCCCTGCAACAAGGTGGCCAAGCAACCCCAACAGCGGCAGGGCCATCACGAGGAGCCCCACACCCACCGGGATTCCCACGATGGTGATCAGCGCGATGACCGCCGCCACGGGGAGCCCAACGACCATGATCAGCCCGGCCGCGATCGTCTTGCCCGGCTCGGCGGACATCGACTCCGCCGCCTCCCGCAACTGGCGTCCACCCACGGCGGCGAACAGCAGCCCGGCCGCGATGACGAAGATCGTCATCCCGATGAACATCACGAACCCGAAGAGGATCCACCAGCCGGCCCACAGGAACTGGCCGTCGGATTCGTCCAGTTCGCCCGTAATCGTTGCGCCTGCGCTGCGGGTCAGGTCACCCCGGAACACGGAGACGTTGTCCACCACGGCGGTTCGCTGCAGGTCCAGGTCGCTCCGGATCATGGTGATGTCGTCTTCCACCCGCCCGGTGACGGTCGCCGAACCGCTGATCACCAGCAGCGATTGGGCGACGCCGTCAATCCGCGCGTGACCATCTATGACGACGACGGTGTCGGCTTCTTCATCGCCCCGGAGCCAGTAGTCGCCGCTTACCCGCAGGACAAAGCCGCCATCGCCGTTCGTACCGTCTTGGGCAAAGGCGGACACGGGCAGCAGCGCGGCGAAGATCGCCAGCGCCACGAGAAGTACGTGCCTCATTGGGAGCCTCCTGCCAGCCGTTTCTGACCTGGCGGCCAGCCATCCTTCAGGGTTGCTCTACCCGGGCGCACAGGGCAGGTCCGGACGATCCCTCTAAGATGGGCCGGAGGTTCCCTTACAGACCGGCGATCTGCGGCAGCAGGCTGGCGCCCACGACCTCGATCGGCTTGATCGAATCGACGCCGTAGAGGTAGCCAATGGCCGTCTGGACACCAACTTCGGAGAGGCGGCCGAGCGTCTCGACGAGCTGGCCGACCTTCTCGCCGTTCGGGCCCACATCCATGCGGGTGAGGACGGTCTTCTCGATCGTGGCGTAGTCACGGCCCTCGCGTTCGCAATGCTCCCGAAGGACCTCGAGCTTGTGGTTCACGAACTCCGGCGATTCGCCGAAGATGTTGCAGGCGTCGGCGTATTTCGCCACGAGCCGCAGAGTCTTCTTCTCGCCGCCGCCGCCAATGAGGATGGGCGGGTGCGGCCGGCTGAGGCTCTGGGGCGAATTGAGCGTTTCCGCCAGCGTCACGCGCTTCCCTTCGAACGGCCCGTCGTTCTCGCTCCACATCTGCAGGCAGATCTGGAGTGTGTCCTCCAGCCGTTCGAAGCGCTCTTTGAGCGGCGGGAAGGGGATGCCCAGGCCCACGTGCTCGCGTTCGAACCAGGCGGCGCCGATGCCGAGGATCGCGCGTCCACCGGAGAGCACGTCGAGCGTCGTCACCTGCTTCGCGAGCACGCCAGGGTGGCGGTAGGTAACGCCGGTGACCATGGTGCCGAGGCGCGCGCGGGAGGTGTGCGCGGCCAGGTAGCCGAGCGTGGTGTAGGCCTCCAGCATTTCGCGCTGCGCCGGCCCAACCGGCGGGATCTGGAAGAGATGGTCCATCAGCCAGATCGAGCTGTAGCCGGCGTCGTCTGCTGCCCGGGCAATCGTGGCGAGGTTCTGGCCCAGTTTTGGCGGGCCGCCTTCGTAGGTGAGGTTCGAAAGCTGCAGTCCGAGTTTCATGGCTGCTCCAGGTGCGCCGGAGGGCGCGATTTTCGCTGGAGCGTAGCAGTTTGAGGACAGTGGTGCGTCACCAGCGCCGCGCGGCCGCATCGACCCTCTCGAGGTACTCCGCGATCCGTCGCGCGCTCCCGGGCGAGACCCCGGCGGGCAGGCCGGATAGCGGGACGAAACGCAATTCGGCGATCTCACTGCTTTGCACGGGCGTGAGCGTGAAGCCCTCGGAGACGAACACGACAACGTGGTCGCTCTTCGCCTCGACAAAGTTCGAGTACACACCCATCAGCCGGAGGTCATCTACTGTCGCTCCCACCTCTTCACGTGCCTCTCGACGGATGGCATCTTCGAGCGTCTCCCGCCGTTTTACACCGCCGCCCGGCAGATACCATCCGTCACGATAGGTGTGGCGCACGAGCAGCACTTGCGAATCGCGCACCAGGAGCACGCGGACGCCCAGTGTGACCGGTTCGGCCAACTTTCGGCGCAACGTCACGCCCGCGTAAGCCATGCGGAGCAGCCACCGCTTTGAGCGGCTCAAGTGGATGCCCAGGCCGTCCCAGCCCAGCCGCAACCCGGCGCCAGGCTGCACTCGCCGCAGAGCGGGCGCTGCTTGCGGCAGATGTGCTTGGCGTGCATCACGATCAGGGCATGGTAGCGCGCCCACGTGTCGCGGTCTTCGGCGATGTGGCCAACGAAGTACTGCTGCCAGGCCCCGTAAGACGCGTTCTCGCCAGGCCCCAGCCCGAGACGAGAGAAGATGCGTCTTGTGTAAGCGTCGATCGCGAAGGCGGGCTGACGCGCGGCGTAGACGACGATGCAGTCGGCCGTCTCCTCGCCGATGCCCCAGGTTTCGAGGAGTGTGCGCCGCAGGGTTGCCGGGTCGAGGGCAAGAAGGTTCTCAAGGCTTCCGTGCGCGTCCGCCACCGCGAGGAAGGCGCGCAGCTTCTTCGTCTTCTGGCGGTACTGGCCGCTGGGCCGTACGAGTTCTTCGAGTTTCGCGTCGTCCAGGGCGCGCATGGCGTTGGGGTTGAGGGCGTCCGCGGCGCGAAGGCGGTCCAGCGCCCGCTCCACGTTCGACCAGGCCGTGTTCTGCACAAGGATGGAGCCCACGATCACCTCGAACGGGTCCGCATCTGGCCACCAGTGCCAGCCGCGCCAGGCGTGCATCGCTTCAAGTTCGCGATAGATAGCCAGCAGTCGCGCAGCCTGGCTCACGTCTCAGCCGAGAGGACGACAAGGTCCGACAGGTCTCCCGCGGGCCGGCCGCGTTCCGTTATCCAGGTCCGGATGCCCACGGCGATGACAAGGATGGCGCCGCCCAGCACGGCCCACCAGCCCGGCGTCTCCCCGAGGAAGATGAACACCCACACGGGGTTCAGGACCGGTTCCAGCATGCCAATGAGCGACGCTTCAAGGGCCTGGACGTGCGTCATCGCGAAGGCGAAGAGGACATAGGCGATGCCAATCTGGACGATTCCAAGGAAGAGCAGGCCGGCCACATCCGAGACATCTGGCGTGAAGACCGCCCCGGCCCCGCGCAGCAGGTTCACCGCAAGCAACCCGGCCACGAGGAGGGCGTTGCCGAGCACCATCGCCTGGGGCCGCGTGTGCGGGCCGCACCCTTTGTGGCGGAGCAGCAGCATCATGATTGCCAGTGTCACCCCGGACCCCAGCGCGGCAACGTTGCCCCAGACCTCGTCGGTCTCCAGCCTTCCCACGAAGAACAGTCCCATCCCCCCAAACGCCACGGCGACGGTGGCGACGTCCAGCCGCGTGGCGCGCTCGCCCAGCACGGCCGCGCCAAGGACGAGGAGGTAGAGCGGCGCCGTGTACTGGAGGAAGATGGCGTTTGCCGCGGTGGTCGTTTTTGTGGCCGTGACGAAAAGCAGCATGGTGGCGGCGTAGCTGAGCGCGAGCCCCCAGGTGAGACGCCCCGCGCGCCATGGCTTCACCAAAGGCGGCCGCGCGATGAGGTAGATGGTCAGGCCGGCCAGCAGCGAGCGCCACATCGTCACGCCCAGCGCATCCAGGGAGACCCACTTGATGAAGAGCCCGCCGGAACTCCAGAGCACCGCCGCGCCGGTTACCCCAAGCAGACCCTGGCGGTGCTGCGGCAACGCCTGGAAGGCGGCCCGGCCGGCGGAAACGCGCGCGCTGCTCATGTCAGCGAAGGGTATACCGGGCGGGCGAGAGATGCAGACCGGAGCCTACTCCACCTTCGTCACGGTGTTATTGGGGAACTTCCGTTCGAGAAAGAAGATGGTGGCCGACACCACGACACCGACCACAGCGCTGATCATGGCGTAGTTCAGCAGGTCGCTGACGCCAACTTTCCAGGCGACGATGACGGCCAGGCTGATGGCGAATCCCCAGATGAAGTAGAAGGTTTGGCGGCGAAAGAAGGCCCACATGCGCCGGAGTATTAGCCGCCCCGGCCCGCCTGTAAAGGGCTACAGCGGCAGCCCGTGGCGACGCTCGAACGCCTCCACGTCATCGATGATGTGGCGGTAGCGCGACCACACATGGCGGGCCGCTTCCTCGGCGGTCTCCGCATCGCGCGCCGCCAGGGCGCCCGAGGCGCGCAATTCGTCGAACTCCTCGTGGTCTTCCTCGAAAATCGCCCCGTCTGGCAGCACCCACCAATCCAGCACGAGGTCGCGGTAAGAGACTTCGTCCTCCCGGATGATCACATTCGTCACGGCATCGAAGCGGTGGGCGATGAGCGGCCCGTCCGCCATCCGCATGCGATAAAGGTTGTAGGGGCGGCGTGCCCAGAAATAGCCGTGGGAAACTGACCGCGGTGGCACCTCAATCGGCGTCCCGAAGATGACGCCGCCCTTTTCCATCACGAACCGGACGACCACCAGGCCGGGGGCGCGGTGGAGCAGAGTGCAGCGGTACTCCCGCCAGCTCCCGTCCGGCTTCAGCTTCCGCTCAAGGTAAGGACTGCCGATCGCCGCGGGATCACCGGGAGGCGTATGCTCAGCCGGCATCACTATTGTTCGCGAGGGAAGGGTATGAGCAGCTTCAATTCCGAGCACATCATCTACGAAAAGAAGGGCCCCGTCGCGGTCCTCACGATCAACCGCGAGTCAGCCCTCAACGCAATCGCGGCGCAGACTTCGCGCGAGATGCAGCAGGCCTGGGAGGACTTTCGCGACGACGACGACCTGCGCGTGGCAATCCTGACCGGCATCGGCGAGAAGTCGTTCTCCACGGGTATGGACCTGGTGGCGACCGCGCGCGGCGAGAATCAGTTCGCGGGCAAGCCGGCGCCATTCGGCGGGTTCACCAAGCGGATGCCGATCTACAAGCCGATCATCGCCGCGGTGAACGGCTTCTGCCTCGCTGGGGGGATGGAACTGGCACTCGCCTGCGACATCCGGATCTGCGCCCCCGAGGCCCGCTTCGGCCTCCCGGAAGTGCGCTGGGCGATCATGCCGGGCGCCGGCGGGACGCAGCGGATGCCGCGCGCGATCCCCCTCGCCTGGGCGAACTACCTCATCCTCACGGCCGACCAGATGGATGCGGAGACCGCCCTCCGCATCGGCCTCGTCTCACACATTGTCCCTCGCGAAGAGCTGATGGACCGCGCCATGCAGATCGCGAACACGATCTGCGAGCGCGGGCCGCTCGCCGTGCGCGCCGCCAAGGAGGCCATCCTCCGCGGCATGGACATGCCGCTCGAACACGGCCTGGCCTACGAAGACCTCGTGCTCGGGCGCCTGATGGCCACGGAAGACGCGAAGGAGGGCCCGCGCGCCTTCGCCGAGAAGCGGAAGCCTGAGTACAAGGGGCGCTGAGGAGGGATTTCGCGTGCGCGTGCTTGCGCTGCCGCCACTGCTGGTGGTCCTGCTGGGCCTGGCGGCTGGCTGTTCGGGCGGCGACCCGGGGCAGGTGCCGGAGATCGCTTCAGCACGCGCCGAGCGCGACGTGGTCGATGGCGAAGCGAAACTGAGTTCGACGATCGAAGTGCGGTTCGATCGGACGGTTGATCTGGCCCGCTCAAACGTCCCGCTGGCATCGCATTTCGAGGTCGACGTGCCACCCCCTGGTGGTGGCGCGGCCAGGCGAGTCCTCGTCCGTTCCGCCGACGTGAGTACCGAGAACGGCCGGGTGATTATACTCAAGGTCGACCAGGTCATCCCCCTCGGCGCCATGCTCCGGATTGCCGAGAAGGCGTTCCGCCAGGGCGCCACGGGCGAAATCGCGATCGCCATTGAGTCCGAATTCACGCCCACCCTCGCCTTGCTCGCCGGCCAGGCGATGAGGCTCGGGAACCCCGGCCTGCTCGATTCTCCGAAGGTCGCCGAAGTGAAAGACTCGGATCGAGACCCCGCGGCCATGCGCGAGGCGCTGGGACAGGCCCTGGACCGCCGTGGCGCCGACGCCGGGACGCGCAAACGGGCGCTTGAGCGGTACGACTCCATCCCATCCTCGATCGCCCCTTCGCCGAAGGTGCGGGCTGCGTTCGCGGGCCTCACCGGGACGTTCGCCGAACCCGCCATAGACGCGGTGTTCACCGCGAGCAATTGCACCGGCAAACGTGCCGCGAGGGTCGTGTTCCAGCCCCCGCCGGACGCGCCAGAGCTGATCGCGAGGGTCACGTTCACGCGCGGCGGGGAGCGCGTCATCTCTATCAACCCCGTGGCCGAAGGAGAGCGCATCGAGCACCTCATGCCGATCCTCGCCCACGAAGCGGTCCATTGCGACGACGAGGATGGTTTGGGCGAGGAAGTGGCCGCCACGGCCTTTGACGCCTTCCTCTACCTCCAGCTTGTCGCCGCGGACCCGGAGCTAGCCCTGGCGGGGACGACGCTCGCGCGGGAACTGAACATCGACGCCATCGCCATGCTGAACAGTGGCCGGCGGTACCCAGAATCGGTCGGGGTCCTCCCCAGTGCGGGGGTGTCGCGCGTGCTGCCGGATACCACCGTCCGGTTCGCATCTTTCGCCGAGTTGGTAGCGGCCGCCTACCCGGCCGTCGATACGCGCCAATCGCCGCCCGAGCCGCTGGCCGATGCCTACGTTTCGAACTTGCTGGTGTCCTCGGATATGGGCCCCGGCAGCGCGTTCAACCTGCGCTACCTGGATGAGCTCCTGGCCCGCGCAATCAGCCCCGCGGTGCTCGCGGGGGCGATCAAAGCCCTAGCCTTGCAGTTCTAACGGCGAGCGCGCGAATGAGGTCGCGAGGGTCTGCTCCACCAGGGCGAGGAACTGGTCTGCGGCGAACGGTTTCTGGACGAACGTCGTGTTCGGCGTCCGCGCCGCGAACTCCGCCGGCCCTTCGGCGCTGTAGCCGCTGATCAGGATGACCGGCAGTTCTGGCCAGCGCTGGGCAATGGCCCGCCGGAGTTCGATGCCCGATTCGCCGGGCATCACGATGTCGCTGATCACGAGGTCGGGACGGCGCGGGTCGAGCGACCCCCGCGCCTGCTCGGCGTTCGCGGCCTGCACGACGGCGTAGCCCTGGGTGCGGAGCAGGCGGGCAAGCATCACCCTTACCGGGTCGTCGTCATCGACGACCAAGATCATGGGGGCCTCTGAAGCATTTTGCCGGCTGGCGTCTGACAGTAGCGCTGTTCCACCCGTCCCTGGCATTTTACGGTCCTCCGTACGAGCCGCCAGCCTCGCGTTGTCGATTCCGCCATTTTCGCGGCAGGGGCGGCGGCGGGGCATCGGGGGTAACCCTTATAGGGGCCTGCGCATGAGCGTTTCTTCACACTTCAGGGGCGGCGCATCCCCCCCCGCCCGCGATTCTTTGCTCCACTCGTGGATCTCAACTAGTATCGCCAGAGGTTTGGGAGGTTCGGGCGATGCGATTTCTCGGCACAGTAGTCTCCGCCGCCATCCTGATCTTCCTCGTCTATCTGCTCGTTGGCTGGATTGCGGACGGTTACTTCGATGCGAACATCGTCCCCGATGGGGCGGTCCCCGATGCCTGGGCGGCTCCCGATGCGTGGAGCGAATGGCGCGACATCCTCATCGTCTTTACGGCCCTCTTCTGGATGCTCGCCGGTGTCGTCATGGTGGCGCTGCTGGCGGCGCTGGTCTTCCTGGTGATCCTTGTCCGCCGGATTCTGCGCGAAAACGCCGTCCCGGCGATCGACTCCCTCAAGGCATCGCTGGATAACGTCCGGGGAGCGACGGAGTTCGCCGGCGAAACCGTCGCTTCACCGATTATCCGCACCTACGCCGTCGTGAAGGGCGTGCGCACCGGCCTGGGCGCCATCACCAACCTGCCAGACCGGATCCGCGGCCGCCGCAAGAAGGGCCGGAAGTGACGGCCCCCGCGCCCCGGACGCCGGGCGGCCGGGAAGAGCACCCGCTCATCGCCTGGGCGAAAGCGATCGCGCTCGGAGTCCGCGATACCGCCGAGGATATGCTTGCGGAGGGCCGGCGCGGCGCGCACCAGGCCTACAACGAGTACTGGGACCGCTTCGACGACAAGACGAAGCATCGCCGCAGGCGCGCGAAGTAGGCGGCAAGCCCGCAAAACGGCGGCTTGGTACGATAGCTGCTGGCCCCACCGCGGAGAGGTGCTGGAGTGGTCGATCAGGTACGCCTGGAAAGCGTATGTAGTGAAAGCTACCGTGGGTTCGAATCCCACCCTCTCCGCCAGCGAGTCCCACTGCCGTAGTGCAGAATGCCCGGATGTCGCTTGAACCGGAGCCGCCCCTCCCTTCCCTGCCGCGCTTGCGCCGCCAGTCGATCGTTGAAGTGGTTATGCGCTACGGCCTTGAACTGGCGGGCGAACCACGGCCGGTGGCCGCGTCCGTACTCAACGAAAACTACCGCGTCCCCACCTCCGCCGGCGAGCGCTTCGTCCGCTTCCATCGTAAGACGCGTCCCCGCGAACGGTTGGAGCTTGAGGCGGCCGTCATCGCGTACGCGGGGGACCACGGTGTCCCCGTGTTCGCGCCGCTGGCGGACAACCAGGGCCGCGCGCTCCACTCGGTCACCAACCAGTTCATCTCCGTCTACCCGTGGATCGACGGCGGCCACTTCGAACGGGGGGCCATCACCGCCGCCCAGGCGCGCGTGCTGGGAGACATGCAGGGCCGCATCCATGTCGCCCTGCGCGACTTCGCGGACAGCCGTTTGCCGAGCGGCAAGACAGGGAGTGACTGGGATGCAGACGAAGCGCTTGACGTGCTCGCCAGAGTTGATGACCTGATCCGCTACTACCCCGCGAACACGCCGGAGCAGCTTCGCCTCCAGGATGCGGTCCGCGAGCAGATGGAGATGCTCCAGTCAGTTGATGCGAGGCCCGCCTCGGATTTCGGGCACCTGCACCGGCAGTGCTGTCACGGCGACTACCACGAACGGAACGTCATCATCAATGCAGCGGGCGGCGTCGCCGCCGTTGTTGACTGGGAGATTGCGGGGCTCCTGCCGCCGGTCTTCGAAGTGATCCGCGCGCTGTCGTTCATGGAACTCTGGAAGCCGGACCTGTGTGGCGCCTATCTTGCCGCCTACCGCTCCCACCTGCCCCTGGAAGACTGCGCGGAGGGCGTCGAGATGTGGTGGCAGGCGCAACTCCACAGCACCTGGGCCTACCGGGCGCGCTTCATCGAAGGCAACCGCGCCGCAGCCCAATTCCTCGAACCACACCGGCGGATGCTCACCGCGCTTCGCGACCGGGATTACCGCCAGATGCTGCTGGCACGGCTCGAAGCGGGCGCGTGAAGGGCGCGTGGTCTGTCCCGCTGCGGCGCAGCGGAAGAGGGATCAGAAGCCCCGGCGCTCCCGGCCCAGCTCCCTGGCGTCTGGCATGACGTGGGCTTCGGGCGGGCGCTTCGGCCGGGCCGCGATGGGCTCGGCGACTTCAACCGGCGGCTCCGCCGGCAGTACGGCTCGGGCGTCCGATTCCCCCGGGTCAAGCGAAAGCGCGCCTTCGGTCATCGCCTCAACGAGGGCGTCCTTCACCTTCGCCGCCAGCGTGGCGGAACCCCTGCGGACAACGCGGCCGGTAGCCCTGTCGACGACCCAGCCGTCGCGCTCCCGGTCTCGTTCGAGCCGATCCGCGTCCGTGTCCATGATCCCCTCCGTCAGTTTGCGCCTGGTGTCGAGAAGAGTTGGCCGCACGGACCAGGCCGTCCGGCCAGTAGCGCGTAGCCCGGGGGTGGCGTCGCCACCCGTCCCTATGGCTTCTTGATCTCAACCTTCCGGGCTTCCGGCTTCACGACTTCAGACTTCGGAAGGCGGACCTCAAGGACTCCGTCCTTCAGATTCGCTTCGATACGGGCTTCATCCACCCCCGCCGGGATGGCGATGGACCGTTCGAAGCTGCCGAAGAAGCGCTCCCGGTAAGTGCGGTTCGCGGCTTCGTCCTTCTTCTCGGACGTCTTCTCTCCGCGGATGGTGAGGAAGCCTTCGGAGATCGTCACTTCCATGTCCGCAACCTCCACGCCGGGAAGTTCGGCGTGGATGACGACAGCGTCAGCGTTTTCGGTGACATCGCAGCGCGGGCTCCACTCCATGGAGAGCGCGCCGGCGCGGCCGAAGAGGTCGCGAGGGAAGAGGTTGATCAACTCTTCAAATGGGTTCCGTCGCATGAGCGCGGTCATACCGTTGCCTCCCTTAAGCGTGGACCCATCGTCGCTCACCGGCATGGCAATGCGAGGGCCGGATCGGCCCTCCGCGTGGGCCCGTTCGGTCCTGCTGGGGGCGGGGGGTAAAGCGCATGTCTCGGCCCTTAGCGGCTTCCCCTGTACCCTCCCCTCTATGCAGCTCGGAATCATCGGCCTGGCGCGGTCTGGGAAAACGACGGTCTTTAACGCGGTCACGCGCGGCACCGCCCAGGTTGGCGCCTACAGCGCCAGCACCCAGCCGAACGTTGGTGTCGTGAACGTCCCGGACGAGCGGGTCGACCGCCTCGCGCAGCTCTACCACCCGAAAAAGACGACCTACGCGACCATCCAGTACGTCGATTTCCCGGCCGCTGGCGAGTCATTCGGCAAGGGCGAAGGCCCGGCGGGCAAGTTTATCAACGAGCTCGCCCGGATGGACGCCCTCATCCACGTCGTCCGCGCTTTCGAAGATGAGACCGTGCCCCATCCAGAGGTCACGATCGACCCGGCACGCGACATCGCGACGATGGACCTCGAGCTGGCCTTCGCGGACCTCGCCATCATCGATAAGCGGCTCCAGCGGATTGAGGCGGAGATGCGTTCGATCAAGGCGGGCGAACGCGACGCCCTGCAACGTGGCAAGGACGTCCTGGCGCGCATGAAGGCGCGGTTGGAGGCTGAGGAGCCGATCCGCGAACAGGGCCTCTCGGCCGAGGAGTGGAAGAGCCTCGAGGGCTCGCAATTCCTCACGGCGCTCCCCCTGCTGATCATCGTCAACATCGGGGAGAAAGACCTCCCCCGCCGGGCCGAGCTGGAAGCGGAGTACCGCGCGAAGCACCAGGCGCCGTTCCGTGACGTCGCCGTCTTCTGTGGCAAGTTCGAGATGGAGCTAAATGACCTGGGCGAGGACGAAGCGGCAGAGTTCCGCGCCTCCGCCGGCGTGACGGAGAGCGGGATGGCGGGCGCCATCCGGATGAGCTACCAGATCCTTGGCCTCATCAGTTTTCTCACCGCGGGGCCGGATGAGTGCCGCGCCTGGACCGTCGCCAGGGGCTCGACTGCGCCGGAAGCCGCGGGGAAGATCCACAGCGACCTCCGGCGCGGTTTCATCCGCGCGGAAGTCATCCGCTTTGACGATCTCGTCGCCGCCGGGAGTGAGGCCGAGGCGAAGAAGCGCGGCCTGCTCCGCACCGAAGGCAAGCAGTACGTTGTCCAGGATGGGGACGTTTTGAACATCCTCTTCAATGTATAAACTTGTTCAACACATCGATTATTTCTTCGACAGGAATTGACCCAGCGTCCCCGGCTCCCAATAATCAGACCTTCGCCGGAAGGCCCACAGCCGCCGGCGGATGGATGATGGGGGAGACAGCCTGCGCACATGGGCCAGTACGTCGTTAAGCGCATCCTCTTCTCCTTGTTGGTTCTCCTCGCGATCAGCGTGATCGTGTTTTCGGCTGTCCGAGTCATCCCCGGCAACGTTTGCCACATCGTCCTCCAGACGCCGGACGTCACGAAGGAACAGTGCACCGTGATCGACAAGGAGCTGGGGATCGACCAGCCCATGGTCACCCAGTACTTCAAGTACATGGGCGGGGTGCTCACCGGTGACTTCGGCAAGTCCCTCATCACGAAGCGCGCCGTGGGCGCGGAGATGAAAGACCGTATCCCGCTCACGATCGAACTGACTCTGCTCTCGACGTTCTTCGCCCTCGTGATCGCAATCCCGATTGGCGTGGTCTCCGCCGTGAGACAGGACAGCCTCTCGGACTACGGGCTCCGCTTCCTCACGATCGGCTGGCTGAGCATCCCCTCGTTCTGGCTGGGGACGATGTTGATCGTGTTCCCCTCCAAGTGGTGGCACTACGGCCCGCCTGTGGGCTACGTGAACATCTGGGAAGACCCACTGAGGAACCTTGAGCAGTTGTACCTGCCCGCGATCTCCCTCGGTCTCGCCCTCAGCGCCAGCCTGGCGCGCGTCACACGCTCGTCCATGCTCGAGGTGCTGCGCCAGGACTACATCCGCACGGCCCGCGCGAAAGGCCTCGGCGGCGCCGTCGTGGTCGTCCGCCACGCCCTGCGCAACGCGATGATCCCGGTGACCACGCTCTTCGCCCTCCAGGTGGGCGTGCTCTTTGGCGGGACAGTCGTCCTCGAATCCATCTTCAGCCTGCCCGGGCTTGGCGGGTTGACCTTGAGCGCCGTACGCGCGAAGGACTACTCCCAGGTGCAGGGCCTCGTGCTTCTCTTCGCTACCGTCCTCGTGGTCCTCAACCTCCTGGTGGACCTGAGCTACGCGTGGATTGACCCGCGGATCAGGTACTCATAATGACCTCCGCGGCCGAAACCTCACTCCCCGTCCCCTCCTACGAACTCCGCGCGCGCCGGAGCCCGATCCAAAGAGTCTGGCGCATCGCCCGGAAGAAGCCCATCGGCGCCGTCGCCTGCGTGGTCTGCATTCTCCTCGTCCTTGTGGCGGTCTTCGCTGGCCAGCTCGCGCCGCATCCCGTGGACGCACAACGCTTCCCGCGCCTGCAGGCGCCCTCGGCAACCTACCCGATGGGGACCGACAACCTCTTCCGCGACATGTTCAGCCGGATCATCGTGAGCAGCCGGATCTCCCTCGGCGTCGGCTTTGGCGCAGTCTTTGTTGGGACCGTGCTCGGGACCGTGCTGGGGATGCTGGGGGGCTACCTTGGCGGCTGGGTGGACCTGCTCATCGGCCGCCTGCTGGACGTGATGCTGGGCTTCCCGCCGCTCGTCTTTCTGATCTTCTTCCTCTCCATCTTCAACAGTAAGGGCGGCTACAGCATGCAGTCGTACCTGCTCGTCAGCCTGGCCATCGGCATCATCATCGCGCCCACGACCGCGCGCATCGTGCGCGGCTCCGTGCTCTCGATCCGGAACCTGCAATACATCGAGGCGGCGCAGTGCGTTGGCAACAGCGCCAACCGGATCATGTGGCGGCACGTGCTCCCGAACGTTGTGGCGCCGATCATTGTCATCGCCAGCATCCAGATTGGCAACGCGATCCTCGCCGAGGCCGCGCTCAGCTTCCTCGGCCTCGGCATCGCCAACGCCACCCACCCCAGCTGGGGCGCCATGCTCCAGGACACCCGCGCCGTTTGGGAACGCGCCTGGTGGACCGCCTTCATGCCGGGCCTCGCGATTAGCCTCGCCGTGCTCAGCTTCAACCTCTTCGGCGACGCCCTGAGAGACATCCTGGATCCACGGCTCCGCCAGGGATCGTAATACGTTAGGAATCACTGCGCCCAGAAGGGTGCTTTGAGGGGGAAACAGCACACCATGGAAGACCGCAACAACTACTGGCTGCGCCACAAGACCAGCCGCCGCACCGCCCTCCGCGGCGCGGCCGTGGCCGGCGTGGGCGCCGGCGCCTTCGCGCTCGTCGGCTGTGGAGACGACGACGGCGGCCCCGAGCCCACGAAGCAGGGCCTCCTGCCGACCGCCGCAACGTCGCCAACGGCCGCCGCCAAGACCCCGAAGCCAGGCGGGACGCTCACGGTCACACTTCCGGCGATTAACCCGGTCCTGGACCCCTACACCGTCACTTCGTTCCAGACGGCGTACGTCAACGGCCTGAGCTACAGCAAGCTCCTGCGCTTCAGGGCCGGCGTGCCCGAGGTTGCCCCGGCCGACAACTCGATGGAGCCAGACCTCGCCGAGAAGCTTCCCGAACAGGCGGACCCGCTCACCTACACCTTCAAGATCAAGGCAAACGCGAAGTTCCACAACGGCCGCCAGGTCACCTCGGAAGACATCCGCTACGCCTTCGACCGCTACCTCAACTTCGAGAAGTCTGTACACAAGACCGGCCTCAGCTTCATCGACAAGATGGAGACGCCGGACAACCAGACGTTCAAGATCACGACGAAGCTGCCCTACGCCGACACCACGGCCTATCTCGGCGGAAACCTCGGCGCCTGGATTTCGCCGAAGGAGCACGCCGAGTCCCCTGAAGCCACGACCAAGATGCTCGGCTCGGGCCCGTTCCTCCACACGGAGACCCAGGCGGGCGTCAGCCTCTCCTTCAAGAAGAACCCTGACTACTTCGATAAGCCGTACCCGTACTTCGATGAACTGAAGATGTTCGGCGTCACGGACCCGGCCAAGCGCGTTGCCGACTTCCAGTCCAGGCAGGTAGATCTCACCTGGCTGATGCTGCCGGACCCGCGCGACAGCACGAAGAAGGCCCGCCCAGACGCCAAGTTCGAAGAGACCCAGGGCATCGGCGGCTACATCTACCTCCGCACGGACAAGCCCCCGTTCCAGGACAAGCGCGTCCGCCAGGCCATCAGCATGGGCCTGAACCGCAAGCTCATTCGTGAGGCGATCTCCAAGGGCGAAGGCGTGCCGGACCAGCTCTACCACGTCGGCTACCCCTTCGCCCGCCAGGTGAAGGACCTGCCCCAGGCCAAGTACTGGGACTACAACCCGACCGAAGCGAAGAAGCTGCTCGCCGCCGCCCTCGGCGACGGCAAGACGATCGATACGACCTGGAGCCACGCCGATATCACCGCCTACGGCCAGGAATACCTGGACACGGCGACCCTTGCCCAGAACCAGCTCAAGGACATCGGCATCAACATCACGGACAACAACCAGCCGTATGCCACCAGCTACCTGACCACCACCTACCAGGGCAACTACGAAGGCATGGGCCACAGCCCGCGCGCCGTGGCCTATTGGCTGGACTACGTCACCGAGCGCTTCACCATGAAGCCGAAGCGCGGCCGCATCAACCTCAGCTACGTCAACGACCCGAAGCTCGAGGACCTGATGGACAAGCAGCGCGGGCAATTCAAGCTGGAAGAACGCCTCCAGACCATCAAGCAGATCGAAGAACTGGTCGCCGAAGAGCAGTACGAGATCTACTTCAGCACGGACACGCGGACCTACTTCTGGAACCCCGACATCCAGAACTACCGCCCCACCGCGTGGTTCCCCTACACCCACCTGATGAAGGCCTGGCGCGACAAGGCCTAGCCTCCTCATCCGGAAACAACGAAGAAGCCGCCCGAGAGGGCGGCCTCTTCGTTGTTTTCGAAGTTCTCGGTTCTGCGTTCTAAAGTTCTCGGTTCCGTCTCCGAGAACTCAGAACCAAGAACTCAGAACTCGCGGCGGGCCGGCAGCCGCCGCGGGAGCGCGCCTTCCAACTCCAGCAGCGCCTGCTTCATCGCCAGTCCGCCTCCGAACCCATGCAGGGCGCCGTCGCTTGCGACCACGCGGTGGCAGGGGAGCCAGAGCGGGATCGGGTTGGCGCCCACGGCGGCCCCAATCGCCCGCGCCGCCGTGGGTCTGCCGACTCTGCGGGCGAGCCAGCCGTAACTTCGCGTCTCCCCCCTTGGGATCTCTCTCAGCGCCAGCCAGATCTGCCGCCGCGCTTCCGTACACGGGGGTAGATCGACCGGGTAGTCATCCAGCGACACGGGCTCGCCGGCTGCGTAGCCGCGGAGGAACTCTGCCACCTCCTCCGCTCGCCTGTCCGGCCGCTCCCCCGCCCCGAAGGCGGCAAGTTCGCCCAGGACGGCTTCCCGGGAGTGGTGGAAGAGCGTCGCGTAACGGATTCCATGCTCCGAAAGCGCGACGCCAACCCATCCGAGGACGGTCTCCGCGACGACGGCGGTGAGCTGGTCAGTCTTCATGAAGGGAAAACGCCGGGGCGCGCGACTGGTAACGCGCCCTTATGCCTTCGGCTTCTTCTTTGCCGGCTTCCGCCGCAGGACCGCTGAGAGCAGCGCGCCGCGCAGCTGCCTATACGAGCCAGCCGCGGATTCGTCGTCAATCCGTTGCAGGTCCGGACGGCCATAGCGAGACTCTTCGTACGCCTCCGCCAGCCGCTGCGCTTCCTCCGCCCGGTCGACGGCCCCGCCCACTCGCCGGGACCACTCCCGCGGTGTTTCGGCTGCCCGTCCGCCCATGCCGGCCCAGCTCGCGAGGCGGTGTGCCTTCGCCCACAGGCGTGCCCGCCCGGAGAGCCCGCCCAGGCCCCAGTTCCACGTCATCCGCCCGGCGATGAAGAGGACGGCCATCATGGTCAGCACGCCGGCCAGGGCGTACAACAGGATCCAAGGCGGCTGCGAGTTCGCGATCGCGGTCTCGTTGAGCGCCTCGGCAAGTTCCGGGTCGGCGAAGGGGTCCACGACTTCAGTGGGGAAGAGTTCGGTCAGGCTGGGGTCCTCGCCGAACGGGTCAATGGGGTCCACGATCGTCGCCCCCAGGCCGCCGGCGCCACCCTCCGGCCGGTCCTGGGTCGGGTTAAAGGTGACCCAGCCGAACTCCGGGAAGTACACTTCCACCCACGAGTACGCGGCGTCCTTCCGGATGGTGTAGTTGGTTTCTTCGCCCGCGCCAGCGTCAATCGCGTAGCCAACGGCCACCCGCGCAGGGATGCCCAGCGTCCGCAGCATCACGGCCATCGTCGTGGACTGGTAGTCGAAGTAGCCCCGCTTCAGGTCGAAGAGGAAGAAGTCGACGGTATCGCGGCCAGCCGGCGCGGAGACCACAAGCAGGTCGTACGGGAAGGTGCGGAGGTACTCCTCGATGGCGCGCGTCCGTTCGTAGGGAGTCCTTGCGCCCTTTTCGTTCACCACCCTCAGGCTCTCAGCGCCAACGCGCTGCGGAAGTGATTTGGGCAGTTGAAGGTAGCGGTCCGTCACCCACGAGGGGTACGCCGTCCCGGCGCCGTTCAGCTGCTCTGCGCTGGCCGTGCTGATCGAGCCGAAGCTGTTGTACGTGTCGCCCTTTTCCAGCCCGCGACGGCTGCGCATCCGCTCGATGTCGCTGCTGAAGTCCTTCGGGGTTTCGATCGTGGTCGCGATATTGGCGCGCAGCGGCATCCCCGGCGTCAGGAGCGTGCTCTCCCGATCCAACACCGTCACCTTGAGGGTGGAGATCGTGCGCTCCTTGTAGTTCCCGGCGACTTCGTCAACAGCCAGTTCGCGCGCATCCACGCGAGTGGAGTCGCGGTCACTGGCCTTCCAGCCGTTGCCCGTGTACTGGTCGTAACTGGTCGCCCGGAGGAGCCCGGCGTCCGGGCTCTTTACTTCGAAGAGAGCCTTCGTGCCAAGCTTCACCTCGCCCTGGATCGGGAGGGTGTCCCCGAACGAATGGAGCGGGGCGCCTTTGCGGGAGTCGATGTTGTGGAAGAGGCGGACGAGCGTTTCGGACTGGCCTTCGAACGGCCTGGTAACCGCGTCAACCGTGCCCTCGAACGCCTTCGCCTGGCTTCCCAGCGGGACCATCCAGGCGAAAACCAGGAGGAGGATGGTGACCAGGAAGGTGAGCTGGACGGAGCTCACGCTGATGAACTCGGGGTACTCCACACCCTCCTTCTTCCAGTGTGCCTGGTTCTTCTGGAGGTGGAGCCGCGCGGCGAGCAGCACCGCGCCGAAAAGGAAGACCACGAACGCGCCGCTCGGCTGGCCCTTCTGGAAGCTGATGTTCGCCAGCAGGACGATGCCCCCCGGCATGATCGCGAGCCATGCGTTGTGCCAGCGGTAGATGGCCCAGGCGGCGACGTACGTGCTCAGGAAGCCGAGCGTGTTGACGAGCGTGATGAACGGCAGGTTGTCGTTGCTGATGTCGCCCGCGCGGACGACGTTGTACCACTCGTTCATCCGGATGCGGAAATCCGCCATCCGCTCGGAAAGCGTCAGCCCGTCGGCGTACTGCTGGACGACGAGGGCCACGACGACCGCGCCAAGGACCATCCCCAGGGGGTGGACGATCACGGCCGGGAGCTTTGTGCGGGCGGACACCAGCCCGATGAGCAGCCCGAGCATCACCGTCGGGATAATGCTTGGCATCCGCTTCACCCAGTCGGCGCTGTCGATCGAGACGGCGACGGCGAGGAACGCCACGGCAGCAACCGCGAACGTGAGCCAATCCTCCCAGGACATCACCACGCGAGGGGCGGAGACGGCGAACGAGCCGGCTCTGCGGCCTGCTGAACGCTCCATCGGGAGGTTTATCCCTGCCATGCGCCGACTCCTGTCGCTGATGGGCTGAGGGCGAGCCCGAGGTCATCGCCGCGGCTGATGACATACGTGAGGATATCGCTCGCCGCCAGTTGACCGTACATCAGCAGGGCTGAGCGGTCACTGCCGAAGGTGCTCGGGTCAACGAGCACGGCGGCGGCGCGCACCCCCCGCTGGGTGAGGGCCTGGATCGCCGTGAGCCAGTGGTCGTCCGTGGCGGAGGTGATGATGATCAGGGTCGTGTGGCGGCCGAAACGGCGCTGCTCCTCCGTCAGGATGTTGCCGAGCGGGGCGTCGCCCACGGCGTAGGCCGTGGCCAGCGTTTCGAGGATGCGCGTGAGCTGCTGCCCGCCGCGTTCCGGTTCCAGCACCCGCAGATCCTTGCCGAACGAGATCATGCCCACCGGCCGGTTGTTGACGAGGTAGTGGCGGGCGATGCTGGCCGCCACACGGACCGCGTACTCCTCTGTGCTCTCCTCGCCGCTGCCCGCGGCCACGCGCCGTTCAAGGTCCACGACTACCCAGATGTCGCTTGCCGGGTCCAGTTCGAAGGTCTTGACCATGAGCTCGCCGGTGCGCGCTGTGCTTCGCCAGTGGATGCGGTTGAAGGCGTCGCCCGGGGCGTACTGGCGGATGCCGCTGGCGTTGGGCGTCACGTAGTGCGTCCGCCGGCGGAAGCGGCCTTCGCCCGGCAGGTTGGCGGGCGGCGCCGTGAAATGCGGCAATTCCACAACCGGCGGGTAGACAAGGATCTGGGCGCTGCCGCCGAGTTCGCGCGAGCGCCGGAAGATGCCAAACGGGTCCGAGGTGGTGATCCGCAACGGGCCCCATTCGTAGAGTCCGCGCCGCGTGAGTTTCGTTGTCACCAGCCAGTTGCGCGTACGCCGCGGCGGGATAATCACCACGCGCTTCGAGTGATGCCCCGGCAGGTCGCTGGGGTCTTCGACTTCCACCCAGACCTTCGGGAAGAGATCCCGGTTGCGGACTTCGATCACTTCGACTGCTTCCTGGCCAACCTGGCCGCGGAGGGTCCGGCGATCAACCACGGCCTCCACATGGCGGGTGTTCCACCAGGCAAGCCCCCAGCAGATTGGCAACCCGAAGCCGATCACATAGGCGAGCCGGAAAAGCAGCCAGAACCCGGTGCCCAGCGCCACGAACACAGAGGCGAGCAGCACCAAGACGACCAGCGTCAGGGTGCGGTGTTCGCTTCCAAACAGAGTCCGCGCGAGGCGCCGCATGGTTCTCGCTTACGCCCGCGCCCGCGCGCCCGGCACCGGGACGCGGCTGAGGCAGTTCGCGACGACATCGGCAACCGTTACGCCCTTCACCTTTGCGCCCGGGCTCAGGATGATGCGGTGGCCGAGCGTCACCAGCGCGAGTTCTTTCACGTCGTCCGGGGTCACGAAGTCGCGTGCCTCAAGCAGCGCTTTAGCCTGGGACGTGCGGAACAGGGCCAGCGAGCCGCGCGGGCTGGCGCCCAGGTAGACCGACTCGTGGTCGCGCGTGGCGTTCGCGAGCTGGACGATGTACTGCTTGATGAGCGGATCGACGTAGATCTCCTTCACGGCGCGCTGGAGTTGGAGGATTTCGGTCGCGTCGGTGACCTGCTTGATGGTTTCAACGGGGTGGGTGATCTGCTGCTGGTCCAGCACCAACACTTCGTCCGTTGGGCTTGGGTAGCCCAGGAAGATGCGGATGAGGAAGCGGTCCACCTGCGCCTCGGGCAGGGGGAATGTGCCTTCGTACTCGATTGGGTTCTGTGTCGCCATGACCATGAACGGCTGTGGCATCTTGTGCGTAATGCCGTCGACCGTAACCTGCCGCTCCTCCATGGCCTCCAGGAGCGCCGATTGCGTCTTGGGGGTGGCCCGGTTCACCTCGTCGGCGAGCACGATCTGGGCGATGATCGGGCCCGGCCGGAACTCGAAGTCGCCCGTCTTCTGGTTGAAGATGGACACCCCGGTGATGTCGCTCGGCAGCAGGTCCGGGGTGAACTGAATGCGCCGGAACTCGCAGCCCGTGGAGACGGCGATCGCCCGCGCGAGCATCGTCTTGCCCACGCCCGGCACGTCTTCGATGAGCATGTGCCCGCCGCAGATGAGGGCCGTGATCGCCAGGCGCAACTCGCGCTGCTTGCCGACGATGACCTGTTCGACGTTTGAGATGATTCGCTCGGCAATAACCTTTGGTTCTTCCACTCAGGCACTCCGCAGTAAGATGGTGGCCTGAGGGACAGGCCAAGTGGCGCCGCCCGGCGCGGCGGCCCCCGGATTTGCAGCGATTATATCAATCGTCTCTATCGGCGGGGTTAAGCCAGTTCGGCGCGCCTTTGCACCTGGCCGGCGCGCGCTCGCCCGCAACTCCCGCGCGAGCTGAGCGTTGTCCCGTAACACGCTTCTTGTAAGGTGGAATGCGGGATGCACATCCCGGTGGGATAGGGGTTGCTTAATGGGTCTTCTCGAACGGTGGGCGCGCTTTTCTCACAGGCGCCGCGGCACGGTGATCGGCGCCTGGGCGCTCGTCGTCGTTATCATGCTGTTCACCCAGGTCAGGTTCGGCGGGGAGTTCATTTCCGAGTTCAAGAACCCGGGAGCGGAATCGCAGCGTGCCCAGGACCTCCTCGAAGACCGCTTCCCGGACCGTTCCGGAGAAGACGCGGACCTCGTGTTCGAAGCCCGCGCCGGGATCGCCGAGCCTGCGACGCAGGCGAAAATCGAAGCGCTGCTCAAGGATGTGGCCCTGATCCCCGGCGTTGTCGAAGTTGAGTCGCCCTACGATTCGCCGGGCAATATCTCTGCCAGCGGGACCATCGGCAGGGCGGTGGTGCGCTGGTCCACGCTCGGTTTCGATGTAAAGCCCGCGGATTTCAAGCAATTCATCGCCCTTGTGGACGAAGCGGACAGCCCCGGCCTGCGCGTTGAGGCCGGCGGCGCCGTGGTCTGGGCGAACGGTGACGAGGCGTTCGGTTCCGAGGGACTCGGCTTCCTCGCCGCCATGCTCATCCTCCTGATCGCGTTTGGGTCGGTCGTGGCCATGGGCCTTCCCCTGAGCGCCGCGGTCGTCGGCCTCGTAACGGGCTTCGCCTTCATCGCCCTGGGGGCAAACGTCTGGAAGTTGCCGGATTTCAGCCCCCAGTTCGCCGCCATGATCGGCCTCGGCGTCGGGATCGACTACAGCCTGCTCGTCGTCACCCGCTTCCGTGAGGGCCTGCACACCGGCAAGAGCGTCGAGGACTCGATCGTCCTCGCCGTCACCACCGCCGGGCGTTCCGTGATCTTCGCGGGCATCGTGGTGGCCGTCTCTTTTCTCGGGTTGTTCGTTGTTGGGCTGCCGTTCGTGGCCGCGCTTGGGACGGCCGGGGCGGTGGTGGTGGTGGCGTCCGTCCTGGTCTCGATCACGCTCATGCCCGCGTTGCTTTCCCTGGCCGGCACGCGGATCGACCGCTGGCGCGTGCCCTTCCTCCACAGCACGGAGGGTGTCGATACCAACAGCGGCTGGTATCGCCTGAGCAGGCAGATTCAACGCCGGCCCATCGTCTACTTCCTTTCGGCCGCCGCGCTCCTCCTCTTCCTCGCCTCGCCGATCTTGAGGATGGAGCTCGGCTTCACCGATGCCGGTAACCTTCCCGAAAACAGCCGCCCGCGGCAGGCCTACGACTTGTTGGCCAAAGGCTTCGGCCCCGGCTTCAATGGCCCGCTCTTCGTCGTCGCCGACCTCGCGGCGGAAACGGACCCCGCGGCCCGCGCAAGGATCACGGATTCCGCTGTCGAGAACATCCTCGCTACCCCAAACGTCGTTGCGGCCAACCCGGCGGTCTTTAATCCCAGCGGGGATACGGCGCTCATCACGCTGATCCCCGGCACTTCGCCCCAGAGCAATGAGACGACGGACCTGGTCCACCGTCTTCGCGACGAGACGCTGCCTGCCACCGTTTCGGGCAGCGGGGTTGCGCTCCTGGTGACTGGCGCGACCGCCGGCAACGTTGATGCTCAGGAGAAGATCACCAGCCGCATGCCACTGCTCTTCAGTGGCGTCATCGGGCTAAGCTTCATCCTTCTCATGACGGTCTTCCGCTCCGTGCTGGTCGCCCTGAAGGCCGCAATCATGAATCTGCTCTCGATAGGCGCGGCCTACGGCGTCGTCATCGCCGTCTTCCAGTGGGGTTGGGGGGCGGACCTCCTGGGAATCCAGAAAGGTCCCGTGGAAACGTTTCTGCCGATGATGATGTTCGCCATCCTCTTCGGCCTCTCCATGGATTACGAAGTGTTCCTCATCAGCCGCATCCGCGAGGAATACCTCCAGACCGGGGACAACGCCACCGCCGTGAGCCACGGCCTCGCCGCAACGGCGCGGGTCATCACAGCCGCCGCCGCCATCATGGTCGCCGTCTTCGGTTCGTTCGTCCTTGGCACGGACCGGGTGATCAAGGAGTTCGGCATCGGCCTCGCGACAGCCATCTTCGTGGACGCCACAATCGTCCGCCTGGTGCTTGTCCCGGCGACCATGGAGCTGCTTGGCGATGCGAACTGGTGGATGCCGAAGTGGCTCGACAGGCTGCTCCCGGACGTGAACGTGGAAAGGCCGGCGGACCACCCCCCGCTTCCAGGTGGCTCGCCGGCTGGCGGTTCGTAAACCCGCGGCGGTCGTTGAGGTTTAGTTCGTCCTCGGCCCCCGCGGGAGCTTCGGGCCCTTGCCCGGATGTTCGTTGTTGACGAACGCCTCGATCCGTTCGCCAACTTTCGACTTCGCCGCGGCGCCCTGCTCGGCCGTGATCTTGCCGTCGGCGACAGCCTTGTCGATAGCGGCGTTCGCCTCAGCCGTGAGCGCGGCAACCACTTCATCGGTCTGATCACCGGCAACGCCGGCGATCGTCGCGCCGCCGCGCAACTGCGTGAGAAGTTCCTTTGGTTCCATGCCGAGCGTCTCGGCGACCGTCTTAAGGGCGTGCCTGGCGATGCCGGCAACCTTGCCACCGCGACGGTTGTCGCCGGGTTTGTGGTCGCCTGGTTTGGCGGCCATCAGCTTGTCGAACGCCGCAGGGGCGGCGGCTTCAATCTGGTCCGCCTTCTCCTGCGTCAGCTTGCCGGCCGCAACGGCCTGGGCGAGGCGCGTGTCGAGCGCCGCCAGGGCGTCCGCCTTCGCCTGCTCTACGCTCTTGTCACCATACGCGGTGATGATTTCGGCGAACGTCATGTCTTCGCTGGCGCCCTGTTTGAGTTCGTCGCGCGTAACTCCGGCATTCTCCAGCACCTTGCCAATGACGATGCCCGCGATGCGCCCGGGGCCGTGGCGTTCGGCGCCGAGCTGGCCGCCCGGCCGGTCCGGCTCATCCGCCATCGCCACCGAGGCCGCGCTAAGGATGCCCACGGCGATGACCCCGGCCACTCCCACGGTGGCGAGCCTGCTGTTGATGATCCACTTGAACATGAAGGTGTCTCCTTTTCTGTCCGGGCGCCCCCGCGGTTGGGGCCCGGCGGGCCTCTTGGCCCGGCACCTGAGCTATGGCGCTGCCGGCCGCCAGGGTGACGGGCACCCCCTGCCGCTTTACCTGTGTTTTTCCACCCAGCGCCCCCGGAACAGAAGTACGTCTCCGCGGCGGACGGTAACTCGCGCGGGGCTCGTCCTCAATTCGTTGTGGATGCCGTATGGGCTGAAGGCAAGAGGGTAGTCGTCCAGGTCCCAGCGCATGCCGGTGGTTGTGACGCCTTCCGCCTGCCCGATGGCCACGAGCGAGACCACGGTGCCCGGCTCTCCTTCAATGACGGCGACCCCCTCCACGAGGCTGACCTCGAACTGGTCGTCGATGATCCGGAGCCGCGCCTTGCCGCGAGAAAGGAGCAGGACGGAGAGGTTCGCCAGGGCGTGGTCCACGCGGCCACCTCCCGTTGCCACGATGTCGATCGTCACCGCGCCGCGGGCGATCGCGTAGGCGATCGCCTTCTGGAGGTCCGTCGTGTCCGCGTCCTGGACCCACTCCACCACCCCCGGCCCCAGCAGCGAGCGCTGTTCCGCCGTGAGGGAGTCAAGGTCGCCCACCACCGCGTCCACTTTGATACCGGCGGCGAGGGCGTGGGAAACGCCGCCGTCCGCCGCGACGACGAGGTCCGCAACGCCCGCGAGGATGCGAAGAAGGGCCGTCGAAGGCGCTTCGCCATGCGCGATCAGCAGTGCGTGCACGCCCCTAGTTAACGCCCTTGCCGCCGACCGGGGAAGCGAGAGGCATTGCCTGCGAAAAATTCACAAAACTCTGGGATTTTCCTCTGGACTTTTGTGCCGAAAGCGCTACGATGCGCCTGAGGCGGTCAACGCGCGGAGTGTCCGCTCCACTCGCGCAGCGATGACCTCCTCTGAAGAGCCGTGAAGTTTGCTTCGCGGCTCTTCGCTTTGTCCCGCCTTCGCCGCTCAGCTCCGGCCGATGTTGCCGGTGTGAAAGCGCATTGCCCGCAGCATGGGACGGCCCAAGTTGGCGTAGGCCGCTGAGTTGGACTCCGTTTCCCAGCGCTCCAGCCACTCAAGATGCCCGGTTGCCAGCGCCAGCTCCGGTCCGGCGTCCACCCCGTCTCCCCGCAGCGACGCCTCCCAGGCGGCCAGGCGGTGGGCGAGGTGGGCCGCCACATGCCATGAGAGCCCCGCCTGGAGCGCTTCGAGCGCCATCCAGCCACTGCCCTCCTGGAGAGTCCGGCGCAGACCGTCCAGCCGCGCCGCCGCATCCCGCAGCTCCGCGACCTTCCGGACCATCGTCTCGCGCGGGGAGTCCGAAAAGTCGAGCACATCGTGGCGTTCCAGGGGCCGCAGGTCATGCCGGTCCAGGATCAGGCGGCAGGCCTGGTCCTGCGCGCGGTAGTACTGAACCATTTCGTCCCCTGCCTCGGGGTAGGCCGCGTCGCAGAACGCGGTAAGGGCTTCGTCCACGCTGGCCGATGGCTGCCAGGCGCATTTCGCCATCCACCAGGCGTGCCATGGAGGCCCGAGCCACGGGCGTGGCCCCACCATCAGGTCTTGCAGGTTGCCCGCGCCCGCTGCCGCGTAGGCGGCGGCGTCCCGGGGGAGGGTCTCCAACGCCGGCGGCGCCAGCCACTTAAACAGGACAGCATCGCTGTAGTACTCGAAGACGCTTACTCGCGACCGGTCGTTGGCAAACGTCCCGAGTAATCGGGTGAAGGGCTTCCAGAATTCGTCCCGGTTGCGTCCGCACTCGGGGTCGGCAATGGCGTGGGCGTAGCAGCGCTCCCGCGGCGCCCAGAGGAGGTCGACGTTCGCGAGCGGCCGGACGCCGGCCGGAGGGCCGAGGGTGTCGCGGTAGGCGAGATGGGCGAGGCGGGCCCCGGGCGCCGTCTCCGCCAGTGCCGCCGCGACGACGTTCGTCGCCGCGAGCGCCTGGCCGGCTGGCTCGAGGGCCTGGCAGGGGCCGCATTCGCACCATCCACCGCTGCGGATGTCGTCTGCCCAGAGGTGATATGTATCCGCGCCACTGAACCGCTCGAAGAACCGGCGGGCGTTTGCCCGGAGATGCGCGCGCGCCCCCTCGCTGGAAACACACACGTTATAGCGCGGGTCGCGCCTGCCCCCACGCAGAGGAAACCAGTCCGGGTGGGAATCGAACAGGTCGCGGTCGAGGAGCGCCGGGAGGTGGTGGCCGCCAAACTGGACCGTCATCCCCCTGCGCCGCGCGGTCGCAACGATCGCGGCGCCGTCCGCGTCCCAGCGTTCGAACAACCAGCCTCCGCCATCCCCGGCGATGCCCGCCGCATCCGCCGGACGCCCCTTGCCGGCCCGGTCCAGGCGGCTCGGCGGTGTGTCGTGGAAGAAGATGTCGTTGAGCCGGTTGCGGCTCGCCCACTCCATCCACTCGCACCAGTCGTCGTGCAACGCGTCCTGGCCCAGGATGAGCGTGCGGCGCGCGAACGCCGGCTCCTCCCTGTATTCGCCTTCAGTGAGCGCCCGGCCGGCGGCGACGCGCTCCCCGCGGTCGCCGGGCGCGACCCAGGCGAAGCCCAACTGTTCGAGGAGCCAGTAGGCGCCGTTCAGGCAACCGCGCTCGCTCGCCCCCAGGATCTCCACACGCTCGGCGGCCACGCTCACCACGAACCCGTCGCCCGGCCCGGGGCCTGTCGTAAGCCTGATCGAGCCAGCTTCGGCACCGGTCCGGAATGGTTCGAGGGCGCGACGGAGTTCGGCGGACGCATGCTGCGCCGGCCCGCGTTCCAGCGGTCCGGAGACGGTCCAGTTCGCGACGTGTCCCAGCGTGACAGGCATTGGCGGGATCCTATCCCAGGAGAATGACGGAGGCCACGCTTTCGCTCAGGCGGCCCCTTCGCGCGGCTTGGCGGTGCTCGCCACCAACTGGCGCACGAAAGCTTGCTGCGCCGTTGTCAGGTCCTGATAGGTCAGTTGGAGAGTCACGCCTGCGGACTCGGAAGTCGACGACACGGTGTCGCAGCGAAAATGCGAGCTGAACCCGTCTCGCGTCAGGACGACGTCCACGGCCTTGCCCCCCGGTTTTGTGGCAACCACCACTGTCATCCCTTCCGCCGAGACGTCGAGGATGCGGCCCGGCTGGCGTGACTGACCGAGGACGGACCGCACTTCCGCGACCACGTCGAGCGCCCGCCGGGGCGCCTTCGACAGTTCAAGGGGCTGCCAGGGCCCGGTCACGGCGAACGCGACGAGGGCAGCCTGGGCGGCGACGAACCTTCCGGTTGCCGCGAACCTGGCGGCCGGTGGCCCAACGATGAGCATCACGTCGTCGTCGCCGTCCCAGGCCGGAGGGTCGGCGAACATCACGGCGACCGCTGCGCGGCGGCTCGCGCTCACCTTCCCCGGGTATTGAACTGTCGGGTGGGCGCGGCGGATCACCGTGATTGGGGCGCCGGGTTCTGCGATGGGCTCCACAGCATGAGTATCGGCACCGTAATCGATTCCCTGAGATGCGTCATTTGGATATCCGATTCCGCCGGCGCCCGATTCCCCCTACGATTCCTGCATGGCGTCTGCATCGCTCTTCTCCCGGCTGATCCTGCGGCGGATGGAGCCGGCAGACATATCCGCCGTTGTCGAGGTCGAGCGAAGCGCCTTCGGCCACAACTGGCCGGCCACGGCCTTCGAGCGGGAACTCACCCAGAACCGTATGGCGCGCTACGTGGTCCTGGACACGGGCAGCGAAATTGCCGGCTTTGGCGGCATCTGGCTGATGGTGGATGAGGCCCACGTGGTGACCGTAGCAGTCCCGCCGCGGTATCGCCGCCACGGGCTTGGCCGTCTCATCGTGCATGGCCTCGTCCAGCTCGCGCAGTGCGAAGGGATGCTGGATGCCACGTTGGAGTGCCGCGTCTCGAACACGGCCGCGCGGGCGCTCTACGCGCGGTACGGCTTCTACGAAGTCGGCCTGCGGCCCCGCTACTACCAGGACACCCAGGAAGACGCGGTTGTGATGACCACGGAGCCGTTGGCGAGTGAGCCCTATCAGCGCCGCCTTCAGCGCCTGGAAGAAGAATTAGCTGTGATGCTGCCGGGGGTATCCAACCGCGTGGCGGGCTGCTGTGTGCCCGCCGCCGGGCGCGGTTAGCCCAGCGAGCCGGCGAGGTCCCTGAGGACAGTCTCCGCCCGGTTCAGGCGGCCGAGGATGCCCCACTGGCCGTGGATGTTCAGCGTCATGTTCTCGGCCTCCCCGCGGACGCCCGGGAGGCGGCCGCGGACACCCGCCGCCTCGTGGTAGCGGCCCAGTTCTGGCGAACCCTCCCCGTAAATCGCGGTCAGGACTTCAATCGTCCGGGAATCCCAGATGGTGTAGTCGAACGGGTTGGGGCCGCCGCCGCGCAGACGCCCGATCGAGTTCAGCTGCGCCTCAATTCGTTCGCGCGCGAGGGTGGGGTTGGTCACGCTTGCCATTGCCGCGAATTGTAGGCGAGGCGGGGGATGAGGCCAAATCGCTCAGGCCGCGTGGGCTGCTTCCATTTCGTAGGCCAGGTCTCCGAGACTCAGGAGCGCGCCCACGATGTCGCCGGGGTTCCGCTCTCGCACCGCGTGCACATCCTGGAAGAATGCCGCTACGCGGGCGTTGCCCTCTTCCGAATAGAACACTTCCGGCCGGATGACACCGAGGGAGTTGCTGCAGAGCACTTTCCCCTCGCCGTCCCGGCAGGCCAGGGCGAAGGCGACATGATCGATGCCGTACGGCCGGCGCATCTCGCCCATGGAGCGCCGCACCCAGCTCACGATCTCGCTCACCAGCTCCGCCGGCGCCTCGCCGGCGCCCGTTTCCGGGAGCGCCCAGGAGGCTTCGTGGATACCGACACCCTGGCGGATCAACTGTTCAACACGGCGATGTGGCGACGTTTTGCGGAGGAATCCCATAACACTCTGGTTGTCGGATGTGCCAGCGGTGGACTTGGTGGCAATTCGGGTGAACAGCGGTGGCCCACCGACCAAGTCGCGCGACATAAGACGGCAGCAGCCACGCTGCCGGGGCGCGCTGGCCTGCCGGTTGGCCAGGCTCTACACTCCGAGTCGCATGGACAACGACTTCAACATCGACCTCATCGACATCGCCTCCACGGTCCGGACGAACGATGTCGTCACGATCCGCTTCGTCGCCGTGGGCCACCGCCTCCTCCTGGACTTTCGCGCCACGGAGATCGACGGGCCGATGGTGAAGGTCGTCGACCCGGTGAAGTCCGTCGAAGAGCGCTACCGCAACCTCCGCAAACTGCGCCCCCGATTCGGGCCGCCGGAACGCATCGTGGCCATCTGGTGGCCACGGTTCGCAAGTTCGCTCGAGTCCACCGGCATCTGGAAAGAGGTGATGGAGCGCGTGAGCGACAGCGGCCATGTCGATGCCGTCCGGACAGCGGAAGAAGCCCTGGCGGAGCTCATCGGGTTGGAGCGCGCCCAGCAGAAGGACGCTGTCCGCGGCGAGGGGTTCCGCACTCTCTGGAGTGCATCCCCCAGCCGGAGGTAGCACGCTGGAACGCGCCGAGTTCCGCAAGCTCGTCCGCGAAGCCGTCGCGCTCATTCCCCCCGAGCTGCTCCAGCGCGTCCACAACGTCGATATCGTTGTCGAAAAGCGGCCCACCGCGATGGACCGGAAAACGGCGGGCATTGGGCCCGGACGCCTGCTCCTCGGCCTCTATCATGGCATCCCGATTACCCACCGGGGCGAGAACTACAACCTGGTGGCGCCCGACAAGATCTCCATCTACCAGGATTCGATCGAAGCCGTCTGCGAGACGGACGACGAGATCCGCGAGCAGGTCCGTAAGACGGTCCTTCACGAACTGGGCCACTATTTCGGCATCGACGACGACCGCCTCCACGAACTGGGCATGGGATAGGGAAGGGACAATCGGGGCTCCCCGACGTTGACCCAAACGCCCCGCCCTGCCTACGGTGGCTGCAATGCAACCCCGCGCAGAAGAATGGCGTCGCGCCGCCCCCCGCCCGTCGCGCCGCCCCCTGGCCCCTCACCGGAGGCGAAGCCGTGCCGAGCGCACGCTCTTCGTCCTTGGCCTCCTCACCCTCGTGCTTGCTTCGGCCTACAGCACGCTGGCGATGCTTGGGCGGGTCACGCCGATGCTCTTCCCGGGCAAAAACATCCTCAACGTCCCCGTCATATCACAGATCGGTGGGGTTGCTCCAGGCGTTGCCGCCCCGGGCGCGAACGACCTCCAGAACCGCCGTATCAACCTCCTCATCATGGGCCTGGACCGGCGCTCCGGCGAAGGTGACATCGCGGGCCGCACGGATTCGCTCCTCATCGCCTCCATCGACCCCGTGACGAAGACCACGAACATGCTCAGCTTCCCACGGGACCTCTGGATCGACATCCACACACCGGACGGAAAGGTCTACAAGGACCGCATCAATGCCTCCTTTCCAACCGGCGTGAATAGCGGCAAGTCAGCGGAAGCGGGGGCGGACCAGGTGAAGCGTGACCTCCGCGAGAACTTCGGCATCGAAGTCACCCACTGGGTGGTCATGGACTTCCGCGCGGTTGAACAGTTGATCGACGCCGTCGGGGGCATCGACATCGAGATCCCGTACGAGCTCTCCGTCGGCAACTGGTACTACAGCGACGACGATATCCGCGCCCGCTACGTCAGCTTCCCCGCCGGGCTTCGCCACCTGGACGGCTACAACGCCGTCGCCTTTGGCCGAAACCGCGACCCGGACGACTTCTCCCGCGTGAAACGTCAGCAGTTGGTTATCTCTGCGGCCCTTGCAAAAGTGTTCTCGCTCGGGCTGCTGAACAACCCGGCAGGCCTCTACGACTCGTACGCCAACCTGATCCAGACGGACATACCGAAATCGAAGATGCCGGGCTACGGGCTGCTGCTCAGGGACACCGGTGGCCGCAGCCGGACGTTCTCCATGGGCGACCCGGTCAACGGCCTCCAGACCGTCCAGGGCTGGACCACGCCAGACGGCCGCGACGTGCAACTCTGGGACCCGGAAAACGCCCAGTACTGGCTCAGCCAGGTGTTCACCAAGTCCGCTTACGCGAATTCCAACGTCGAAATCCAGAACGGCTACGGTGGAGACGATGGCGCGGTGCGCGCGGCGGCCCTCGGGCGTTACCTGGCGTACTCCAAGGGGCTGCCGACGGTGTACTACGGGCCGGATCAACCGGTCCAGCCAGCGACCAGCATCGTCCTCTACGGCGACAAGGAGCAACTCGCGGACGATGTCGCCCGCTGGATGAACCTGCCGGACAGCCGCATCCGCGTGCTCCCAAAAACCGACACGAGCCTGCCTGACGTGGTCATCGTCGTGGGTACGGACTTCAAGATCCCCGGCACGTAAGCCGCGCTCCTTTCCCGGGCCCAAATCCGCAACGGGCACTCGCGTTGCTGCCTGCCCCCGGGGCATTGACCGAGCACAGCGCCGTCGTTAGGTTGAGCCTGTGACAAGCCGGGTCGAAGAGGCCACGTTCCCCGTCCGCGCTCCCCGGTCGAGGAGCCGGGTCAGGGCCCGCCCAAGCCTGAGCGCCAGCCAGCGTATCCTGTTCGTCTTCTCGCTCCTCACCTTTGGCCTCGCCTCGATGTACACCGGGGTCGTCTCTCTCGCCCGCGTCTACCCCGCGCTGTTCCCCGGCCAGTCCCTGATAAACATCCCCGTCCTCGCGCAGCTCGACCGGCTGCCCATCGGTATCAGCGCGCCGGACGAGGGCAGCATCTTCAACCAACGCATCAACCTCCTCGTCCTCGGTATCGACAAGCGCCCGCAGTACGAATTCCGTGACCAGGACGGCTACCTCACGGACACCATCATGGTCGCGACGATCGACCCGCTGCAGAAGACGGTCAGCCTCCTGAGCTTTCCGCGGGACATGCAGATCGACATCAACCTCCCCAACGGCTTCAAGTATGAGGACAGGATCAACACTTCCTATGGCGTGGGCGTGAGGGAAGGGAAGAAGCCGGAAGCAGGCATCAAGCAGCTCCAGACTGACCTGAAGGCGAACTTCGGCATCGAAATCGACCACTGGGTGGTGATGGACTTCAAGGGCGTGGAGAAGCTCATCGATGCCGTCGGCGGCGTGGAAGTAGACATCCCTTACGACCTCTCGGTGCCGAACTGGTTTTACAGCGACGACGACATCAATGGCGTCTGGCTCAGCTTCCCGGCCGGCATCAACAAGCTCGACGGCTACCACGCCGTCGCCTTCGGCCGCCACCGCGAGTACGACAGCGACCTGAAGCGGGTGAAGCGCCAGCAGCTCGTGGTGAAGGCCGCCCTGGACAAGGCGTTCCAGCTCGGGCTGCTCAACAACCCGCTCGAGCTCTGGGACGCGTACAGCAGCACGGTGAAGACGGACATTCCCCGGAGCAAGATGCCGGGCTACGGCCTCCTCCTCAAGGAGACGAACGGCCGCCTGAAGACCTACTCTCTCGGTGACCCTGTCAACGGCATCGAGACGCTCACCGGTTACACCACCGGCGGAGGCGCCGCCGTCCAGCTCTGGAACCACGAAAACGTCCAGTACATCCTCAGCCAGGTCTTCACCAAGGCGAAGTACTCCCAGTCCAATGTCGAAATCCAGAACGGCTACGGCGGCGACGAGGGAGCGGTCCGCGCCGGCGCCCTTGGCCGCTATCTTGCCTACTCGAAGGGCCTGCCAACCGTCTACTACGGCCCGGACCAGCCCGTGCAGCCGGAAACCACCGTCACCCTTTATGGCAATCGCTTTCGCCCCCTCGCGGAAGACATCGCGAAGTGGATGAACATCCCCGAATCGCAGATCAAGGAACTGCCGAGAGGTGACGGCAGCCTGCCGGATGTCGTCATCATCATCGGCAAGGACTTCAAGATCCCGGGGACGTGACGCCTTACTCCACCGCCGGCGCGGGCTCCGGCGGCTCATCGAGCGCCGCCCGTGCCAGCTGTTCCAGCGCCCGGTCTTCCAGCGGTGGGTTGTGCAGCGGCGCCCGCACATCCCGGAAGTAGCGCTCGATCGGGCGGCTCTTGCGCAGGCTGACGCCCCCCACAACCCGCATCGCAAGGTCCACCGCCTCAATGCAACTGTTCACCGTGTCCACCTTTGCCGCGGCAACCCGGTCAACCGCCCGCATCCCGTCGCCGGCGCCGGACTCCCAGGCGGCGGCCGCATCGTAGGTCATCGCCCGGCTGCGCTGGAGGAGCAGGTCGATGCGGGCGATGCGGGTGCGGACGCCGGGGTACTCCTTGATCGTCTTGTTGCTGTTCGGCGTCCGCTCGCGGGCATACGCCACGGCGTAGTCGCGGGCCGCGCGCGCCACCCCGGTGACCGTCGCGCAAAGGCCCAGCGCGAACCAAACCATGCCCGCCGCTCCCCGCGCGTCACCACTGCCGAGTGCGCGCCGGGTCATCAGCCGGTCCGCAGGCAGACTGACCGCTTCCAGCACCAGGTCGTGGCTGCCGCTGGCGCGCATGCTCAGGCTGTCCCACGTCTCGTCGATCCGCACGCCCGGGTCGTCGCGGAGGACCATGAAGTTGGCGACCTGTGGAGGCTCGCCCCCGCTGGCCGGCAGCCGCGCCAGGACAATGAAGTAGTGGAGCACGGGCGAGAGGGTGGTGAACGTCTTCCGTCCGGTAAGCAGCCAGCCGGACCCGGTGGGAACCGCCTCCGTCTCGGGAAGGCCGCCGCCGGCGGGGCTGCCAAGGCCCTCCTCGCTGGCGGCGGTGTTGTTCAGCCAGCCGTCCTCCACCGCCCCGCGGCAGAGCTCGTCGAACCAGTGTTGAGGGTAGGCCGGGGCTTCGCGCTCCTGGCCAAAAGTCTTGAGGTGCATCATCAGGGCGAGCGCGGTGGAACCGTCTCCGGCGGCCAATTCCTCCTGGACGCGCAGGAACGTCGTGAGTGACGCCTCTTCGCCCCCATGGCTGCGCGGCACCGTCAGCCGGAAGAAGCCCGCCTCGCGCAGTTCGCGGAAGTTCTCGAACGGGAAGCTGCCCTCTCGATCGTGCTCCGCGGCACGTGCCGCGAAGCCCGGGGCAAGTCCCTTCGCGATGGCAACCCAATCCCTCGTCACTCGTGGCAGTCTAGCCGGTCGTCCCGTCACGCCCCGCACCCGCGCCTCGCGCCTCGCGCGATGTGTGTCTCGTTCCTCATCCCCATTCCCCATTGCATGCGCCCCCGGCGCCCAACAGGTTACAATAATCGCTCACTCTCCCCGGAGCCTCTCCATGCCACAGGAACTCGGCCGCTTCATGACGGCGATGGTCACGCCTTACACCCCGGACGGCGAGGTGGATATCCCCCACGCTCGCCGCCTTGCTGCCCATCTCGTCCGCTCTGGCAACGACGGGCTCGTGCTGGCGGGGACAACCGGAGAAGCCCCGCTGCTTACGGATGATGAGAAGTTCCGGCTCTGGGAAGGCGTGAAGCAGGAGGTGGGCGACTCCGCCACGATCGTGGCAGGGTCAGGGACGAACGACACGCGCCATTCCGTGCACCTCACGCGTCTGGCGGAGAAGGCTGGCGTCGATGCGATCCTCGCGGTTGCGCCGTACTACCTGAAGCCGCCCCAGGAAGGCATCTTCCGGCACATGCGCGCCATCGCCGAGAGCACCTCTTTGCCTGTCATCATCTACAACATTCCCGGCCGTTCCGTTGTGAACATGTCCCTGGAGACCATCCTTCGGTGTGCCGAGGTCCCGAACATCGTCGGCGACAAGGAAGCGAACGGGGACCTCGCCCACACGGCCGCGCTCATCGACGCCGCCCCCGGCTTCAAGATCTGGAGCGGCAACGACAACGACAACTTCCACATCTGGGCGCTCGGCGGCTATGGCGCGATCAGCGTGACTGGCCACATTGTCGCCGGGCAGCAGCGCCGGATGCTTCAACTGCTCGAAACCGGCCAGGTCGCGGAGGCCGCGGCTATTCAGCGCCGGCTCTGCCGGCTCACGGATGCCTGCTTCCTCAACGGCAGCCCCAGCACAATTCGTTACGTCCTCCGGCAGCTTGGCTTCGCCATCGGCGAACCGCGCCTGCCGGTGGTTGAGCCGGACAGCGTGATGGGCGCGCGCATCATGGCGGAGGTGGTGAAGCACGAGCTGGATGTGCCAGTCCCGGCGTGAGCTTTCAAGGAATCGCCACGGCCCCGGCCCGTGCCGATAATCCGCCCGTGCCCACGCTCCTCGCGGTTATTCCCCACCCGGACGACGAGTCCTACAGCTTCGGCGGGACCATCGCGCTCGCTTCTCGGGCGGGCTGGCGCTGTGTGGTCGTTTGTGCGAGTTCCGGGGAGCGAGGCAAGCGTCACGATGGAGTGCTCGTGCGAAAAGAAGGCGTGGGCACGGCGCGCGAGCAGGAGTTGGCGGCATCCTGCAAGCTGCTGGGCGCGCAGCCTCCGCGCTTCCTGCGGCTGCCCGATGGCGGACTCAGCGGGCAGCCTTCGCGGGCAGGGATGCTGCGCTCCCTCGTTGACGAGATTGCCCCGGACGTGATCCTCGCACTCGGCGCGGACGGCGCCTACGGACATCCCGACCACATCGCGGTGTACCACTGGGTTGCGGAAGCATGGCGCGCACTGTCGGGGCCGCGTCCGGAGTTGCTGTTCGCGGCCTTCCCAGCAGGCCTGTTTCTGCCCCAGTACGAAAAGTGCATCGAGATGATGGGCAACCCGCCGTCTCCGGCCGCTGCTGATATTGGGAGTGCGTCGTTCGACTACGAGGTTGACATTCGCCCCGTCGCGCGGGTGAAACTGAGCGCGATCCGCGCCCATCGCTCCCAGCTCCCAGGCGGTGACCCCGAGGCGCTCTTCCCGGCCGGCATCGTGTCGCGGCTGTTGGAGGTCGAGCGGTTTCGCGATGCGCGGGGACTGGGGCACGCGTCACTCCTCGATTCACTCACCGGATGACCCCGCGCGTGGTGCTAGAATCGTTCCATGGAACGAGTCCAGGTCAGCGAGCTCCAGGCCCATCTGCGTGAGTATCTCGAACGCGTCCGCGCCGGGGAGACGCTGCTCGTGGCCGAGGATGGTGAAACGATCGCGAGCCTCGGGCCGTGCGTTCGCCCTTACGAACTGCCGGCTCTCCCATCGGATGCCTTGCGGTTCGCCTTGAAGGATCTGCCGCCCGCGCCGCTTATTGCCGGAGACGTTGACCTCGTGGCCATCCTGCGGGAGAGCCGCGACCAACGGTGAGGCATTACGTCGATTCAAGCGTCCTGGTGGCGCATGTGTTGACCGGCGCGCCATGGCTCGCGCATCTCCCGAGTGCCGATACTGTCACCTGCAGCGAACTCATGGCAGTGGAAGTGGCGCGAACCATTGACCGCCTGACGCACGAGGGGAGACTTGCTGGAGATGCGCTCGATGCTGCTCTGCGCCGGGCATCGGCACTCCTCGGCATGGTGGAGCTGATTCCTGTTGAGGCCGCCGTCCTTGACGCCGCCCGTCAGTCCTTTGGAGCGCCCGTCAAGACGCTGGATGCCATACACATCGCCTCGGCCCTGACTGCGCAGCTTCGACTCGGCGAAAGCCTCACCTTTGTGACGATGGACCGCCAACAGGCGCGCGGCGCGGAGGCGGCGGGACTCGGCGTGCTCACACTGGACGGGACACAGCGATGAACCTGGCTAACGAAGCCGCCCGGGAGCAGGGAGCGTAACGGGGGCCGCGACCGGGCGCACCCCCGGTTTCTCTTCCCAGAGGCCGCAGTGCGTCTCCGTGTCGTCCAGAAACGGGCCGACGCAGTCGCGCCCGTCGCGGACAATGTGCTGGCAGAGGTTGACCACCGTGCCCATCTGCTTCGAATCGAGCGTCATCCGGAGGAACGCGCAGCGCGCGGCGAAGCGGGGTCCGGTCATGAAGCGGTCACCATTGGCGGTTCGATTCGCGTAAGTCCGGGGATGCGAGAGAGCTTTCGGTCGTACGACAGAAGGCGACCGTTGTTGTGTTGCAACGCGTAGGCCGCGACGACGCAGTCGTCCCAGTCCGGATGGGTATCCCGGTAAAGCTCGAGAGCGGTTTCGACGACTTCCTTTTCAACGATGTGCAGCGGTAGGTCGAGGACGGTCTCCAACGCCCGGACGATATCGTCGCGCGAGTAACCCTCATGCGGGGAGTTCAGCACGTAGACGACCTCGGACAGTGTCGCGGTGCGCAATTCGACAGTTCCCCGCACTCCCTCGGGGAGCCGAAGAAACGCAGTCACCGCGGCTTTTTGCGGCAGATCGTCGCTTAAGATCAGACGAAGCAGGATGTTCGTGTCAGCCGTTAGGTTCACGTGACTCCCGCATAATCCGCGCGTCGTCCGCGGATGCCCTTTCTCCATGTACCCTGCGCGCTTCGCGAATCACGCCCTCAAGTTCATCGTCAGAAGAAGGAGCGGGCGGAGCACCCGGGTGGTCTCGTTTGAACTCAGCGCGCAGCTCCGCAAGCCGCTCAAACGGGTCGAGCGCCTTCGCGATCGCGATGTTGCACTGCGCGTCGAGCGACACTTCCACCAGATCCCCTGGCACCACACCCAACTCGCGCAGAAGTGCGGCAGGTATTGTCACCTGGTTCCGCTTGCCGATTCTCGTCCGGTGCGACGCGCGCTTCGCTATCATGTATATACCCTATCACAGTGAAACGCCGGGCGTTCAGTGAGGAGTCCGGTCTCACTGAACGCCCGGCGTGGGTTCGTGAATCCGTCCTACGAAAGCCGCTCCACTACCGTCGCCGTGCCGATGCCGCCGCCGACGCACATCGTGATCAGCCCGTAGCGGCCACCGGTGCGCTCCAGCTCGTTCAGGATCGTGCCGAACAGCCGCGCCCCCGTGCAGCCCGTCGGGTGGCCAAGGGCGATCGCGCCGCCGTTCACGTTCACCTTGCTCATGTCCGCGTTCATCTCTCGCTTCCAGGCGAGCACAACGCTGGCGAACGCCTCGTTGATCTCCACCAGGTCGATGTCGCGCATCGAGAGGCCGGCGCGCTGAAGGGCCAGCGGCGTGGCCGTGATTGGGCCGGTGAGCATCAGCTCTGGGTCGGACCCGACCACGGCCTGGGAGACGATCCGCGCTCGAGGCTTCCAGCCCATCTCCTTCGCCCTGTCGGGGTGCGTGAGCAACACGGCCGCCGAACCGTCCGTGATCTGGCTGGAATTGCCCGCATGGTGGACGCCGTTCTCCTTGAAGCTCGGCTTCAGGGCGGCCAGCGTTTCGGGCGTCGTGCTCGGGCGGATACCTTCGTCGAAGTCGATGATGGCGTCTTCCCAATTCTCCGTGCCGTCGTCATTCCTGGTCTTCTTCTTCCCGGGCACCGGGATCATCTCGTTCTTGAAGCGGCCCTCCCTGGCCGCGCGGGCCGCCTTCTGCTGGCTCTCAGCGCCAAACTCGTCCGCTTCTTCACGGCTGATGCCCCACTTCTCGGCGATACGCTCCGCCGAAAGGCCCTGCGAGGTTAGGTCGTACTGGTCGCTCATCGATTTCGTGAACGGATAGCCAAGGTTTTGGCCAACGTTCGCGCCAAGCGGGATCTGGGACATGAACTCCGTCCCGCCGGCGACGACAATCTCATGCACCCCCGAACCGATCTGGTTCGCCGCGAAGTGGACCGCCTGTTGGGACGAGCTGCACTGGCGGTCGAGCGTCACGCCCGGGATCGTGTAGGGCCATCCGGCGGAGAGCACCACGTTGCGGGCGAGGTTCGTGGACTGCGCACCAACCTCGCTCACGCAGCCGTAGATGACGTCATCCACGACTTCCGGCGAGAGGTTGTTGCGTTTGGCAAGCTCCTTCAGCAGCAGGGCCGAAGTCTCGACCGGATGCTCCTTGCTGAGGGCGCCGCCCCGGCGTCCCAGCGGGGTGCGGATGGCATCGATGATGACTACGTCGCGCATGGTTGCGGTTGTTCCTTTGATCGTAATGAGGCGAGTGTAGCAGGGGGCCGCCGCCAATTCACCGCCGTCGCCGCGCGCCATTCAATCGGCGCCACCGCTTCGCCCATCGATGCTGTCGATGCAACCCGGCGGAAGACCTAAGGGTTCCCCCGCGTCGGCCCTTATGGCCCTGTCAACTGTCACCGATCCGCCGCACAGTGGCTCCATGGATGTCACCGGTCCACCCCAGGGGGAAGGAAGCGGGGCCGGTGGGGAGGTAGACACATCGAGCGAGATGAGATGGGACAACTCCGGAACACGCACTTCGGATGCAGGTCCCGTCCAGGAGCCAACCAGCCGCCCGGCTGACAACAAGGCGCCAGCGAACGACTGAGCGAACCCCCGGCGGAACGGCATCCCTCCAGGAGAATGGAGGAGGCCACCCCATGACCCTCGCACTGGCGGGCAAAACACCACGGCGCAGGACGTTCCTCGTCCTCGCCGCCATCATCGCCGTCATCATCTCGCTGGCCGGCGCAGGCCTTTATCGGGGAGAGAGCGCGGAGGCGTGGAACTGGTACACCCCAAAGGTCGGCGTCGATAAGGATGTCCAGGGCGGCGACGGGACCGACTACGCGGTCGGGGAATCCTTCTACTTCACGCTCACCGTGAAGGTTTCCGGCGCCACCACCAACGCCGCAACTACCATCACGGACACGGTGCCTTCGGCGTTTGACGTCGTGAGCGTTGCCGAAGACCCCGCGTCAGCTTGGCTTGAGAACTGCGGCAAGGCCGGCAACGTGGTCACGTGTACGGTGAAGTCCGGCGCCCCAGTGGGCTCCTACGGCGTCAAGATCAACGTCAAGGTCAAGGACAACCCGGGCGTCTGCGGCAAAGTCGTGAACACTGCCGCCGCCTCCGGCGGCAACGCCGACACCTCGGACACCGGCGAAGCCGACATCGACATCCCCTGCGGCAAGCTTCAGGTCCACAAATACCTGCCGATGGACAACGTGAACAACCCGTGGCAGAACCAGGGCGCGGGCCAGGGCGATTGGCTGTACACGATCTATGCGGACAACGCCGGCGTGCCCGGCGCGGTGATCGCGAGCGGCATCGACCATCTGAACCCAAGCCCGCTGTTCGCGAAGCAGACGGTGTGGCTGAACGAAACGGACACGGATGGAGACACATTCTTCGGCTGGTTCGTGCCTGACGGCGACAGCAACAGCGGCAACGACAAGTGCAATCAGGCCCCGGCGGACTTCACCACTGGGGTTCCGGACGCTCGCTACAGCAGGTCGGCGTACCTGAAGATCGAAGCGTCGTTCTTCGACACGACGGGCAACCCTACAGGCCTATTTCACATCTGCGCCTATAACGAGCCCGCCGAGCCGCCGCCTGACGGCTTCATCGAGGTCTACAAGGTCGTCACCAACGTGACCGACGACCCGACTCTCTTTGACGCTGACATCGACGGTGGGACACCGTTCACCTTCAGCGAGCTTGCATACTCGGGCAACCACCCAGTTGCAGTTGGCGCGCACACGGTGACTGAAGCGGCGGAGGGCGGATACAACACCAAGGGGTGGGCGATCGGCACAGGCGGCGGAACCCCGGTCTGCCCGGCGACCTGGACGAGTAGCGCGGGCGACAACAGTGCCGAAGTCACTGTCGCCGGCAACAACACGACGGTCATCTGCTTCTACAATGAGAAGCAGCTACCGGGCTTCATCGAGGTCTACAAGGTCGTCACCAACGTGACCGACGACCCGACTCT
>PNKC01000005.1 GCA_013822275.1 Anaerolinea sp. | reverse complement strand
TAGTGGGAGAGGCAAGCGGCTCCTGGGCACGTGCGCCACCGGGAGCGAGGTCCGCCATAAGGTATGTGGCGGCGGCCAGGGCCACCGCTCCGGCCAGGATGGAACCGCCGCGCACGATCGGCGAACGACGCCAGGATTGGCTCATCGAATCGCTCCTTCGAAGACGAGCGCATCATAGGCCAAACGGCTCCGCTACGTGGCCGAAATGACCGGCGGGTGGCCTTCCGGCTCCGGCAGGACGACCCGCTTCGGCCGCAGGATGGAGGCCACCACCGCCACCCCGAGCACGCCCATGATGACGGCCAGGCTGACGAGCGGCGGGATCTTCACCAGGTCCACGATGAGCATCTTCGTGCCCACGAAGACCAGGATTGCCGCCAGCGCCGGCTTCAGGTAGGCGAGCCCCGCGAGATACCCCGCCAGCACGAAGTAGAGCGACCGCAACCCGAGGATGGCGAAGACGTTCGACGTGAAGACGACAAACGGGTCATCGGTCACGGCGTAGATGGCCGGGATCGAGTCCACCGCGAACACCAGGTCCGTGCTTTCGATGACGAGCAGGACGAGGAAGAGCGGCGTCATCATCAGCACGCCCTTGCGGCGGACGAAGAGGGCCTGGCCTTCGTACCCCTCGGTCGTCGGGAAGAACCTGCGGGCGAGGCGGACGAGCCGGTTCTTTTCCAGTGAAGGGGCCTCTTCGTGGCTTCGCAGGAACTTGATCCCCGTGATGATGAGGAACGCGCCGAAGATGTAGATGACGAAATGGAGCGAGCTGAGGAGCACGCCGGCGACCGCAATCAGGATGGCGCGCATCACGAGCGCCCCGAGGATCCCCCAGAAGAGCACGCGGTGCTGGTAGGCCGGCGGCACCGCGAACGTCGCGAAGACGAGGATGAAGACGAAGACGTTGTCAACGCTGAGCGACTTCTCGATTAAGTACCCCGTCGTCCATTCGAGACCTCGTTCAGTGCCGCTGACGACGTAGACGCCGATGTTGAAGACGATGGCGAGGCCAATCCAGACGACGCTCCAGGCGAGGGCTTCGCGCCGCCCGATCTCGTGGGCGTTCTTGTGAAAGACGCCGAGGTCGAGCGCCAGCATGCCGAGGATGAAGGCCAGGAAGAGGCCCCAGGGGAGGATCTCGAGAAACAAAGGACAGGCTCCGAGGTGCGTGAAACGGGGAAGGCCCGGCGCACGTGTGCGCGCCGGGCCAGGTTAGAAACGGGCCGCGCTAGTCGAAGTCGAAGCTGTCGTTGTCGCGGCGGCGGTCGCGGGCATCGCGGTCGTAGGCGCGGCTGCCCTGGCGTCGGTCGCGTTCCTCGTCTTCGTCTTCGTCTTCATCGCCAGCGAACATGCGGTCGAAGAAGCCGCGAATGCCGCGGCGTGGCGGCGTGGCGCCGTCCGCGCGCTTGCGCTCGCGGCCTTCGCGCTCAAACAGATCGAACAGTTCCATGGGTACAACCTCTCGCGGTCCCGGTAATCCCCGGCCGCATCCAAAATGGATGAGCCAGGGTCTCACCGGGCGAGAAGGCTCTCGCTCATGCAGCCGGCGCTTGCGCGCGTAGTGACGAACTGCATGCCGCCCGGGGGACGGGCGTCGGTTACTCCCCCTTGCTTCCTTATGAGCATATACGACATGGGAGTCGTATGTCAACGCGAAGTGCGTCTCAGCGTGTTGCGCGCGAAGAGCAGGAACGGATCAGCGACCTGAAGTGGCCGGAGCGGCCGCCGAGGGGTCCGTCAGTAGCGCGCGCGTCAGCAAGCGCTGCGATGTTGCCCCTGGAACCGGGTCGCGGAAGCGCTCGGACGCATGCATCGCGAGTTCAGCATCCCAGCACTCCTTCACAGTCGTGCTACTGACCCGGCTCGCGAACAAGCGGGCCTCACTCCGGACTCTCAGCAAGTGAGACGCACCCATCAACGGGACTCGGCCAGCGAGCCCGGTCGCGTTTAAGTGCATGCAAACTGCTGGCAGTGCTGCTAAAGTGCATGCATGCCAGCAATCACCGTACGGAACGTCCGCCCTGAAGTGAAGCAGGAACTTGCCGCCCGCGCGGCGAAGTCCGGCAAGTCGCTTGAGGCCTATCTCCGCGAGATGTTTGAAACCACCGTCGCCCGCCGCCCGCTTGCGGAACTCATCGCGGAAATCCGCAAGGCAGTCGAAGCCGAGGGCGCACCGATGGACCCCGCGACGATGATCCGCGTCATCCGTGAAGAGCGCGATGACCCTCGTCGCTGACGCCTCCGCCGTCTTGGCGCTGCTCATCGACCGGGGCGAAGCGGGGCAGTGGGCGGCGAGGCACTTGTCGGAGGACGAGGTGGCCGCACCGTCACTCCTTCACTTCGAGGTCGCGAATGCGATACGTCGCCACGTGGCGGCGAAGCTGCTCGAACCGCGGCCGGCGCGCCTGGCACACGAAGCGCTGCTCGCCCTCCAAATCGAAGCAACGCCATACCCCGTCGTGGCGCGGCGGGCCTGGGAGCTACGCGAGAATTTCACGCTGTTCGATGCCTCGTATATCGCCCTCGCAGAGATGCTCGGCGCGACGCTCGTCACGCTTGATGCACGTCTTTCCCGCGGGCCGGGAGTCCGGTGTCCGGTGCTGGTTTTCAATCCGGACGACTGATCAAGGCGACACTGCCGGGTTGCCGGGACTACCGCGACGCGACGAGAGCTCCTCCAGCACCCAACCGTTACGGCGTGGAGCTTTGCCCGCCTTCGGACCCGTCCTCTTCCGGGACCCAGAGCGGAAGGTGGTCTCGCGCATAGGCGCGGGAGATCCGCGTCGTAAACATCGATTTGAGCAGGGGCCAGTTACGGGGCACGAGGACGAGCGCACCCACATGGATCCCCAGAAAGACGACAAAGAAGATCGTCGCCTGATCGTGCAAGAACGTGGTCCACTGGAGAAGGCCGCCGGGGATCGAGAACAGGTAGTTCAGCGTCTTGATCACGCCGGTGATGACGATGACCCCCAGGAGAAGCGTCCAGACCGTGTACGACAATACTTTCTCGGTGGCCAAGTACTTCCCGCTTGGGTCTGGCACGAGCTTGAGCCGGCGGAGGACGCGCTGAGCCGGCCGGCGCACCGCTACCGGGAGCTGGATACCGAAGACACCGCGGCTCCCGCGGTAGACGCCCGTGTAGCCGACAACTTCCGCGAGCGCATTCTTCACGTCCGCTCTGCGCCGGGGGATCAGCCCCGTCCCGCCGCCCACTCGCTCGTAAACAATGTGATGCGTCACGGCGGCGACGATCATGCCGGCGCCCGCGAAGTGAAGGATGTAGGTCGTTTCGAGCGAGAACGGCCTGCCGAACCAACGCAGCAGCCACATGGCGGTGATCAGGCAGAGGATCACGCCGAGGGCGTTCAACCAGTGGACGGCCACTTCGCTCCATTCATGGCGGCGAAGCGTGTCCCCCGTTGCGAGGGTTTCTTTGCGCTGCCTGCCCCGTTCCAGCAGCGCGACCGAGAGCGCGGCGCCGGCGACGAAGGGCAGCAACCGGGCGAATAGCGTGTCCGTCCTGTAGAGCCCGCTTCCGCCGGCCAGGCCGCGGTACCAGTCGCGGCCACCCTGGGCTTGATTAACGGTCGCCAACACGGCGATGACCCCGATGATCGCGGCGGCCAGGATAATTGCCGGCATGACCCGGATGAGCGTCGCGGCGCCCCCCGGCGCCTGGCCGGGCGCGTCTTCTTTCTCGGCACTGATCGTGGTCACGGCCTGGCCTCCTTGGGGGCCGTCTGCTGGTCCCGCATCTTCGCGAAGTTCGCTTTGTCCACCGGCTTGAGCAGGTCCAGGCAGAGGACATCGCTCTTGAGTTGCCCCTGGTTGATCTTAATGTTCACAGGACAGCGCTCGATGCAGGCCGGCCCCTTCGGCCGGAACGAGCAGAGGTCACATTTCGCATACACGTTCAGCTTCTCGTCGCGCGTGATCCGCGACTTCTGGCCGTAACGCTGGGTGCTGACAGCCTCACTCTCGATCGGCGTGGGGAAGATGCAGGCCTGTTCGCATTTGCCGCAGGCGATGCAGGTCTCCGGGTCGATTACGCGGGCACCCGTCCGCGACTCCACCTGCAGCGCCTTCACCGGGCAGACGGGAAGGCAGGGCGCATCGGGGCACTGCACGCAGACGTGTTGGAAGAACTGGCCGCGCGCGCCGTAGCTGGCGATGATCTCCGGGTCGACGGTCACGCTATCGCGGTGGTAGATGCGGATGCGCGGGACATCCGAGAGGCCTACGGCTTTGTGCACATCCGAGCACTCCACCTCGCAGGTGAGGCAGCCAATGCAGAGCGACGGGTCCGGCATGATAACGCCGCTGGCCTGGGCGATACCTGGGGCCCACGCCCCCCTGAACGCTTCGGCCAATCCAAACCCGACGAAGGCCACACCCACGGCGGCGGCGCCTGTGCCCCGGAGGAACGCCCGTCGAGAAAGGTCGGCCGGTTTGCCCCCTCCACTATCGGCATCACTCCCCATCGTCAGGCCCAGGCCTCCAGGATCGAGCGCACGATCAGGGACTTGGCGAGGCCGACTTTGTAGGCGTTATCCGTCATCGGGCGGGCCTGGAGCAGCGCCTTGTCCGCCGCCGCCTGGGCCACCTGGGCCGTGATCGCCTGCCCCTTGATCGCTTCCTCGGCAACCGTCGCCCGGTACGGTGTCGGCGCGACGCCGCTCAAGACGATGCGGGAATCATCTACCTTGCCGTCCTTCTTCACGATCACCGTGGCGATGTTCGCGAGCGCGAAGTCATAGGTCTCGCCGCGCCGCTGCGCCTTGAGGAACGACATGCCGGTGCCCGCTTTCGGCGCCGGGATGCGGACCTCCTTCAGGAGGTCGCCCTGCTTGAGGATATTTTCGCGCAACACGTCAACGCGGGGGCCGGTGAAATAGCTGTCGAACGGGACGGTCTTCTCGCCCCCGTCCGCCATGCTGATCACGGCGCTGGCCCCGAGGGCGATCAAGGCCGGCGCCGTGTCCGACGGATGGACGATGTAGCAGAGTTCGCCGTTCAGGATTGCGTGGTAGGCGTTGGAGCCCGTGACGGCGAAACAGAACTCCCCGCCCTTCTTGTAGCAGTCGAATTCCGTGTTGCGGTAGTACCAGCAACGTGGACGCTGGTTGATGTTGCCTCCGAGCGTGCCCGAGTTGCGGATGTTCGGCGAAGCGGCGGCGCCAGCCGCCCTGGCCAGGGCCGGGTAGTTCTTCTTCACGTCGTCACTGTTCTCGAGTGACGAGAGCGTTGCCAGCGCTCCAATAGTGAGCCCATCCGACGCTTTGAAGGTGATCGCATCGCTGCCCGCGATCGTGCGGATGTCGATCAGGTTCTCGTAGCGGGGCAGGCCCTTGCCTTCCAGGCCCTCCTTGATCATTCCCAGCAGGTCGCTGCCGCCCGCGATGGCGAGCGCTTTCGGGTCTTTGGCGAGCGCGGCCGAGGCCTGCTTCCAGCTCGTCGTCTTGGTGTACTTCACGGTGCGCATGGCTGGCTCCTAGGCTTTCTTCGCAAGGGCGTTGAGAATCCGCGCTGGCGTCATTGGCTGCTGATTGACGTAGACCCCGACCGCGTCCCGGATGGCCGCGTGGATGCTCGGCGAGGGCGGCAACAGGGCGGGCTCGCCGATGCCTTTTGCCCCAAACGGCCCGATGAGGTCGTAGGGCTCCACCCAGTCCACCTGGATCTTCGCCGGCAGCGCGTCGATCATGTGCAGCTTGTAGTCGTCGAGGTTCGGGTTCACAACAATACCGGTGGGTGGGTCGTAGAGCAGCTCCTCCGTGAGCGCCTTGTTGATGCCGTGCATGATCCCGCCGTGGATCTGGTTCACGAGCCCCGTCGGGTTGATCGCCCGGCCGACATCGTGGACCTGGACCGCTTCGAGCACGCGGACGAAGCCGGTCGCAGGATCGACTTCGATTTCGTAAAAGCCGGCGCCGAAGGTCTTCTGCGAATAGCCGCTGAAGGCCGGCACGCGCGCTTCGCCGACGATGGTCCCGGCCGCCGGGCGAGGGACATCGTCGATGATGACCACGCCCGCGGCAGCGGCTTCCGCCACCGTCATCTGGAAGGCCGTGTTCGCCGGGTCGCTCTTGCGGAAGACTTTGCCCTCCTTGAGTTCGATGTCGGAGGTATTCGAAAGCTTCCACTTGAAGGCGACGCCCTGGAGCAGCTTTTCACGCGCGTTCAGGGCGGCGTAGAGGACGCCGGTGCCAACAGACTTCGTCCCGCGGCTGCCAAAAATGCCCAGCGCATCGGGCCCCGCCTGCGTGTCCATCGCATTGATCTTCACGGTGTCCAGGGCCACGCCGATCGCCTCGGCGGCGATCATGCTCCAGACGGTGCGCTGGCCGCCTCCGATATCCGCGGCCCCCGTGTTCACCACCACCGACCCGTCGCCCTGAATCTGGACGATAGCCGTCATGGGCGGACTGTTCGCTCCCTTGTTGCAGGTGAAGGCGACCATCCCGACGCCGCGCTGCGGTTTCGTCAGGTCAACCGGGCCCTTCTGCCACCCCTTCCAGCGGCTCTTCCAGCCGAACAACTCGGCGCCACGTTCAAGCGACTCGCGCAGGCCGTTGCTGGAGTAGGGAAGGTTGGCTACCTGATCGACCGCGGTCTCGATATTCTTGAGGCGGAACTCGAGCGGGTCCATGTTCAACGCTTCCGCCGCCCGGTTCATCAGGTTCTCCGTCAGGAACGTGCCGGAGGCTTCTCCCACGGACCGGAGAGCGGACGTATCAACCGTGTTCGTGTAGGCGGAGAACCCGCCCACCTTCACGTTCGGGATCTTGTAGGTGCGCGTTGCGGACTCCCAGTCGTCGCTGTTCGCGCGGGCGCCGTACGCCCCGCTGGGGACGTAGGAGGTGCCTTCGAGGGCAGTGATCGTGCCGTCCTTCTTCACGCCGAGCTTCGCGGTGGCGAAGAGCGGGTAGTTGTGCCCGGCATCCAGGAAGATGTCCTTGCGGTTCAGTTCCCAGCGCACGGGGCGGCCCGTCTTCTTCGCGAGCAGGGCGGTAATAATGTGGTAGGGGTGGCGGCCGGTCTTGTCGCCCCAGCCGCCGCCGGTGTCCTTGGCGAGCACGCGGACGCTCGACTGCGGGATCCCCAGCTCGGCGGCAACGCCGTTGGCGGTACCATGGGCCCACTGGGTCCCTGTATAGATGGTCAGGAGATCCCGGTCCCAGACGGCGACGGCGTTGTGCGGCTCCATCGCCACGTGCTGCTCGAACGACGTCTCCACCTGGACCTCAACGGTGACCTCGGCCTCGGCAAAGCCCTTTGCGGCGTCCCCACGCGTGTAGGTGAACTGCGGGCTCCTGGCGGCGTTCGCCGCGAGCGTGGTCCGGACTTTCGCCGCCGCCGCCTTGAGGGCTTCGCGCGGGTCAAGGACAAACGGCAGTGGTTCGTACTTCACGTCGATCAGGGCGACAGCCTCTTCCGCGATCGCCGCCGTCTCGGCCGCGACCGCGGCGATGGGCTCGCCCGCGAAGGCAGGCTCGGCGCTGAGCGCCGCGCGTGTGGCCTTCGGTACATCCTTGTAGGTGATCACAGCCTTGACGCCCGGGTAGGCTTCAGCTTTGGTGGTGTCGATCGAGCTCACCTTCGCATGCGGCATGGGGCTGCGAAGCACCTTCGTCCAGAGCATGCCCGGCAGGTAGGTATCGACCGAGTACTGGGCGCGGCCCGTGATCTTGTCCCGAGCGCGGCCGTCGATCGTCGGCTTGCCGACCACACTGCCCGGAGCGACGCGCAGGGAAAGGTCCGGCTGGACAGTGGGATTGACGCCCCTGCGGCGCAGCGCCGTGCGGTCCGCCACGACATCCGCCGGAGTTTCCTCTCCTCGCATCACCCGCTCGATTTGGGCGACTCCGGTGCGCTCCCTCGAATGCGCGTCGCGCTCGAGCAGCAGCGGGTCGGTGGAGACCAGGTCCCCCTGGACGTAGTTGAATGAGGCCGCATTTGTCTTCTCTGCCATGGCTTAGTCCCCCTCGTCGTCGCTTAGACTGTCGTCGCCTTGGCGGCGGCTTGAATTGCGGCCAGGATGTTCGGATAGGCCGCGCACTTGCACATGTTGCCCGCCATCTCCCTGCGAATTTCGGCCTCATTCGGCTTGGGATTGCGCTTCAGGAGCGCGGTCGCCTGGAGGATCTGGCCCGGCGTGCAGAACCCGCACTGGAGCCCCATGTTGTCGAGGAATGCCTGCTGCACCGTGCTCAGTTTCGTGCCCTGTTCGAGGCCCTCGATCGTGACGATCTTCTTGCCCCCTTCGCGAATCGCCAGCAAGGAGCAAGAGTTGAGCGGCACGTCATCGACAATGACCGTGCAGGCGCTGCATTCCGAGCGGTCGCAACCGATCTTCGTACCCGTCAGTCCCAGGTTCTCGCGCAACACCTCCGCCAGCGACTGGTTCGGCGCGACTGAAACCCATTCGTCCTTGCCGTTGACGTTGAGCTTCACCACGGCCTGGGTGACGGCAACGCCGTCAGGGGCGCCAAGCGTCATGCCGTCGGCCTGCGGCGCGGCCGGCCCTGCGCCGCCCTCGTCGTCGTCGTCGCCGAGCATGGTGATCCCGGCGGTGACTCCCGTACCCACGGCCACGCCCGCGGCGGCTGCCGTCCCGGCGCCGACCAGGAAGCGGCGGCGGGTCACCGAACCGCGCCCTGCCCCGCCCCCGGCTGGCTGTCTCCCTTCGGAGCCCTGTCGCCCCGCGGGCTTTGCAGACTTCGCTGGCTCGTCGTCGAAGAGGTCGTTCTCGTTTGCCATACTATTCTCCAGCCGCCTACTAACTGTCGCCAATATACCCCTGGTTGGGACCTTGTCAACACGCATTCGATTCCGGTTATCTGAATCGTCTATAGGCGCGCTATCAGTCCACTACTTCGATTACGTCGATCACTTCGGGCGCGGATTTCAGGGTCTTGTGCACCGGGCAGCGGTTAGCGACGCCAAGGAGTTCGTCGCGCTGGGCGTCTGTCAGCGGGCCCTTGAGGACGATGCGCCGGCGGATGACCTCGATCCTGCCGCTGCGTTCTTCCATGCAGTCCTGGCAGGCTTCGGCGTGGGTCCGTTCGTGCTCCACCTCCACGGCCACTTCCTCCAGGGGGATGCCTTTGCGGCGTGCGTAGATCTGGAGGGTCATGGAGGTGCAGGCGCCCAGAGCCCAGAGCAGCAGTTCATACGGGCTGGGGCCAAGGTCGGCGCCATCATCAGCGAGTGGTTCGTCCGCGATCAGGCTGCGGTGGTCGGCCGTGAGCAGTTGGGCGTGGGTGTAATCGGGAAGCGACTGGACGATGACTTTTGGCATGCCTGGATCGTAGCGCAGCGCGCGTGCGCTTTCCGCGATCGCGGCCGAGGCTAATTGGCCAGGATGCTGGGCACGCGACGCAGCGTCTCCTCGGCTTCTCCAACCACGGCACGGACAATCTCCGCCGCGGAAAGGACGGATCCCACGAGGCCCGCGGACTCGCCGGCCCAGTTGATGCTCTGTTCCGGGTCGGCCCAGAGGCGCTGGAGAAAGCCGAGCGGTGGCAGGGCTTCCACGGCCGCCTTCAACTCAGCGTCGCGGCCTTCCCACTCAGCGGTGAACGCGTTTCGGACCGCCCTCCCGACAACGTTCGCGGGCCACTGCCACGGGAATGGTACGTCGAGAAGCGTGCCGGCGAGTGTATCGTCGCCGTTGCTGGCCGCGATAACGCTCTTGTAGATGTCCGCGCAGCCGTACTCCACCGAAGCCTTAAACCGCGTCCCGATCAGGGCTCCGGCCGCGCCCATGGCGAGGACCGCGGCCAGCCCTCTGCCATCCGCGATGCCGCCCGCGGCGACCACCGGCGTATCGCCCGCGACCGCGAGCGCCTGCGCAAGGAAGCTGAGGGTACCCCGGCGACCGGTGTGGCCACCCGCCTCATGGCCCTGGACGATGAGTACGTCAGGCCCTGACGCGAGGACAGCCCTGGCAGTCGCGAAATCCTGGACCTGCACGAGCGTCCTGATTCCCGCTTCGCGGCAGAGCCGGAGCGTGGGCACAGGGTCGCCGAACGAAAGTGTGACCGCTGCCGGCTTTTCGCGGAGGACCATGTCAATGATCTCGTCGCGAAACGGGGCTCCCTCGAAGGTCACCATGTTGACGGCGAAGGGCATCGCGGTGAGGTCCCGGCAGCGCCTGATCGCCATTCTCACGTCCTCCGGTGGCGTTGCGATCGTGCCGATGGTGCCCAGTCCACCCGCCGTCGAAACGGCAGCGGCGAGCTCGGGACCGGCCTCGGCGCCCATGCCTGCCTGGATGATGGGATGGTCGATCCCAAACGAACGGGTCAAACGGGTAACCAGCATGCGAAACCGCCCCCCAAAACGGCAGGGGCGGAGTCTACACGGTCTGCCTCAAGGTCGTGCAATCGCTGCTTTGTCCAACTCATGCCGCACGGTCAGGCGGGATTCAGGGCGTGCCTCGGGCCTGCCGGCTTGCGCGCGAGGATGAAGAAGACCGACCCGGCCGCGGCGATCGCGGCGAGGATGTCGAAACCGACCCGGTAGTTGCCTGTCTGGTCGTACAGGAGGCCGGCGATGAGCGGCCCGGAGATGGTGCCGACGATGATCACCATGTTCGAGACTCCCAGGATCTTGCCGAAGGCGGAGCGGCCGAAGTAGTCCGCGCGGAGAGCGGCCATCTGGGGCCCGCGCCAGCCCCAGGCCAGCCCGTGGAGGACGGTGAATCCCACGATCATGCCCAGGTTGGTTGCGTGCGAAAGCAGCAGCAACCCGGCCATGTGCATCGCCATGCAGCAGACCACGAGCATCCGCTTGTTCACGCGGTCGCCGAGGAGCCCGCCACTCACCGTGCCCACCAGGAAGAGGAGGGTCATCAGGAAAACGACCGCGGACGCCTGCCCGAGGGAGTAGCCCTGGCTCTCCTTGAGGTGCGACACCAGGTGGACGCCCAGGGCCGAAACGACGAAGAGGGCCGAAGCGTGGCCAAGGGAAATCCACCAGAACGACGGTTCGCGGAGCGCTTCGCCGAGCGTGTAGTCGAGGCGGCCATCGGCCGAGCGGGCGTATCCAGGGCCCGCGTGATGTGCCGGTGCCACGGGGTCACCGTCCGGCGCAAGCCCCAGCTCTGCGGGATGGTGGCGAAGGACCTGCGTGAGCGGGACGCCGGCCAGGAGCACCACGACGCCCGAGAAGAAGGCAGCCGCCCGCCAGCCCGCATTGTCCAGGACGAGGACGACAAGCGGCACCGCCATCCCGCCCAGGGCAAACCCCGCGCTCGTAAGGCTGATCGCCGTCGCGCGCCGCCGTTCGAACCAGTGCACGACCGTGAACGTAATCGTCAGGTAGCCCATCAGGCTCGCGCCGATGGACATCACGATGAACGCGCCGTAGAAGGTGAGCGGGCTGTTCACCTGGCTAAAGAGCATGAAGCCGATGGCGAGGATGACAACGCCCGTGCGGGCAACGGCGCGGGGGCCGAAGCGGTCGAGCAGCCAGCCCTGCACGGGCCCTGTCAGGCCGCTTTCCGCCTCGCGCAGGGCGGAGGCGCCGGAGAGGAGGGTCTTGCTCCAGCCAAATTCGTCTCGCAGGAGGACCACGTAGGCCCCGTAGGCCTGCCCCAAGAGGGCGCTCTGGAGCAACTGCACCCCCGCGCCCGCGACCACAATCCACCAGCCATAGAAAACGCGGTCAACCCGGCGGCGGGAAGCGGGGACGGCGACGGCTTCGGCTTCGGCCACCGGTCGAGTCTACGGCAAGAGTTGGGGGCGGGCGCGCGGAGGCGGCGAGGCGCGAGGTGCGCTGGTCAACTTCCCAGGCAGGATGTACATGCGTTTGTGCATACGCGAGGGTGCTGCACGGCAACTCGCCGGGAAATTGCGCGGTACGAGGGACACATATGAAGCGTGAGTATCGTTTTGAAGGCGCCAAACGAGGGCCGATCCTTCCCCCGGAACCGGGGAAGACGCGGATCACCATCCGCATCGATTCTGACATCCTCGACTGGTTCCGTGAGCAGGTGCATCAGATGGGTGGCGGCAGCTACCAGACCCTGGTCAACCGCGCGCTGCGCGAATACGTGACCGGCAACCGCGAAGCTCTCGAGGAGACCTTGAGAAGGGTTGTGCGAGAGGAATTGGCCTCCCGCCGGACTGGCTGAGCTACTGCACCGTCACCGTCCCCGTCATGTCCACGGGATGGACCTCGCAATTGAAGGCGTAGCTGCCGGGGCTGCTGAACGTGAACGAGAAGCGCCCGTCCCGGGTCGGCGCGCCGGAATTGAAACCTGGCCCAGCAACGTTGTGGGGCTCCTCCGTCGACCAGGTCCACGTCACCACGGTGCCCACCGGCACAGTCAGCGTTCTTGGCGTGAAGGTGAACCCGGCAACCGAGACGGCGCGGCCCGTGGGTGCGGGCGGCTGGGTTGCTGCCGGCGGCTGTGTGGCGGTTGGTTGGGCCGGTTGAGTTGGCGCAGGGGGAGTCGTCGCGGTCGCGGTGGCCGTTGGCGCAGGCACGGTGGGGCTGACGGGGGTCACCGCCGCCGCGGCCGGGCGTGTCGCGATGTCGACCCCGCGCGCGGTTGGCGAAGCAGCCGGTGGCGGATTGCTATTGCCCTCATCGGATGAGCCCCCGCAGGCGGCCGCAAGGGCGGCCATCGCGGCGGCGAATGCGTGGATGAACGCCCTACGGGTTTTCGTGCGACGGCGTGGCGGGCGAACTGGCAGGCGGTCAGGCAAGAGCATGCGTCCCATAGTGGTGAAGACACCCGCTCCTTGGCACTACGCCAGCCCCGCCGGGCTGGTTTGTTCGGACGCCAGGATGCGGTTAAGCGTCGGTCAAGGGCGACCAACCCGGCGGAATCCAGATCGCCTCCGTTGGCCGTACTAGAACCGGGTAATAAGGCCACGGGAATGTTTTGCCAGTAAGTACGGGGCGCAACTCGCTTCTGGTAAAGGCGGAGCTCCGAAGCTGTGCTGTTAGGGTATTGACTACGGAGAGTAAGTGACTGTAGAAGTCACTGCATCCCGTTTGACAGGCACTGGCTTTTTCAGGTCTTTGCCGCCGCGATAGAAACCTTCAGGAGAGACCGAAATGCGTTCACTTACCAGGATCGCCCTCACCACGATCACCGCGCTGGCCGCCTTCGTTCTGGCGTCCGGGGTTGTTGGGAATGGGCACGAGACAGCGAGCGCCGCAACGGGCGGCGTTTCAATCAAGAACTTCCGGTTTTCGCCGGCCACCATCACCATCAAGGTCGGCGAGCAGGTCCGCTGGATCAATGACGAGGACACCGTCCCCCACACGGCGACGGCCGAAAAGACCGGCTTCGGCAGCAAGACCCTCCGCTCCGGCGATTCGTACCTGACTGAGCCGTTCACGGCGGAAGGCTCCTATCCGTACTTCTGCGTCATTCACCCTGGAATGCGCGGCGTGGTCAACGTGGGCGCGGCCACGGGTTCGCCCTCGGCGCCGCTGGCGGCCCTCGCGCCTGCGCCAATCAGTGTCCGGCTGCAGGGCGCGCAGGAAGTACCTGCGGTGACGACGGTCGCCAACGGGACGTTCACGGCCACCCCGGGCGCGAACTCGCTCACGTGGGCCGCGCAGGTCTACGGTACCGGGTTCACGGCCGCGCATATCCATTCCGGCGCCGCCGGGACAAACGGGCCAGTCGTCGCCTTCCTCTTCGGCCCGGACAGCGCCGGCCAGAACCAGTTGAACCTCTCCGGCACGATTACGGAAGCGAACCTTGTAGGCCCCATGGCCGGAAAATGGGCGGACTTCTCGCGCGCCCTGGCCTCCGGCCAGCTCTACGCGAACTTCCACACCATCGCCAACCCGGGCGGTGAAGTGCGGGCACAGATCACTTCCGTGCCGGGCGCGCCATCGACCGGCACGAGCGCCGATTCGCCAGCCCGCAGCACCTCCTGGCTGGCGGTCCTGGCTGCCGTGCTGGTGGTCACAGGCGGGGGCCTGGTGGCTGGCGCCAGGCTGAAAGCGCGGGCCTGACAGCCAGGGCGGGCCGTGGGGGAAACGGCGGGCAGGCCGCCCCAGTTGTGGTCTGCCCGTCTTGCGGCGGTGGACCGCGGCGCGCCGGCTTGCAGCCTTCCTCCGCCCGGGCGGCGCCGGCGAGCGACTCAACGCTTAATGCCGGCGAGTTCGAGGAGGATCGGCGCTGCGACGTCGATCGGGATCGCGAACCCCACGCTGTTGCCGGCATCTGCTTTGACAGCGGCCGTGTTGACCCCCACGACCAGCCCCGCTGCATTCACAAGCGGCCCGCCCGAATCGCCAGAATTGATCGCGGCGTCCACCTGGATTAAGCCCGTATAGGTCGTCCGATCGCTGGTCGTTATCGTCCGGCCGGTCGCGGAGACGATGCCGAGGGTTGCGGACAGCCCTCCCTGGAGGGCGAGGGCGTTACCCACGACGACGATCATTTCGCCGGGACGAAGCCCGGCGGAACTGTCGAACGCCACCGGCCTCAATCCCTCGCGCGCAACCCGGATCACGGCGAGGTCTGCGCCGGTATCCTGTCCCACCAGCGTCCCGTTCGCCCAGGATCCGTCCGGCATAGTCACCTTGATGATCACCGCGTCCTCCACGACGTGCGCAGCCGTGGCGATGAGGCCGTCCGCGGAGAGCACGAACCCGGTCCCGTAACTCTCGCTGGTTACCGTCTGGCCTCGCGTCCCGATCTGCGCGCGCGATGTCACGTCGATCGCCACCACCGAGCGGTTTATGCCGGCGATGAGGGCCGGCAGATCGACGCCGGCTGTCGCCGCCGTCATGCTCTCGCCATTGGACGGCGTGGAGGACGTGGCCTGCGGCCCGTCGTCAACCCACGATCCGGTGACGCCACCAGCAGCGCCGCCGGCCGCAAAGGCGAGGAGGGCGGTGAGCGAAAGCAACTGCCACAGGCGGAGGCCACGGCCCAGCGGTGCGGATACTCCGGCCGGGAGGGTCGTCGCCGGGGGGTTTTCGGCGGCGCGCGTTGCGGGTTGTTCGAACGGGACGAACAGCGACGTGTCCATCACTCCACTCTGCCGCCCGCGGGGCAACGGACGCCGTCCGAACGGGCCTTCGTGAAGGGCCTTCCGGTTCACAAGCGCGATGACGCCGCGACTGGCGCGCTGGATCCGCGAGGGCGGTGAACTTCCACGACCAGAGGCCCGTCCGAGGGCGCTGGCCGGAGGATGACGTCGACCTCGTCCGGAGATGAGTGGCGACGTTACTATCTCGACGTGGAACGGCGCGAACTCTGGAGACGGCTCGCGACTCGCCCGAGGAACGTCCGCTTCGATGAGGTCGAGTGGCTGTTGTTCCTCTCCGGCTGGACACTCGAGCGTACTCGGGGAAGCCACAAACACTACCGAAAAGGAACAGAACGCATCACGGTGCCGTTTCGCCGGGGGCCTATACTGTTTGCGTACGTCCGCGACGTGCTCCAACGGACGCGTGAGGAAGGCGATGACTGACGACGAACGCGAAGACTTGATCCACGAAATCGTCTCGCGACCATACCGAAAGGTGATCAGTGGCGACGACATCGACGGCTACCTTGCCGAGGCGCCTGAACTTCCCGGATGCGTCACCGCTGGCGAAACGGTTGAAGAAGCTCTCGTCATGCTGCGGGACGCCATGGAGGGCTGGATCGAATGCGCCCTGGTCGCCGGAGACCCAATTCCCGAGCCTGAAGCGATGCGTTTGAGCGCGTAGGCGCGCGCCCGCCCCCACTACCCCGGGCTCGTCGCCGGCTCGATGATCGCCGACATGCTGCCCTTCGACGTCTTCATGAGCGGGTCCGCGCCGTAGCTGTGGATCTGCTGCTGCTTCAGGGTGACTTCGTCCATGGAGGCCGTCATGACGATCGCCTGGCCCTGACTGTCGACCATGCAGGCGATGGCGAATCCCTTGTCCCGCGAGTAGCCAAAGATCGCGGCCATCATCGCAATCACGTACTGGTAGGTGTGGTGGTCGTCGTCCAGGAGGATGAGGTGGTACGGCGGCTCGAGGCGCGTATCCGTGTCCTCGATGACGTGCGTGCCGGGCGTGGGGAGCGTGGCCATGGATCGTTGAGTCTACCAAATTCGAGGCGCGAGGCATGAGGCATGAGGCACGAGGCCGGCTGGTCAGTCGAAGAGGTCGGAGACGGCGAACGAAAAGCCGCCGAGCGATTCGAGCCGCACTTCCTCGTCGCGCTGGACCGTCCAGCTTCGTCCGCGCTCCCAGACCGAGACGCTTTCGCTTTCCGGGTCGATGTGCAGGGTGCGGGGGACGCCCTGGTCGCGCAGAAATGTGAGCCGCGCTTCGATGCTCTCCGTTGACTGGCCTTCCGAGCGGACTTCGATGACGAGGTCCGGCGGTTCATCCGGATACGGTTCCGTGACGCGCCGGCCGCCCGCATAGTACGACACGTCCGGGACGCGATGGTCGGAGCGGGCCGTGCCCCACCAGTGCATCCCCAACTCAGGCAGCACCTCGCCGGCGCGCGTGGCGGGGTGGTCTTCGAGCAGCCGCGCGATCCGCCGGGCGGCGCGGCTGTGCTTCTTCTTGCCCACAGGTTTCTGGCAGACCTCCCCGTCGATCAGCTCCAGGTACGGCTTGTCCTCAGGCAGAGCGAGGAAGTCATCCAGCGTCAGCCGTGTCCGCGTCGTCATGGGCAACATCATACGCGGCACGCGGCACGAGGCACGAGGCACGAGGCGGTCTCCTCGCGCCACAGCCGCGCGGGGCACGTTACGGGTTCGGAGCGGGCGGGTGTCGCCCTCTCATGCCTCCTTCCTCGTTCCTCATGCACGGCGACCAAGGGGCCCCCGCAAGCGCCATCAAGGCCTTGGAGATAATCACGGGCCGGCTTCACCGTGCAAGGCATTCCTCTGCCTGGAGAACGCCCATGCCAGCGCGCCGCGCCACAGCCGAACCCACCCTTCCCGTCATCCTTCGCCGGATGGACGAAGACCGCCTCCGCCGTTACCGCGAAAACCTCGCCTTCTATGAAGGACGGCAGTGGCCCGGCCGGGCCCGGCGGGGGGAGCGCAGGCTCACCTTCAACTACGCCAAGGCGTTCGCGGACAAGGTCACCAGCTACCTCCTCAACGGCGGCTCCATCCAGGTCGAGGCAAGCGACGGCGAAACGGCCGTCGGACGAGACCGCGCCAGGGCCGCGGAGCGCGTCCTGCGCGAAGTGGAATCGGACAACGCGTTGGCGCAACTCGACTTCGAAACCGAACTGGATTGCGCCGTCCTCGGTGACGCCGCCTACAAGGTGACGTGGGACGCGTCCGCGGGGCGGGTGCGCGTGAGCGCACCCGACGTGCAGGGCATTTTCGCCTGGCGCCAGCCGGACGACCCGTCACAGGTCACGGCTATCGCTTCCCAGTACCGCGTGGCGGCAGAGGTTGGATCGCCGGCGTCCAGCATGCTGGTCACGGAATACTGGACGAACGAGGCGTTCGAACTCTGGCATGGCGAAGAGCTGAGCGAGCGCCAGCCCAACCCCTACGGCTTCATCCCCTTAGTCGTCTTCCCGAACGTGCGCGAACCGAAGCAGGCGTGGGGGACGAGCGACGTGCCGGCGCTGGTGGAATCGAACCGCGAGCTGAACCGGGCATACAGCCAGCTGAGCCAGATCCTCGAACTTTCCGGCAACCCGATCGCCGTGATCGAAGGCGTCACAGGCTCTTCGGACATCGAGGTCCAACCGGGCGCCGTCTGGGAAGTGCCGGAGAACGCGAAGGCGTACCTGCTGGACCTGCTCAAGGGCGGTGGCGTTGCGCTCCACCGCGATTACATCGACCTGATCTACCGGACGCTTCACGACCTCGGCGAATCGCCGCGGACGGCCTTCGGGCACAACCCGCAGGGCCTGAGCGGCATCGCCCTGAACACCGAGCTGGACCCGATCGCGCGCAAGGTGATGCGCAAGCAGCGCATCCGGACCGCCGTCTATGAGCGGCGGGCGGCGTTCATCCTGCGGCTGCTCCACCAGTTCGCGGGGCTGGATGTCGAGGGACTGCGGCCGGCGATGTACTGGGGCCCGATCCTCCCCATCGACCGCTCCCGCGAAGTGGCCGACGAACGCGCGCTGGTGGAGGCCCGCATCCAATCCCGGCGCACAGCGGCCGCCCGCCTCGGCCTGGACGACCCGGAAGCCGAGTGGGCGCGAGTGAGGGAAGAAGCAGGCGTGCCAGCGTAGTTGCACCGTAGCGGCGCAGCCCCCTACCGCCCCATCGGCACCCGTTCGTGGCGCTGCCACAGCGACAGTTGATCCGCGTAGTGCGGGCTCTCCGGGTTGCCGCTGGCGCCCCCGGGCACAACGTATGAGGCGGTTTCCGGAGCCGCGAAGTCCACGACCTGGCGGTAGACCGAGAGCAGCGTGATGACGAAGTCGTTGCGGCCGCTGAGGCCGTAGCCCGCCGCCTGGAGGGTGTCGCCGTCGCCGCCGACCGCCGTGGAGGGCGGGTTGAGCCACTCCGCTTCGCGCGGAAACGCGGCCGCGAGAGGATGTGGACTGCCGGTGGCGTGCCGGGCGTCCCAGCGCCATTGGCCGGGGTCCGCGCCGGAGGACGCCGCCACCGCGGATTCCCAGGCGGCGCGCAGCGCTGGTTCCAGCACCAGCGGCCAGGGCTTCTCCCCGGGTGGCGGTGAGCCCGACGCGAGGCCCGCCCCAACCGCGCTCGCGAGGCCCGTTACCACGCGACCGAGTCCCGGGTTCGCCTCCGAAGTCAGCCAGGCCCAGGTGTCCTCGCCCACGATCGCGACGAAGATCTCGCGCAAGATGAAGCGGCGGAAGAGCGCATACACCAGCCCTTCCGGCCGGTCGCCGCGCAGGTTGCCGTCCCAGGCCGTGAGCATCATTCGCGCCTGCTCGGCGTCGCCTGCGAAGGTTTCGTTGCCCGCCAGGAACTTTGCCCACGCTCGCGCCGGGACGGAGGTGGTATCGCCCTGCCAGGAGGCGATCGTCTCCGGCGAGAGCGTGCCGGTGTCCTTCAGCAACTCCGCCAGCCGGTCCGCCCGCCCCGGCGGGGCGAACATCTCGCTGATGTACGGCTCGTCGCCGTCGATCACGCGCTGGTTCGCGGTGGCGATAAAGCCCTCCGGCGGGTTGACGGAACGGGGGAGCTCTTCGAAGGGGACGCTCCCCTGCCACTCGTATTCGCCCGTCCAGCCCGGCACGGGGATGAGCCGCGCCGCCGTGGTTGGCCGGATGGGAAGTTCGCCACGCACCATGAAGCCGATGTTGCCCAAGCTGTCCCCCGCGACAAGGTTGTTCACCGGGTCGACCCAATCCCGCTGGGCCTCGAACAACTCCTCGACCGTCCTGGCGCGGAGCATCGGCGCGAGACATTCGAAGGCCGGCTTCGCGCCGTCGTTCGCGGTGTACCGCAGGCTGATGCCGAACCCCCGGGCGGGGTCGCCGTGGACCACCGGTCCATGCGCCGTCCGCCAGCAATCGACGGTGACGTCCTCGCCCCCGCGGACGGTGATAGTCTCCGTGCTGCGCTCGGCGTCCTTCCAGCCGTCGATGCTGAGGTAGCGTTCGCCGTTGGGCCCTTCGAACCGCTCCACGTAGAGGTCCTGGTAGTCCGCCTGGGTATGCGTGATGTTCCAGGCGACGTGGCCGTTGAAACCGAAGTGCGGAAAGCCGGGGAAACCGGCGAAGGTCGCGCCGGAGACGTCGGATTCGGGGCAGCGGAGATGTACCTGCCAGTAGGCGTTGGGGACATCGAGGGCGCGGTGGGAGTCATTGCAGATGACGGGCTTGCCGGTGGTTGTGCGGGAGCCGTGGACGGCCCACGAGTTTGAACCGGCGTCGACCTCCGCGAGGAACCCGAGGTGCTGGGCCGCCGCCCCGATTTCGCTGTTCGCGTGGTCGAAGAGTTCTCTAGCCTGCCCGCCGGGAGGGAGGATGACAGCGCTGCCGAGAGGCGGAAGGAACCGTAGTTCCGCCCAGCGTTCGGCGCCGATGCGCGCCCGCAGGCCGCCGAGCGCCATCTTGGTTTGCCAGAGCCCCATGAGGATGTGCCGGATTTTGAAAAGCGCCACCGAGTGCCACGGCTCCCACGGCTCGGGATTGATGCCCGTGAGCACGTATTCGGGCGGCAGCGCTTCGCCTGATGCGAGGAAGGCGTTCACGCCCGCCGCATAGGCCTCGAACAACATCCGCGTCTCGGCGCCCATCACCTCAACGTCCGCGCGGGCGGCGGCGCCGAGGTTGAGCCGGCGGGCCACGACATCGGCCGCAATCCCGGCCTTACCGGCGGCCTCAGACCAACGGCCCACGGCCCGCAGGCGGTCGTACTCCATCTGCCAGAGCCGATCCTGCGCGGCGGCGAAGCCCTGCGCGAAGATCGCGTCTTTGAACGTTGACGCCTCCACATGGGCAATGCCCCAGGCGTCGCGCCGGATGGTGAAGGCGCCATCAAGCGCCGGGAGGGTGGTGGTCGAGCTTTCTCTGGTTGCCGTCATTTGCCTACCTCGCCCGGCTCATTGGGCCGCCGGGCGGGGGAACGATCGCAGGAATGGCGCGGCATTTCAAACTGGCAGCCGGACCACCGAGACAACAAGGTTGGTCTTGTGGTTGAGGACACCAAGCCGCGAAGGCACGAAGGGGCACGAAGTTCTCGGGAAGGTCCCTCGGTGACCTCAACGGAACTCGATCACCGCACGACGGCCGGCACGCGCGAACGTCGTTGGCCGGGATCATCGCCCCTCCAAGACTCTCGGGGCCTCGGTGGTTCAAGAACGCTGTGCCAACCGGGTGTTGGAGCTGCGGCCCGCCACCCCGACGCTGCGCCGCATGATCCCCATCGCGTCATCTTTGGAGGCCCACCAGAAGCAGACCAACCGCGTCCCCGTCCTCGCCGTCACTGCCTCCGCTGCCCGCTTCGGCTCCGAAATCCTCCGCTGGACCAGGTACTACTCCGGCGCCGAAAACGACTCCCCCCACGCCCTGGCGATCGCCAACGACGGCTCCCTCGTCCGCGCCCGCAACGACGCCGGTACCCTCTTCCTCTCCCGCGTCACCTCCCCCGGCTCCGGCTCCACCTACTCCTCCTGGACTAACCTCGCAGCCGTCAGCGCCGGCACCGGCGTCGCCCTCGCCAGCAAGACAGGCGAGCTCCTCCTCGCCTACGTCGACAACGCCGGCCTCACCCTCAAGGTCCGGATATCCACCGACAACGGCGCCTCCTGGGCCGCCGCCACCACCATCGTCACCGAGGCCTCCGCCATCGGCTCCCTCGCCGCCGCCTACAACCCCGCCGGCGACGCCTGCCTCTTCTTTACCCTCGGAACCACCACAACCCTCAAACGCTTAAGACGTACATCGGGCGTCTGGGCCGGCGCCGGCACCGCCTGGACCCAGGGCGGCAACGTCGCCTCCCTCACCGGCGTCGCCGCCACCCACGACGGCGGCGACTTCCAGCTCCTCATCACCGGCACCGCCGTCACCACCACCCATAAACGCGTCTGGGGCTGCATCATGGGCGATGGCAACTTCCCCCCTAACGCCTGGGGCTCCCTCGTCTCCGTCGCCGAAAGCGACTCCCTATCAAGCATCTCTTACGCCGGCCCCGCCCTCATCATGCTCGGCATCGATATCCGCGCCGCCTTCGCCCACAAAGAAGCCGGCCCAGTCGCCGCCAACCGCGCCTATCTCACCCACCCGCCCCACGGCTCCGGCATCAGCGCCGATTGGGCGGAACCCGCCCCCCACGAAGCCGCCAGCGCCTTCGGCCTCGCCCTCGCGGCCGCCAGCGGCGCCGCCTGGGCGACCACGCCCTCCGGCGTCTGGTCAGCCCCGCGCCCCGCCTCGCAGTCACTCACCAGCCGCGTCCTCAGCTGCCGCTTCCGCCAGGACCACCGCGGCACCAGCTGCACCATCGAGCTCGCCAACCACGACGGCCTCTTGAACGGCGCCCCAAACGCCAATTTCCCGGCCCTCCTCGCCGGGGGCTCGGTCGCCGTCTCGCCCGGCTACGCCAGCGGCGCCGCTGGCGCGCCACAGTTCGGCGTCCTCCACGATCTCACCGTCTCTCGCCTCTCCTACGGCCTCAGAGACGGCAGATCCACCGTCACCCTGGATGCAACAGGCCCCTGGGAAGCCCTCGCCCACTGGCGCGCCCCCCAGGCCTGGCAGACCGCCGCCGCCGCCATGACCCGCGGCGCCATCTTCGCCCGCCTCTGTGCCCGCGCCGGCGTCCCCGTCACCGGCTCGGGCTCCAGCGATTGGACAACCTTCCAGCCCGCCTTCGCCATCGCCGCCGGCGAGACCGGCGCATCCGTCGCCGAGCGCCTCCTCTCCGTCGCCTCGGACTTCCTCCGCCCCGGCGTCGGCCTCACCGTCCGCCCCCTGGCCGCCGGCGACGCCACGGACGCCAGCTACGGCGCCGCCGGCGAACACCCCATCGTCAGCCTTCGCCTCTCCGATTCGCCGGCGATCGCCAACTGGCTCCGCCTCCAGGGCCCGGACCGCTACGCCGACAGCGTCGCCCTCGCCGAGCTCTACCAGCATGGCCCCCGCTTGCGCGTCGTCCGCAGCCAGGACGCCACCACCGACGCCAAAGCCAACGCCTACGCCGCTAACGCGGCCAGGCGCGAGGCCGTCCTGGACGACCAGGGCGAGCTCCGCTGCCCGCTTCACGCCGGCCAGGAACTCTTCGACGTCCTCAGCATCACCGCCCCCCTCCTCGGCGTCACCGCGCGCAAAGCGCGCATCATCGCCCTCGCCTGGGAATATCGAAGATCCTTCGGCGGGAAGGACCGCCGGGGGGGCGCCAGGTCGCCCTCCACCTACGAGTCCACCTACACCCTCGGAGGCCTCTGATGCCCGCCACACTCAGCACTCAGAACTCAGCACTCAGCACTCGCCCGCGGAGGGCGCCATGAGCGTCCTCCGCGGCGTCATCGCCGCCTGGTCCTCGCCGACGGCCACCATCCGCCTGGAAGGCTCCGCCCCCCAGACCATCACCACCACCAAAGTCAGCCTGGACGCCGTCGCCTCCATGGCTGCCGGCCGCAAGGTCCTCCTCGATACCGGCGACCACAACGACCCCGCAGACTTCGTCATCTTCGCCGTCTGGGCGTAAGAGACGGGCTTTGGTAGTTCGCCAACACGAAGGTTTGGTGTGGCCGGGTATCAGCGCGGCGAGTCAGCAGTGGGCGGCGTGCCCCAAAGACCAGACACGACTGTCCACAACTCCTTCGCGCGTCTTTGATCGTTACGCCCCGGCTTCTCGCGAAACCCAGCCCGGACAGCCTTCGATATATCGGCGTTTTCCGGGTGGCAGCCATGGTCTCCCCTAAAGTAGACATTCTCGAAGATGATCCAATGCGCTACTCCGACAGGGTCGGAGAGCATCAGCGGCGTGTCCGACGCATCGTAGGCACAGACCGAGTAGTCGTAGAGATCCTTCGCCGTAGTAAGCAGGCCGCGGTCGATGAGTTGCGCCGGGATGCAGTCAGCCGCTAGTTGAACGGGATGTGCACCGTCATCGTTCTCGACCGCCCGCGTATACGCTTTCGCGATTGGATACAAAGCCTGGTTGGCTCGTTTGCTTGTCACTGTTTGACCCCCTGGCTAGTGAGTGCTTGCGGCTTCGAAGGCGGCTGCCCAGATACGCGACCGTGCATCGCCCGTTAGACGGTTGTTTGGGTGGGGCAAGGCGATGAACGGGTGGCGGGCTCCGGACCCGACTATTACGCCAACATGTGCGTTCACATTCTTCGCGTTGCTTGTCACCGATACGGTCGAGTACTCGAGTCGGACATGGGGAGCCATCTGGTTCACGGCCGTCGTGCCGAGAATCAAAGTAAGCGGTGGCCGAAGGTATTCCATGACCGGCGCGAAGAATGCCCCGATGCCAAGGTCCCAATCACGAGGGGTCAAGTAGGAGAGGTCGGGCGCACGGAATGGCAACACGTTCAGGTAGTTGCTTTGTTCCAACGAACCGAAGTATCTGGCCAGATACGGCAGTGAGCGATCAATGAAAGGATAGCGCACCACACTTGAATAAGCCGACGAGGTCGGCATGGTGTCCTGCGGGGCGTGACGGATTGCGCTGTCTGCCCCCCACTTCAAGCCGAGGAGCAGGGGTTTTCGTGGCCGCAACGGAAGCCCGCAGATCGAGTAGTTCCAGCTCTCGCCCAGGTCAGTTTGGCGTTTCCGAATGTCACTTTGCTCGAAGGCGATCGAAACCTCTCTTCGAATGCGTGCGAAGAACGCTTCTGGGTTTTCCATCTAGTGCCTCCTCAGCCGGTGGCGGCCCCGGGGCTCCGGGAAGAAGGTCGGCCCCGGCGCGGCGGGCGACGAGGCACAGGATGGGATGTGCGGAATGGGAACGCAAGCGCTTGGTGGTCGACCTCCCCGGGCTACGGCTTTCCCTCAGAAGGCGGATCCCAAAGGGACGTGGTAGCGGTGGTCGTGATCGGGGTACACTCTGGCGAATGAACGAAGACAAGCTCAAGAAGGCGATTGCCCAGGATGCCGCCCACAGCACGGGTGAGGACCTTTCCCCGGACGTGGTGCAGGCGTTGGCGCCCGACGCTGTGGCCTTTCAGTCGACAATACTCAAGCGTGGCAAGCCGTATCGAGAAGGCGAAGCGTTTGGCCTCAAGTACAAGGGGCACATACTCGAAGTGAGCAACGGTCTCCTTGCACATTGGATTCCTCTTCCCGGTCGCCCGGGTCGATATGCGATGCTGGCGGTCGTGAATGACGAGGTCATGGCGGAAATAGGTAGACGCGTGATGACACGCATCGCCAGGTCCCAGTCCAAGTGACATCGGGGCGCCTCCGCCCCGGCCCACACTCCCCGCCAACCCTCCCTCGGAGCCGCGCCATGCCACGCCTTACGCCTGCTGACGAGTTCTTCTACCACCAGATCCCCGAGCCGCTGCCGAACGTCGCGACGTTTCCGGAGCACTGGCGGGAGAGCCTGTTCTTCGTCATGCACCCGGAGTCCGGCGAGGGCGATGTGCTGATCCTGACGCTGGCGCACTTCCCCCGGCGGGAGGAGATGGATTCGCTGCAGATGTGCCGCCTGGACGGCAAGCTGGTGATGCTGCGCCACGGGCGTCCCTACGACGGCGACCCCCACACCATGGCCGTCGGGCCGGTGCGCATCGACATTACCGAGCCGTACAAGACGGTGAAGCTGTGGGTCGACCCGGCCGCGTCACCGGTCGGGCTGGACATCACGTTCACGGCGCGGACGCGCGAGTGCGGGCTTCGGCGCGGGACGATGAAGCGGGGCAGCGAGACGATCTGGGACCAGAGCCACATGATCCAGTCCGGGCGTTTCAACGGCAGCTACACGCATGGCGGCAAGACGGTCCAGGTGCGCGACTGGTGGGGCCAGCGCGACCACTCCTGGGGGATTCGCGACCACCGCCGCTGCCCGATGTGGATGTGGCTCGCCATCCAGCTGCCCGATGGGATGCTGGGCATCTGGAACTGGGAGTACGCCAACGGCCACCGTGTCTATATGGATGGCTACTGGGCCCCGGCCGGTATGAGCGAACCCGTCCAGGTGGTCGAATTCACGCACGACCTCCACTGGACGGATGACGCCGGCGCCCGCGTGAGCTACGAGCGTGACGGAGAGAAGGTAGCCGGGCTCGAGGGCCTGGTGACCGCCGCGCTGGAAGATGGCCGCTCGTTCCGCATCGAAGGCCACGGGCGCTGGCACGCACGTTACGGCCAAATGGGCGGCGGCCAGCAGCACATGGTTGTCCGCACGGACGACGGCCGCGAAGGCACCGCAGCGTACGAGATAACGGGCGCGCACCACCGCCACTTCTTCCCGGTCGCGCGGGCGGAGGACCTGCCGCCAGGGACGGACTGACGGCCCCGCTACCGTAGTTCCCTGCGCACCTGCGCTGTGCGAGCCCCGGTTCGCGGCCTACCTGCCCCGGTAGCTGCGCTCCAGTTCGACCAGCCGCGGGATAAGCTCGGAGTGGCCCTGCACCTCGAAGATGTAGCGCGGAATGTCCTGCGCCGTGGTGCGCGACATGAATGGCTCGCCCCAGAAGCTCAACGGTGCTTCCGTCTGGCCGGCCGCGGTATCGGCAAGGATGAACGAGACGGATTCCCGGAGTGTGCGCCAGCGCGGTTCGAGCAGCCGTTCGTATCCCGCGCACTTTTCTGCCTTTGGGATCACATCGTCGCGCCAACGTTCGCGCTCACTCTCATCCAGCACGAACTGGATGCTCTTCACGGCGGGGTTTTCGATGGCGGGCCGGAGCAGCGCGTCGAACAGCGACTGTGGCCGGAACATCAACAGGCAGACGTTGAACCAGACCATCTCACCCCTCGCCTGCGAGGCGAACGCTTCGCCCTTGGCGCGGAGCTGCCGCGGCCCGAAGAGCACGGCGTCGGGTGGCGTAATGAAGGCGTGGAGCCTCGCGATCCCAGCCTCGGTACGGGCTACGATTTCCTCGAGGCGCTCGTCACGCTCTTCCCGGCGGAGATCGCGGATAAGAAGCAGGGCGAGGAGGACGAGCCCAATCGTCAGCAGCACTTCCTGCTCAATGATGCGGAGCAAGTGAAGAATCAGGGCGGCCCCGGCCGCGACGATACCGACGATGGCGTCCCAGTCGTAGCGGCGCAACTCCCTCGCGAATTTGCGGCCGCCCCTCATGAGGCTACAGGGCCGAGAATCGTCATGTTGTCACCGCTGCGTCAGGCCAGAATACGAACGGCGTTACGGTACACCGGTTCGGCCGTCACTGCCCAGCGGCACTCGGCTGAGCGCTAGGCGAGTTCCTGGACCGCCTGCGCGTAGGTCGCCATGCCAGTCGCGAGGCTCGCCCCGATCGCGGCCGGGATCACGCCCAGGTTGTTCACGATGAGCTGCGCCCGAGTCTGGTTCTTCTGGAACTCCTCAGTGGCGCGCAAGGCATCGAGCTTTGCCTGGTCGCCCCGGATGAGGATGAACCCCACCAGGTCTCCGCCGTGCGGGTTGAGGATGACGGCTTCGAAACTCTCGATCGTCCCGGCCTGCTGGAGCCGGGCGTAGTACTGCTGTGTTTCATTGAAGACCTGGAGTGCCTTCATCTCCCGGCCTCGAACCACTTCGCCCCAGCCGATAAACAGCGCTGCGTCAGCCATTGTTATGCCTCCTATGAAGTGAGAGCGGGACTGTAGCCCGGCGGCCGAGCCAATGTCAATACGTGATGCTGGGACCATGGGGCCCGCGGGAGTTTGAGGAGGGCCGGCTGTTTACCTGCGCGACGGAGGCGTTGCGTAGTGCCCACGGGACGAGGTGGGGGCACGGAGGCGGTTTCGAACCCGGTTTGTGCGCCTTCGTGCCGCGAAGAGAGCGGCGGCAGTTACGGGCTGATTGGGGCCGCGCCGAGGGGGGCGAGCAGGGGCTTAAGCGCGGCGCTCCTGGCCTGGGCTTGCAGCGCCTCTGCTTCGGCCGGGGGGCCGGGGGCGGTGGTTGCCGCCTTGACGACGTTCGGCGCCTCGCCCGCCTGGTACAGGGCCCATTCGGCGGGGACGCCCATGAGCGCCTGAGCAGCGGGCGGCCCCGCACCCGCGTTCCCCGCGACCATCTGGGTCAGCCAGAAGATTGCATCGCTGACGCGCGCGCGGAGACGGAGCATGTGCTCGACGTCAGCCAGCTCACCGCCAACCTGCTGGAAGATGTCGACACCCGAGTCGATCAGGTTTCCGGCGGCGGTCAGGTTCGCCAGGATGGCCCGGGCAGCCGCCGCCGATGGCTCCACTCCGGCGGCGAGCGCGCCCGGGATGTTCACCGGCCCGCTCGCCAGCTGGCCCGCCATCCCCGCGCTGGCCAGGGCCATCCGGGCGCCCTGTTCCATCTGTTGCCTGGCGAGCGGCAGCAGGGCGTCGCGCTGGGCGGGGCTTGCTGCCTCGCGCTGCACGAGCCGGGCGACCGCCCGGTTACCAAGCGCGCGCTGGAGGGCCGCGAGCTTGCTGCTGCCCGGGCTCAAGCCAGCATCGTGCAGCTTCTTGTGCGCGTGCGGCCGGGGAGGCCTGGGTGCTTCCTTTGGTGGTTGCCGCTTGGCCCGCGTGGTGCCCGCCATGGCTTTTCGATAGTACACCCGGCGAAGCGCGCACGATCGGGGTTCCGCCGTGTTCGCGCCACGTGCAGTTTCTTCACCAAACCTTCACCACTTCCGCTCCGCCTTCGTGTAGAGTGTAAGGCACGCCTTACGGAACTCGGGCCGCCGACTGAGCGGCTGCCCGGGACCGGGGCGAATTCATCAATGGGGAATCGAACATGGCTAACTATCTCCTGGTCTACACGGGCGGCGGCGCCCCGCCGGCGAGCGAAGCAGAGGGGCAGAAGGTGATGAACGCCTGGATGTCCTGGTTTGGCGGCATGGGCGAGGCGGTTGTCGATGGCGGCAACCCGATTTCAATTTCGAAGGCCATCTCCAGCAACGGCAAGGTCACGGACGGCGCCCCCTCCGGGCTGACCGGCTACTCCGTCATCAAGGCCGACAACATCGAGGCGGCGACCGCCCTGGCCAAGGGCTGCCCGCACCTCGCCTCCGGCGGCGGCGTCGAGGTCTACGAAACCTTCAACGCGATGTAGTCCGAGCTCTCGCGGCGGCAGCGCCTCCCGAACCGCGCGGAGGCGCCGCCGTGCGCCGGCCATTGTCAGGTTCGCGCTCCAATGCGACGATGCCGCCCTCGTGCATCAATCCATCTGGAGGCGCTGCCGCCCCGTGAAAGTCCCCGTCGAAGAAGGATACTTCCGCATCCCGGAGGACCCGGCCGCGCCGCCGGTGCTCCTCGGTTCCTTCAGCCCGGCCGCGAAGACCTACTTCTGGCCCCGGCGAAAGCGATGCCCGATCACGCTTGAGCCCGTCGAAGACTGCGAACTGTCCACCGACGGAGTGATCTACTCGTGGACCTTCGTCCTCCTGCCGTGGCTCGGCAGCATGGAAGCGGACGCCGGGGGTGGCTTCGGCGCCTGCCAGGTGGACCTGCCCGAGGGCGTGCGCATCCAGGCCCCGCTCGATGGGAAGATGGGCGACTGGAGCATCGGCCAGAAGGTCCGGCTCGTTACGCGGACCGTGGGCAAGGACGACGCCGGCAACGAACTTTGCGCCATCGCCTTCCGGCTGACAGGGGAAGGGCGATGAGCATGAACCGCGATGTCTATGTCATCGGCGTCGGCATGCACCGCTTCGGCAAGCACGATGTCAGCCGCCGCGACATGCACTACGCCGCCGGGCTGGCAGCGCTTGAGGACGCCAACATCTCGTTCCGCGACGTGGGCACGCTCTACTCAGGCTACATCGGCGGCAACATGCTGGACGGCGTCTCGTTCGCCAAGGATCTCGGACTCACCGGCCTGCCCGTCGTCCATGTCGAGAACGCCTCCGCGACCGGTTCGTCCGCCTTCCGCGAGGCCGTGATGGCGGTCGCCGGCGGCAGCAGCGAGGTGGCGATGGCGGTCGCATTCGACGGCCGCCTGGGGAACATGGCCGCTGCTGGCGGCCCCCGCCGGCCCACCATGGACACGAGCCTGCTGCCCGCAGCCTTCTTCGCCTTCTGGGCGGTTCGCCGCATGCACGACAACGGCACAACGGTGGAAACGTTCGCAAAGATCGCAGCGAAGAACTGGAACCACGCCAGATTCAACAAGTTCGCCGAACGGCAGGCGGAGAACGAGATCACGCCGGAGATGGTCCTCGCCGCCCCGATGGTCGCCTACCCGCACACCGCCATGATGGCCTGCGGAGCGGGAGCTGGCGCCGCGGCGGCGATCGTCGCCACACGCGAAGTGGCCGAGCGGCTGGCCAACAGCCGCCCACTGGTGAAGGTAATCGCCTCGCAAATGCAGTCCGAGCGATACCAACCGGGGCACGTCTTTCTCGGGGCCATCGTCGGGCCCTCGGAATCGACCCGGATGACGGCGAACCTCGCCTACGAGGAGGCTGGCGTGGGCCCGGAGGACCTCGACCTCGTCCACGTGCACGACGCTTTCCCGATTGAGGAGTTGATGTATTACGAGCTGCTCGGCATCTGCCCGGATGGCGGAGGTGACCGGCTCGTGGCGGAAGGGGCGACGACGATCGGTGGGCGCATCCCGTTTTCCACGGACGGCGGGCTCATCGGCCGTGGGCATCCCGGCGGCCCAACGGGCCTCGCGCAGATATGGGACGTCACCCAACAGCTGCGGGGCGAATCGGGCGCACGCCAGGTAGAGGGCGCCCGGATCGGCCTTGCCCACATGATGGGCGCCGGCTCGGTCTGCGTGGTCCACATCCTGAAGCGAGAGGCATAGCGTCCGGCGATGGTTGACGACGCGGTCCAACGCATCCGCGAGATCTGCATGGCCCTGCCCGGCGCCGAGGAGAAGCCGTTCGGCGGCCACACCGCGCCGAGCTTCCGCGTGCGCGACAAGCTCTTCGTCATGATCAGCGAAGACCTCTCGGAGATGACCCTCAAGGCGCTGCCGGGGGCACAGAAGGTGCTGGTAGGCTCCAACCCCGCGCGCTTCTTCGTGCCCCGGTACGTCGGCCACAAAGGCTGGATCGGTATCCGCCTGGATGCCGCCACCGATTGGGACGAAGTCGCCGGACTGATCGCAGAGAGTCACGCCATGACGGCGCCGAAGCGGAACGCGCGGAGAGGTTGATCCGCACGGTCCCCCTTACGGGTTGCCCCAAAACCCCTACACCCCTACTGGTTTTGCCCCAATGACGCGCCGCCGCCGCCCTGAGCTACCGTTGGAGGGTGATTACGCGAGTCTCCCCTGCTTACGCCGCCCGAGCCTACGATCAGCGCGCCTGGGCCGCCGCCGGGATGGCGCCGACGCCGGACGCGCCAGCCCGCTTCGACAGTGTCCTCGCGTCGGTAATGGCGGCTTCGTTTGCCCCTCCCGCTCAGCCGCAACGGCTGGCTCCGAGGGGTTTGCCGCGCGCTATTCGAGGATGAGCTCGCCTTCGAGCAGCCCCATGACCACGTCATCCATGTAGTGGCCGAACTTAAAGACCGCGTCCCGCAACACGCCCTCCTCACGGAAGCCAGCCTTCTGATACGCCCGCCGCGCGCGCAGGTTCTCCGAAAACACGTGCAGCTCGATGCGGTGGAGGTTCATCATCTCGAATCCGAAGCGGCAAACCGTGCGCATCGTGTCGGTGCCGTAGCCTTTGTCCCAACGCGACTTGTCGCCGATGGTGATGCCGAGGTCGCCGACGCGCATTTCCGGGTGTTCGCAGCCGATCCAGACTTCGCCAACCAGCTTGCCGTCGTCCAGCGCCTCGACAGCGAAGTTGGCGGAGGAAAAGCGGATGCCCTGCGGGTTTTCGTTGCGGCGCTTCAGTTCCACCAGGCCGCGCGGGTAGCGGGTGCCGTGGTACTGCTGGACCTCCGGGTCGTTCAACCAGCCAAGCACGATGGGGTCGTCTTCCGGTTCAAAGGCGCGCAGGCGGACGAGTTTTCCCTGGAGTGGGTTCATTGGTGGCTGCTCCGTGTGGCCGTGGTGGGCGGCGTGTTGCCGGCTGGTTAGCCAGCAGGATCGAAGGGGTGTCTCACCCGAAGCCCGGGGAATCGGCCCATCGCCCGGTCGCTCGTGATCAGGTCGGCGTCCGAAGTGATGGCGAACGACGCGATCAGGGCATCCGTGACGTGGCCACCGAACACGCCCGGGCGAGAGCACAAGTCCGTGAAGACATCCCACTGACGGTGATCTGAGCGCACTTCCCGGAATGCCGGAGATGCCCTCAGTGCGTTTGCAAAGGCGATCGCCTCGTTCATATCTGACGGTACCCGGTAAACCCGCGGGTTCGTGCAGATCCTGAGCACCGCCGCCAGCACAATGTCCGGCGCTGAGAACTCTTCATCGCCGTTTACCACAGCGAGGACGGCCGCGCGGTGCTCCCGGTGCTGCGTGGAATCCTCGCGGAAGGCGTAGATGAGCGGGTTTACGTCAAACAGCTTCATCGTCGAGCAGAGCCCACAGGCCGGACTTGGGCTCGAGCGTCACGCCAGGCATCAATCCGCCACTGGCTGACGAAACCGGCAGCTCGACCGGCTGTCTGGCGGTGACCGGCGGCTCGAAGAGCTGCCGTCTCAGAGCCTGCACGATGACCTCGGACACTGTCGTACCCTGGCGTTCCGCAACAGCGCACGCCACCCGGTAGAGGTCATCTTCCAGTGTTATCTGCGTCCGCATCTGCAGAGTGTATCACGCGACCTCATGGGATCTTTGCGGCGGCCTTCCGGTTCAAAGGCCCGCAGGCGGACGAGTTTTCCCTGGAGTGGGTTCATGGGTGGTCCCTTTCACTCGGCTCAGCGCACGAGGATGACTTCGAGGGGTAGCGAGAGCGACGCCCACGTCCTGTCGGCGGTGAGCACGGGCGTCCCAAGGCGCAACGCGAGGCTGATGCAGGCGCGGTCACCGAAGGAAAGCCCGGCGGCGCGCGTCGCCGGGCGGAGAAGGCCAGATTCCATTGCCTGCTCCGCATCGAAGCTGAGAACCTCGAAGTCGAAGCCATCCAGGCTTGAACGGATGACCTCGATCGTGGCTCCGAAGTCGGCGAGTTTGGCCGTAATTTCTGAGTAGTTGACGGCGCTCATGACGCAACCCTGCTGGTCCAGTTGGCCCCGGACTGCTTCCGCGCCCGGCTCACCATGGACGACGGCGAGCACGCAGGATGCGTCCAGGGTGATCCGGGCCAAATGCGCTATTCCAATTCTTCGCGGGCGGCTTCTGCCCGGCGTTCGGCGATGAGTTCGTCGACCAACGAGCCGCGGCCCTCCAGGTACGGGGCTAACAGCCTCTGCGCTCTCCGGATCCCCTGCATCCGGGTCATGAGCAGGATCTCTCCGTCATCGACGATCACCAGCAGTTCGTCGCCGCACTTCAGGTCCAGGGCGCGCCGGACTTTCGCCGGGAGCACGATCCGGCCCCCTTCAGACAATCTGACCGTTTCTGTCATCCGTACCATAGAAACTACCCTACGCCAGGTCCGACTCTCCGCGCCATAGCTAATTCTCGCGCGCGGGTTCCTCGCGGCGTTCGGCGATCAGTTCGTCGGCAAGGGACGGCCTGTCTTTGACGAAGGGGGATGCCATCCGCTGCGCTCTCCGGATCCTCTGCATCCGGGTCATGAGCAGGATCTCCCCATCCTCGACCCTGACCAGCAGTTCGTCGCCGCTCTTCAGTTCCAGGGCGCGCCGGACTTTGGCCGGGAGCACGATCCGGCCGTCCTTCGATAACCTGACGGAACCCGTGATTTGTGCCATCTCCGCTCGAGTGTGCCACAACCGCCCGTGCCCGGTGGCCGTTGTTGGCAGGGAGCCGGCTATTTGTCGAGCGACTTACTCAACTTTATACTGCTTACAACTCACCTCTTCTGGTGCCCCGGAGCAACCCATGGACCTCCTCCCGGACCGCCTCGCCTGGTACATCGCCGGCCCCCTCATGGGACTGAGCGTTGTGGGCCTCTACGTCCTGGCCAATCGCCCGCTGGGGGCGACCACGGCCTATTCCCAAACGTTCTCGTTCCTTCGCCGGCAGGCTTACGAACCGTGGCGCGTTTGGCTTTTCGTGGGGCTGGTCGCGGGCGCGCTCCTGGCCACGCTCCTCGGCGATGGCATCTCGCCCAGGATGAGCTACGGCACACTCGGCGACCTTGTCCCGCTCGCCGCCCTCATCCCAATCCTCCTCGGCGCCGGCGTCGTGATGGGCTTTGGGGCGCGTTGGTCCGGCGGCTGCACATCTGGCCACGGGCTGCGAGGCACCTCGTCGCTTTCGCCCGCGAGCCTGGCTGCCACCGCTACCTTCATGGCCACCGCGGTCGCCGTTACTGGACTCCTCCACTTCTTCACGGGGGGTGACCTGTGAAATCCGCCGCGTTCCTCATGGGCGCCGCTTTCGGCTTCCTGGTCGCCGCCGCCCGCCTGAGCGACTACCAGGTCATCCACGATATGCTCCTCCTGCGCGAGCCAGACGTGTTTCTGCTCATGGGTTCCGCCGTGGGCGTGGCCGCGCCGATCCTGCTCATCCTGGAGCGGCGCCGCATCCAGACCATGTTCGGCGGCGAACTGACCGTCCTCCGTCAGCCGGTCACCCGGCGCACAGTCATGGGCGCGGCGGTCTTCGGAAGCGGCTGGGCCGTCGCTGGCACCTGCCCCGTCCCTGCCCTCGCGATGACGGTCAGCGGCAGCGGCCTTGGGCTGGTTGTCGCGGTCGGCCTGTTCGGTGGCATCGCCCTGCGGGACAGCATCGACCGGAAGAAGAATATCGTCGCGCCCGCCTGCTGACCGCGAACGGCGCCGATCTGCCAGGGAGCGGCCCTCGGCGTTGCTGAGCTGAGCTTCGCGTAGCATTGCGGCGGTGACCGAGACCGCTGCGGAGGCCGCCCTAGCGTCGGCACCACGCTCGCGCTCGCCGCTGGCGCGCCTGCGGAGAGATTGGTGAGGTCTGCCCTGCAAACCTTCGGGGCTTGCCGCATGCGCGAAGCCTGAACCATGACGACCGTGGTCAACCCGCAAGAAGCCCGCACGCGCCTGCCCGAACTGCTCGAGTTGGTCGAGGCTGGCGACGAGGTCGTCATCGAGCGCGACGGGAAACCGGTCGCGAAGCTGGTGAAGATGCCAGCGCTCGACGAGCCCGCCGGCATGGGCGGCTCCATTCTGGGCATTCTGAAAGGCGAAATCTGGTACGCCGACGACATCGACGGCCCCCTTGATGAGGAAGACGCAAAGCTCTGGTACGAGTCGAAGCTCTTCCCCGAGCCCGATTCAGGGCGCTAATGCAACTTCTCCTCGATACGCAGACGTTCCTGTGGGTTCTTGCCGCTGATCGCCGGCTGTCTTCGAGGGTGCGGCTCTTGATTTCTGACCCGGCCAACGAGCTGCTCTTGAGTCCTGTGAGCGCTTGGGAAATTGCCGCCAAGGAGCGCCGGGGCCGACTTCGTTTCCCGGAGTCTCCATCGGATCCATTCGTGCCCTCGTCGCATCAGGGTGGATGAGCACATTGTCGCTGCAGGTGGAGCATGCGCTGTTCGGCGCCGAGTTGCCCCAGATCCACTTCGACCCGATGGATCGGTTGCTCATTGCGCAAAGCCGGATTGAAGGCATCCCCCTCGTCACGAACGACGCCTTGATCCGCCAGTACGATGTCGAGACGATCTGGTAGCCTTCGGACAGTCACCCGTTCGAGCATCCCTGGCAGGAGTCAGCAATTGCCCCATCTCTCCTCGCGCTTTGAAGAGGCGCTTATCTACGCCGTCCACATCCACGATGGCCAGGTGCGAAACAGCACCACCATCCCCTACTTTTCGCACCTCATGGGCGCGTCCAGCCTCGCCCTTGAACACGGCGCCGACGAGGACGAAGCGATCGCCGCCCTCCTCCATGACGCCGTGGAAGACCAGGGCGGGACCGCCCGCCTGGCCGCCATCCGCAACCGCTTCGGCGACCGCGTCGCGGACATCGTCGCGGGCTGCACGGATTCGGTCGTCTCTCCGAAGCCGCCCTGGCGCAAGCGGAAGGAGGAATACCTCGCCCACCTCGCGGAAGCGCCCTACTCCGTCCGCCTTGTTTCCGGCTCGGACAAGCTCCACAACGCCCGCGCGATCCTGGCCGACCTCCGCGAATACGGCGACGAAGTCTGGAAGCGCTTCCGCGCCGAACCCGCCGACCAGCTCTGGTACTACGGGTCGCTCGTCCAGATATTCGATAACGGTGGGCCCGAAAGCATCGCTCGTGAACTCCGCCACACCGTTGGGGAGATCAGGAAGCTGACCGGAGTTGGCAGCGCGAAATAGCGCGCATAACTCAACTCGTCGCGAGGCGGGCGAGCGCATCGCTCTCGTCGCCCGCCGGGTCGGGGGATGAGGGCTGTTTCGCCCGGTGGGCCCAGACAGCCGGCGCATACCGGGATGGAGACAGACCCCGCCGGGGTGACATGGGCGTGTTGGAGATGGGCGCCTCCCCGGCTCACGCTGTCGCCATGACCACCCTCGCCGATCTCCGTACGCGAATCCGCAAAGACCTGCACGACACCGATTCCGCCAACTACCGCTGGACGGACAGCCAGCTCGACCGTCACATCCAGCGCGCGCTCGACGAAACCAGCCGGGCCATGCCGAACGAATCGGCCGTCACAATGACCGCCACCGCCGGCAGCCGTGACCTCTCGCTGGCGTCGATCATGGGCCTGATGGACGTGGAGGCGGCCGAGTTTCCGGTGGGCCAATTCCCGCCCTCGTACGCGCCCTTCTCGCGCTGGGCGAACACGCTCTCCCTCCACCTGGACGAACCACCTCCGGCCGAGCCTGTGAAGCTCTACTGCACGGTCCAACACACCCTCGACGGCAGCGGGACGACGCTCGCGGGCTTCCAGGAGGACATCGTCGCGACGGGCGCCGCGGCCTACGCGGTGCTGGATTCCGCGGCAAACGCGATCGACCGGCTTGCGACGGGTGGCCCCGAGGTACCGGCCCAGTTCCTCGCCTGGGCCCGCGCCCGCGAAATCGCCTACAAACAGCTCCTCATCCAGCACGGCCGGCGAAACCGCGTGCGCGTCCGGCGTACGTTCTTGCCGGCCAGCTGACACTCTGGTTTCCTGTCGGGGGAAGCACAGGCACAGATCACGAAGCGGCACAAAGGCCCTTCAACCCGGGCTCAAACCTGGCCGCTCACCAGCGCACGGGTGGCGGGTTCGGGTTCTGCGCGCGGCGGACCCAGACGTAGACGCCCAGGCCGCCAACGATGATGGCGAGCCCGGCGAAGCCCATCATCCCCAGGGCCAAGGGACCGGGCATCGAACCCCCGTTATCCAGCCCCGGCACAAGGTTCAGTACCCAGTTCGGGATGCGCAGATAGCGGTTCGCCTCCCGGATGATCGTCCGTGGGAACATCACGAACATCGTCACGGTGACAATGAGGACCGGGATCTTCCAGAGCAGGTGAGGCCCACCGCCGAGGATGACGTTGCGCGCCCGGCTCGGACGCTCCGCCTCCTGCGCCTTGCGCCGCTCATCGTCCGCGCGCTGCGTCTCGGCGATGGACGTGCGCACCTGCAGCAACCGTTCTTCGTACTTCATCTTGTGTGGGACACAGCGTACACCAGCGGCGCATGTCGCGGGCCGGACGGTGTGGGGCGAAACTTGGGTCTTTCGTCCCACAGCGGCCATCCCAGTGGACGCAGACACCAGCGCCGCCGGGCGCCACGCTCCGGGCATGGACACGCCAGGCATCGCCATCATCTGCCACAGCTGCGAGGGCGATGCAGCCGCGGCCGCGGAACACATCGCCAGCCGTGCCCGCGCCAGTGGCGTCCCCGCCGACGTTTTCGAATGCGACCAGGCGCCGGCCCGGCTGCGCCACTACAGCGGGCTCATCGTGGGCGGCTCCATCCACTTCGGGCGCCACCACAAAGAACTGGAACAGTTCGTCCGCGCGCGCAAGAAGGACCTTGACCACGTCCCGAATGGGTTCTTCTCCGTCGGCCTTCCTGCCGCCACCCACGACCGCGCGCGCAGGGCGCGGGCGCTGGACGCCGTTTCCCATCTCATCGCGGAAACGGGCTGGCACCCGGACATTGTCTCGCTCGTCGGCGGGGCCGGCCCCGATACCCGTTACGGCTTCATCAAGCGCCGGTTGCCGAAGAAGCCTGGCGCCGGCCCGGCCGGTCCAACCGCCCCGCGCGAGGCTCAGAGGTACGCCGACTGGGAAGCCCTGGACCGCTTTACGGATGACTTCCTCGTGCATGTGAGACCGGCCCGGGTTCCGGCTGGCTCCTACCGGGAGGGAAGCTCCACGGCCTCAACTGGCGGCTCACGCTAATCGCCGGCGTTGCCACTCAGGAGCATCGCCAGGGCCACAAAGCCCGGTATCCAGGCCACAGCCACCACGACCGCGATGATGAACCAGCGCATCGGGCGGCTTGCCGCCTGCCCGCTGTCTCGCCTCATGGGGTGAGCGTACTCCGCCGCCACACGGCCCGCATGCCCGGACGGGGGCGGAAGCGGGGGCCGAATGACGTTGGCAGGCGGCCCGCGAAGCGTCAGGATTGGCGGGCCCCGCGCCGGGGCCAGGGGTAAGCACCGTGGCGGCCAACGACCTCGCCGTCCTCATCGCCGTCTTCGCGGCCCGTACGTTGGTTCCCGTGACCGTGCTGCGGTGGCCGTTCTGGGGCGGGCTCGCCTCCATCCTGGCCGATGCCACGGACACGATGATCCAGGACGCCCTGGGCAGCGACGTCCTCTCCCGCGGAGCCAACTACCACGTCTTCGACAAACTGTTCGACACCTACTACCTCTCCTGGGAGGCGTTTGTCGCCTGGCGCTGGCTGGACCCGCTGGCAAAATGGACCGCGCTTGTGCTCTACGGACTCCGGCTTTCCGCGGCCGTGCTCTTCGAACTCACCGGCATACGCGGGCTGTTCTTCTACCTTGGCCCGAACGTCTTCGAGAACTTCTACCTCTGGGTGGCGGGCATGCGCACGATCGATGTCGCCTACCAGATCGGCCGCCCGCGAAACCTCGTCCTGATCCTTCTCATCGTTGGGCCGCCGAAAGTGCTGCAGGAATACGTCATGCACTACCTGGATTCGCAGACGTGGCACTTCGTGAAGCGCAACATCCTGCTCTGGCGGTAGGGGAGGGCGCTAATTCGCCGCCTGCCACACCGCTGGCCACGCCTCCGTGCCGCGGACCATCTCCTTGATCGCGCGGTTTTCGGCCTCCGCCGCCTCGCGCAGTGCGCCATTTAAGGCGTCCGCGGCAAGCGGTGAAAGGCGCTCGCGCAGGGGCGCAAGGATGTCCCGTTCGATCAGCCCGCGGACGGTGTGGGGCCAGACGAAGAAGGCGAACGCCTCCGGCGCGCCGAAGCTGCCGCGATGCCGCCCCAGCCAGACGTACCGCTCCTGCACGCTGCCGACCGGCTCCACCATCTCGGCGAACTGGCCCTGCTTGTCATTCGCCCGCGTGTCCACCAGAAGCCGTTCGGGGAACAGGGTGAAACCCACCGTCAGGACGTCGCTCTTCCGAAGAAGCTCGCCAACGGCATCCAGGTCCAGGGTCAAACCGTTCTCAGTACGCATTCATGCCACCGTCCATTGAACCACCGAGACACCGAGAGGTTTTGAGGGATCCGTGAACTGTCTCACCGTGGTCGCATCGCCAGATGTCGATGGAAGAGAGGCGCGACTGAGCACACCGAGACAGTTGTTAGGGACGCCTCGCTGCCCTCTGCATACCTCTTACTCCACAATGGCGAACCCGCCAAACCTTCTCGAGAATATTCTCGGTGTCTCGGTGGTTCTAAACCAAACGAGGGGGCGGGCTTGCGCCACACCCCCTCGGGATTGTCCACCGGTTACCGGCCGGGGCCGGCGGGGGTGATTGGGCCTAGTACATCGGAGGCATGGACGGCGCCGCGCCAGCCTGCTGTTCCGGCTTGTCCGTGACCAGGCAGTTCGTCGTGAGGACCATGGCGGCGATCGAGACCGCGTTCTCAATCGCGGAGCGGGTGACCTTGGCCGGGTCGATGATGCCCTTGGCCACCATGTCGCCGTACTCACCCTTTTGGGCATCGTAGCCCTGGCCCTTGGGGAGCTTCTTCACCGCGTCCACAACCACCGAGCCATCCTGGCCCGCGTTGATCGCGATGCGGCGAAGCGGCTCTTCCAGAGCGCGCCGGAGGATGCGGGCGCCGGTCGCCTCGTCGCCTTCCAGCTTGAGCTTGTCGAGAGACGAGAGGGCGTTGATGAGCGCGACACCGCCACCGGGGACGATGCCTTCTTCAACCGCCGCGCGGGTGGCGCTCAGGGCGTCCTCAACGCGGTGCTTCTTCTCCTTGAGTTCGACTTCCGTCGCGGCGCCGACTTTGATGACGGCCACGGAGCCGGCAAGCTTGCCGAGGCGTTCCTGGGCCTTTTCCTTGTCCCAGTCGCTCTTGGCGTCTTCCAGCAGGGCGCGGATCTGGCCGACGCGGGCGTCCATTTCCTTCTTCTTGCCCTTGCCTTCGATGATCGTCGTCTCTTCCTTGGTGGAAACGACGCGGCGGGCGCGGCCGAGGTCAGCCACTTCGACGCTTTCGAGCGTGCGGCCGATCTCCTCGGAGACGAGCGTGCCACCGGTGAGGACGGCGAGGTCGCCAAGGTTGTCCTTCTGGCGGTCGCCGAAGCCCGGGGCCTTCACGGCGAGGATGTTGATCGTGCCGCGCAGCTTGTTCACCGCAAGGGTGGCGAGGGCTTCGCCTTCCAGGTCACCGCAGATGAGGACGACGTTCTTCGTCACCTGGAGGATCTTCTCCAGCATCGGCAGGATCTCCTGGACCGAGCTGAGCTTCTTGTCGGTGATGAGGATGTACGGGTCCTCGATGACGGCCTCCATGCGCTCGGGATTGGTCACGAAGTAGGGGCTGATGTAGCCGCGGTCGAAGGCCATGCCGTCGACGTACTCGACTTCCGTCTGGATGCCCTTGGACTCCTCAACGGTGATGACCCCGTCCTTGCCAACCTTCTCCATGCACTCGCCGATGAGGTTGCCGATCGAAAGGTCGTTGTTGGCGGAGATGGTGGCCACCTGCGCCATCTGGCTGCGCTCGGTGACCTTGATGCTGTTCTTCTTGATCGCTTCAACGAGGGCGGCGGTGCCGGCTTCGAGGCCGCGCTTCAGGCCCATCGGGTTCGCACCCGCGGCGACGTTCTTGAGGCCTTCCTGGACGATCGCCTGGCCGAGGACAGTGGCGGTGGTGGTGCCGTCGCCGGCGATGTCGTTCGTCTTGGAGGCGATCTCCTTGGCGAGCTGGGCGCCGATGTTCTCGAAGGCGTCTTCGAGCTCGATGTCCTTGGCGATGGTCACGCCGTCGTTGGTGATCGTGGGGGCGCCGAACTTCTTGTCCAGGACGACGTTCCGGCCCTTGGGCCCGAGCGTGATCTTGACCGCGTCGGCGAGGGAATCGATGCCACGCTTAAGGGCGTGACGTGCCTCTTCATCGAAGAGCAACTGCTTTGCCATGTTTTACCTCTGTGAAAGGGGGTTTGGGTGTGCTGCAGGGAGCATATTAGCACTCCCTGTCAATGAGTGCTAATCCGTGACGCGAGCAGAAGCGTGAAGCGCCAGAGCGGACGCCCCGAGTGGCCTTGTTCAGCAGCGCGCGCATCCCCATGTGCCGCGGTGCCGGCCCTTGCAGCTCGGCCGGATGCGGGCGTTGGTATACTCGAGACATGGACGCAAAGGCCGAACTGCAGGCGTTGATTGACCAGATGAGCGAGGACGAAGTGCTCCACCTCACCGACTTAATCAACAACAAGAACGACCCGGACGAACTCACCCCCGAAGAGATGGCGGATGTCCTCGAAGCCCTCGCGGAGTACGAGCGCGGCGAAACCGTTACGTTTGAGGAAGTCAAAGCGAAGTACGGTTGGTGACTTACACAGTCCACGCGACGACGCTCGTCCGCAGCAGAGCCTTGCCCGCAGTTACTGAACCTCTTCCCAATCCGCACCTTGGTATACTTCAGCCATGGAAGCCAAGGCCGAACTGCAGGCGTTGATCGACCGGATGACCGAGGACGAAGTCCTCGACCTCATCGACTTTATCAACAACAAGAACGACCCGGACGAGCTGACCGCCGAGGAGATGGCCGAGCTTGACGAGATTGAAAGGGAGATGGCGGCCGGGGATTACATCACACTGGAAGAGTTCCGGGCGAAATACGGGGTATGATCTACCGGCTCCGGATCTCCCGGGAAGCAGAGCGCTACCTTGCCCGCCTGGATGCGGTGATGCAGCGGCGGGTGCAGCGAAGAATCGACCAAATAGTCGCCAGTCCGCTGGACGGGGATGTGGCGAAACCGCTGGTCGGCAGGCAGGGCCTTCGGACATCCCGGGTTGGAAGCCTCCGCATCGTATATCGAGTCATTGACTCGGAAATCCTCGTCCTCATTGAGCGCATCGCCCCGCGCGGCCAGGTCTACCGCGACCTCTGAACCCGCCAGGCTTCCCTACGGGACAACTTCGAACGCCCAGCCGACCACCTGCTTCGAGGCGGCAAGCGCGTTGCGCGGGTCCTGGACGGAGATGGCGGCCGAATGCTTGCCCACGGTGAAGCCCTCCTCCGGCGCGTAGCACACCTTGCCGTCCCTGGGGTTCGTCTGCGTTGCCACGATCCAGACCAGCTTCGAGGTGACTTCCCTGTCATCGAAGGCGATGCGGAACCACTGGGCGTTCTCCGGCAGCCCCTCGAACGTCACCTCGGCGCAGAGGCCGGCCGGCCGCTGCGGATTGGCCGTCCGCGTGGCGGCCTGCTTCACCTTCTCCGCATGGGCGGGTGACACCTTCAACACGTTGCCGCCAAGCGCCGGCGCCGGCCCGAAGTCATCCGGGATCGGCTTGCGGGTCGGCGAACCGTCAGGCGTGGCGTTCGGGACCGGCGTCCGGATGGGCGTGGGCACGCCTCCACCGGAGGGGTTATCCGGGCCGTCGCCACAGGCCGCGAACAGCGCGAGCGCGGCTGGCAGCACGGCAAGAAGGACGAGGGGGCGAGATCTCATGGGCAAGGATGAGGCTATCACCCGGCTCTGGCGCGAGCGAGTGACAACTGCCCCTTGGCTTTACCGCCCCACGGTGCGCACCGTTGACGCATCACATCACGGAGAGACCGCTCATGGAAACTGAAATGGCAGACCCCGGCCACGACCAGACCCCGGCCGGCGACGGCACGTTCCCTGGCGAGGCGCCGGCAACCATCCAAGACCGGCCCGGCGCCGGCCCTGAAGCTGAGGCCCTGCGAGCCGAGATCGCCCTCCGTACTGCCCGCGAAGCCGCGGCACTGGCACAGTTCCGCGCCGCCCTGCTCGCCACCGAGCCCGAGATGGACCCCGCCATGGTCAGCGGAGACAGCTTCGACTCCATCCACGCCAGCTTCGCCGCTGCGCGAGCGTCCCTGGCGCGCGTCCGCGAAGCGCTCCGGCTGGAGATGGCCGCGCGGGTGCCGGCGGGCGCGCCTGGCCGCGTCGTGCCGCCAGCCCGGACACCGTTGGAGAAGATCCGCGAAGGCCTGTCGCGCAGCTGAGTTGTCCACCGTGCCTCGTTAGGACGCAGAATCGCCCGTGGTCACGAAGGAACCTGAACCGCAGAAAGAGGATCTTCGGGCGGCTTCGTGACTTCGAGTCCTGGTGTCCCCCCCCAAAGACGATGGAGGCCGCTACCGCTTCACCAGGCGGAACGGCCGCGCCGCCATCGCCGGCTCGTCTCCCGTGCCCGCGACGACCCGCATCCGGTAACCCCCGAACGCGGGCAGCGGGAGGACGAGGTTGATGGCGAACTGGGCCAACTGGCTCGTCCCGGGCGGGAGGTCCGGCGCCCGGCCAACCTGGACGGCCCCGTCCACGCGCATCAATTCGCGCGCATCGTCGTCCTCAATCGTCACCTGCACAGGGATGGAGCGGTTCGTCTCCTCCCAGCCCACGCGTACACCAACGGCGGCGGCGAAGCGCACGTTGGCCGGCGCCTCGGTCGCAAACGTCTGATCCCAGCCGGCGCCCATCACGTACAGCTTCCCGGAGACGATTTCGGCGTAATCAGCGATCAGGGCGTACTCAATGTCCATCGCAGGCGATGGTACCAGCCCTCGGCCCGGCCGGTATCCGGCTCGCTGGCCGGTTTCGACTGGCCGGCAGGTTATTGGCAATCACGGAGTTCCCCTTCCCTGCACGCCCCGGCAGCGTTACCTTCCGCACATGCCGCGATTCGGAAAGCCGGGTGAGCGCATTGGCTACGAAGTTCACCCGCACCCGGACCAGGGCCCGCCGCTGGTCCTCGTCCATGGCTTCACCGCCAGCGCCGCGTCGTTCGCCGCCAATATCCCCGCGCTGAACGGCCACTTCACCGTGGTCACGGTTGACCTGCTCGGACACGGCCAATCAGACGCCCCGGAAGACCCCGCGCCCTACGCCCCCGGCCCGGCAATTGAGCGCATCACTGCACTCCTGGACTGGCTCGGCTATGGCCGTGTGCTGCTCTGCGGCCACTCGCTTGGAGCGGCCGTTTGCCTGCGCCTGGCGCTGGATGCCCCCGCGCGGCTCGACGGCCTCATCCTCATCAACTCGATGTCGGCCGCCGGCACCCCTGAGTGGCGGGAAGCCGCCCGTCCCGGGATGGACGAGCTGGCCGCCAGGCTGCGCGAAGAGGGTAGTGACTTCCTCCGCACGACACGCCTCTACCCCGCCCACAGCAAGCGCCTGGACCCGCGCTCGCGCGAACTCCTGACGCAGGCGTTCGACCAGGCAGACCCGAACGGCCTGGCCGGCACCGCGGAGTCGCTGGTCATTGATATCAACAGCTACGAGCGTCTGGGCGAACTGGCGGTGCCCACCCTCCTCGTTGTCGGCACGCGCGAAGAAGCCTTCGCCAGAGCCGTGCCCGATTTTGTCGCCCGGATGCCGGAGGGGATGGTCCGCCAGGTGGACCTGGCCGAAGCCGGCCACGCCGCCAACCTGGAACAACCCGAAGCGTTCGAAGCAGCGGTCGTGGAGTTCGCGCGGGACCTGGCGTACCTCCCTGATTCCGCCCCGGCGGGGCAAGGCGCTCGGAGGGGCGGTACCGCGCTCACGGTCCTCGGCGGAGCGCTTGTGCTCGGCGGGCTCGCCCTGCTCGCGGGCTCGGTCTTCTTCGTCCGCGGAGGCGACGACGATCCGGAGGGTCAGGTGCGGGCCGCGGCCGATGCGCCACCGGCAACCGCCACGCCCACGGTCCTGAGCCTCGTTGCCGGCACGCGCTCGGCCGGCCCCGGCCCCGGGGCAACGGTCGGCAGCAACCAGGCCGCAACGCCTACAGCAAGCGCCACGGCCCCACCGGCAACCGCGGTAGCGGGGGCCTCCGTGACGCCGACTGCCACGACCGGCGCGAGCGCGGCAACCCAACCCGCGCTCGCCGCCACGGCCACGCGCGCTTCCACCGCGACCGCCACCACGGCGCCGCCTACCGCCACACCCACACCAGTCCCGCCCACGGCAACGCCTTCCGGCCCTGCGGCCCGCGTCAGTGGGCCAGCCTCGGCTGAGCTGAACGTGCCAGTTGGGTTCGTCGGCACGGGTTCGGGCGGGCCGGTGACGACCATGAAGTGGTCCGTAACCGGGGGCACGTACACGGCCTCGAACATCGCGGCGCCGTCAGTGAAGTTTTCCCAGGCGGGCTGTCAGACGGTAACGCTGACGGTGTTCTTCGCGGACGGTACACAGAAGGCCGCGACTACGCAGGTTGCGGTCGGCGGCGGCGCCTGCCCGTAGGCTTCAGGCTCCCGCCGTCGCCCTTCGTTGCGCAGCGGCGATGATCTCCGCAAGCTCCTCGGCGCCGTACGGCTTCGCGATCAGCGTCAGCCCGTGACGCCCGGCGAGTTCGAGGACGCCAGGGTCCGTGGTCGCGCCGGTAGCGATGATCGTCCGCCGGATGAGGTGCGGCGCCACTGTGACCAGCCCGCTGATCACCGTATCGGCCGTTTCCGTGGCGAGGCGGTAATCGCAGAGGATGAGGTCAAAGTCCTGGCTGGCGGCAAAGGCGAGAGCGGCGGTGCTGGAATCGGCCACTTCGCACTCGTGACCCATGCTCTGGATAAGCCGCTGGCAAACCTTGCGAAGGCTCGGCTCATCATCCACGACGAGTACGCGGGCGGCCCGCGCCTTCGCAAGCGGTAGCTCCGGGGGACGGTTGGAAGCACCGTCCGTGTAGGCGGGGAGGGTGACGCGGAAACGAGTTCCCCGGCCCGGCCGCGATTCGACCGCAACGCGCCCCTCGTGCGCCTGGATAATACTGTAGGACAGGCTGAGCCCGAGCCCAGTGCCGGAGCCATGCTTCGTGGTGAAGAACGGCTCGAAGACGCGCTCCGCCACCTCCGGGCGCATCCCCACGCCCGTATCCTCGACGACGATCTCCACCTCTCCCGACTGCCGCGTGGTGCTGATCCTGATCGTGCGCGGGTCCCGGTCTTTGATGGCGTACTCGGCATTCGTAACCAGGTTGAGGAGGACCTGCGTCAATTGGTGTTCGTTGCCCCAGACCGCGCAGCCCTCGGGGGCCATCTCGATCGTCACCGTCGCGCCCTGCTGCGTCCAGGCCGCCCGCCGCAGACGCTCAATGTGGGCGACCACGTCCACCAACGACACCTCCGCCTGGTCCACCGGTCCGGGACGGGCGATGAACAGCAAGTCGCGGACGATGTTGCGGGCCCGGAGCGCTTCCTTCTGGATGATCGTGACTTCTTCAGAAAGCTCTGAAGCGGCCGGCGCGTGGGCGAGGATGTCGGCGAACCCGAGAATCGCCGTCAGGGGGTTGTTGAGTTCGTGGGCAACACCACCGATCAGCTCGCCCAGCGCGGCCAGGCGGGAGGCCTGCTCCATCTGGTCGCGATGCTGCTCCATCTCCTCCTCGCGGCGGACCGACTCCGTAACGTCGCTCGTCACGAAGAGGAGCCGGAAGCGGTCGTCGTTGAGCGGGATAAGTTCGTAGTCCACCCAGCGCTGCTCCCCAGCCATCTCAAGCGGCGCCCGCCCCCGCGCGGGAATCCCCTCGCGCAGCGCCGCGAGGAACTCGTCCCGGAACCGGGAGGGAAGGAGAGTGCTGATTTCTTCCACTCCGGTTGTGGCGCGGGAAGGGTCAATGGCGCCAAGCACGGCGCTCCCGAAGGCGTTTTCGAAGCGCGTCCGGCTTTCGGAATCCAGCAGGACGACACCTTCGTTCAGCGAACGGAGGATGAGGTCGTAGAGGGCACTTTGACGGCCCACGCTCGTGGCCGCGCGGGCGGCCTCGATGGCCGGGCCAACGATCCGGGCGATTTCCCGCAGCAGTCGCAGCTCCCGCTCGCCGAAGACGAAGGCAGGATCTCGCGATGAGACGTTGAGCAGGCCCGTCACCACCCCACCAGACCAGACCGGCGTCAGGCTGATCTGGGCAAGGTCCCAGCGATGAGCGGGATGGTCCGGCGGCAGCTCAGCTGCTCCGGCAACAACCTGCCCGTGGTCGCGGGCACGGGCTTCCATCGGTGACATGGGGAGCGGAAGCTCTTCGTTTGGGGATACGGTGTAGATCACGCTGTCGCCGCTGACGTGGCCATAGCCAATGAACGCCCGGCTAACGAGGCCGCGGAGCGGTTCAACAAGGCCCTGGAGCACGGCAAACGGCTCTTCTTCGTGAGCGGCAATGGTCGCGACTTCGGCGAGGATGCGCTGCTCTTCGGCTTCAATGCGCGCCCGCCGGGAAGCCCGCGCGTTCTCCATGGCCGGCCCAATAATCTGCGCGATCAGCCGGAAAATCCGGAGTTCGCGGCGGCCGAACGCGTAGCCCTCCTGCCGCGATCCCGTGAGCAGGAGGCCAATCGGGCGGCCGCCCGACACCGCCAGCGTGAGCGCGCTGGCGTGGAGGCCGAAATGCACCAGCGGGTGTGACGGGTCCAGGTCCTCCGGGAGTTCCCGGGCATGGATTTCGCCCTGTTCCAGGGCCACGCGCAGGGGACCTGCCAGCGCCCGCCGGACCTCCGTCCCGTCCGGGACTGGAAAGACCACCTCGTCGCCGTCCACGTAGCCGAACGCGAGGAACGGACGCGGGATCAGGCTGCGGAGCGGTTCACTCATGGCGGCCACGAGCGCGCCGGGGTCCGTTTCGGCGGCAGCCGCAGCGGCAATCGCCGCAATCAGCCGCTGCTCCTCCGCCTCCGCCGAGGCCGACTCCATGCGGCGCTGGTTCGCGACCGCTTCAGCGAGCAGGGTCGCGAGCACCTCGACGAACTGCGCCTCCTCATCAGTGAACGGCTCGTCATCGTTACGGATCAGCGCCAGCGCACCCAGTAACTGGCGGCGCTTGCGCAAGGCCGTCCCCAGCAGCCAGTCTCCGCCCGCTTCCACGTACCGCCGCGCCTGGGGAAGGGGGATGGCGGACAGCCGGAAGCGCACCGATGGACCTCGTCCCAGCGCCTCCAGGACGGGCGCCACGCCGATCTCTTCACCGGGCGCGAGGACCTCCCCGGGGACCGAGCAGGCGCGCTGAAAGGCCGTCCCCGCTTCGTTCGTGCCCAACAGCGCGGCGCGGTCCCAGGGGACAATCGGCTTGAGCAACTCCACCACGACGTGGAACACCGTCTCTATCGGCTCGCCCGCGTTGAGGAGGACGGCCACCTCGCTGAGGAGCCTGTTCCTCGCGGACTCGGCCCTGCTCTGCTGGAGCCGCCGTTCGTTCGTGAGCGCCTGGCGAAGGAGCGTGGCGAGGAGTTCGAGCAACTCCATCTCGTCCTGGTCGAAGGCGGCATCCTCCGGGCGCCCGAGGGTGAACACGCCGAGAAGCTGCTCGCTATCCTTCAGGACCGCGGCCGCAACGCGGACCACGCCTGAGAGGGCTGCCTCTCGCGCGAGCTCGGTCCCCACCTCTTCGGAGCGGTATTGGTGTACGAGCCGGCCGTCCCCTTCTCCCCCGGATGTGAAGAGACTGGACGTGGAAAACGAGGCGCCCGGCTTAAGGATCCGGGAACGGAGCGAACCACCGACGCGCAGTCGCGCCCCGCCGTCCTCCGGAAGGAGAAGCGCCATGTGGGTAAAGGGGAGAGCTCCCTGGAGCAGCTCCCGCAGCCGGTCAAAGAGGCGCTCTGGCGGCTCGCCGGAGTTGACGAGGAGGGCCGCTTCGTTCAACAGGCCGCTACGGGCTGCGTCCGCCCGCGCGGCCCGCAGCCGCCTCTGGTTGCCTACGGCCTGCCCAAGGATGGTGGCGAGGACTTCCACGAACTCGACTTCCGCGGGCGAGAACCGTGCGTCTCGCCGGCGCCCAAGGGAGAACATGCCCACGGGCTCGCCGGCCGCGCGCAGAGCAACCGCGATAGCGCGCGTGATCCCTTCGCGGGCGAGCACCTGGCTGCTCAGGGAAGGCTGCCGGCTGGTACGGTACTGGAAGACACCGGGCCGGCCGGCAAGCTGCCGGAGCATTGCCGTTTCCTCGTCAACTTCCGTCCCCGCGGGCCGCACCAGCTCGGGCCGCGAGCCGACCATCCGCAGCATCCCGGGCCGGTCCGACAGCGCCAGCAACCCGATGTAATCGAACTCAAGAGCCCGTTCCAGGAGGGCCAGGAGCCTGTCGAAGAGCGCCTCGATTGGTTCGCCCGCGTTCAGGAGGACCGTGAGTTCGTTGAGTATGCGCTCACGGGCGGCGGACGCGGCGATCTGCTCAACGTGGCGGCGGTTCGCCTCGGCCTGGCTGAGCATCACGGCGAGCTGCGCCATGAAGCGCCGGTCTCCCGGTGTGAAGGCGAAATTCGCCGCCCGGCCGATGCTGATGAAGCCGAGCCGTTCGTCTCCCGAGCGGAGACCGGCCGTCAGGACACGTTCAATCCCCGCACCGTGGTGAAGCGCCGGCCAGTGCCCTTCGTTGCCCATGGTGCGGTATTCCAGGATTGCGCCCTCAGCTGCGAAGACGTTATCCGCCTGGGCAACGTCACTCGTGTATTCCTCACCCACCGCGTAGTGCAGCACCGGGCGCGATCCAACCATCCTGTACGTGCCGTGGGCCGTGCTCGCCGAAAGCGAAACGTAGTCCAGCTGGATCGTCTGCTCGATGAGGAGCAGCATCCGGTCAAAGAGTGCTTCCATCGGCTCGCCCGCGTGCAGCAGCACCGCAAGCTCGTGCAGGAGTTGGCCCTGCGCCGCCTCCTGTTCGGCTTGCAAGAGGAGCCGATCCTGCCGGACGGCCGCGGCCAGCAATCTGGCGGCAGCCCGGAGGAAGCCAAGCTCCTCGGCGCTGGTCGCCTCCACCGTCCGGCGGGCGACCGTCAGGAAGCCCAGGGACGCGCCTTCCACCTGCAAGTTGGCCACCCAACAGTGCCGGAATCCGCGGTCGTACGGGCGGCGAGCCGCTTCGGGGTCCCCCGGACCTGGCAAGTATTCAACACCCTCGATCCCCGCCTCCCGCCACTCGGGTGGCATGTCCAGCAAGCGCAGCACGGTCCCGGCGGGCATGGACCCCTCCCACACGGGATGCCTCCCGGCAACGCGGATGTAGCGGGCGTCTGGCTCCACGGTGGCCAAAGCCGTGTACTCGAACCGGGTAGCAGCCAGGAGTCGCTCCGCGAACGCCGCGAATACCTCCGCCACGCTCGTCCGCTCGTTCACGAGCAAGGCAAGTTCAAGCAAGATGGACTGGTGGCTCGGGAGGGCGGGCGCTGGCGTCATGGGACCGGCATAGTCTGCCACAGTCCATAGTCTTCCCTCTGCGCAACTCCCCAGGAATGGGGGAACTCCCTTATAGGGAGCCGCGCGGGGATGACAACACGGTCTTGGCGTTTCGTATTCGCGGGGCTCAAGTTTGGATCATGGCTTCACTCGTCTTCGGTCCCACGCTCGTCCAGGGTCAATCCATCGTTGGTGCGCCGCTCGCCGGGCCTGTCACGGCAACGTTCGGTTCACGTTCCATCCCTCAGCACTCCGGGGGCCACAGCGGCGTGGATATCGCCGCGCCGATCGGCACGCAGCTTGTGGCGCCCGCCCCTGGTCTCGTCATGGCTGCCGATCAAAGCAGTGGCGTCTTCGGCAGCTACGTCCTCTTGCGCCACATGGGCGGCTTCGCCTCGCTGTATGCCCACCTTTCGCGGATCGATGTTGCGCCCGGGCAGTACGTGAACCGCGGAGACGGCCTGGGGCTGGTTGGCCTGACGGGGCTGACCACCGGACCGCACCTGCACTGGGGCCTCTCCGCAGGTGGCACGCCGCTCGTCGCCGGCCCCCACCTGCGCGACCCCCTCGCCTACATTTCCGCCGCACCCAGCGAATTCGACCGCGAAGCGCTCTTCCGCGCCGTCGCCCTCGGCGTCATGGGCGCCCTCCACGCCGCCGCCGCCGTGCTGGGCACAGAAACGGAGGAGGATTTCGAGGTCTTCCGGCCCGGCTCGCCCGAACGGGAGGTGCTCGCCATCCAGCGGGCCGCCAACAGCCTCATCGCTCGCTACGCAGGGGGATGAACCACCGGGACACCGGGAACCTTCCCCCAAAACTTCGTGCCGCTTCGTGCCTTCGCGCCTTTGCGTCCTCATTCAAAGAACCCTCGGTGTGTGTCGGTGGTTGGTTCAGTCGGGACCCAGAGGTTCTTCAGAGCCGCGCGCGCCAGTAAGCGGGCGGCCACGGATAGCCACCGGTGACCGGAGTCCTACCGGCTCACCCCCAATCCTTCGTGCCGCTTCGTGCCTTCGCGACTTCGTGTCCTCACTCAAAAACCCTCGGTGCCGCGGTGGTTCAATGGCACTGGCCGTTACTCGCGGCCAAAGCGTAGCCTTGTACACCATGCAGCCCGAATCCCGCTACTACACTTCCCAGCGCCTCAAAATGCACTACCTGGTCTGGGGCGACGAGACGAAGCCTCCCCTGATCCTCATCCACGGCACCCGCGACCACGCCCGCTCCTGGGACCGCACCGCCGAAGCGCTCATCGACCGCTACTGCGTGTACGCGCCGGACCTTCGCGGCCACGGCGACTCCGCCTGGGCCACCGGCGGCGACTACTCCATCATCGACTACGCGCTCGACATCCACGCCCTCGGCGAAGCCATCGGCAGGGCGCCGTACACGATCGTCGGCCACTCGCTTGGCGGTGGCGTAGCCCTCCAGTACGCCGGTACCTTCCCGGAGAAAGTGGCGAAGCTGGTCTCCATCGAAGGCCTCGGCGGGCTTGGCTGGTCACACGGCCAGCGGCGCCCCGCCCACGTCCGCATGCGCCAGTGGGTGGAAAGCATGCGCAAGCTGGAAGGGCGCGAGCTCCGCACGTACTCTACCGTGGACGAGGCGACTCAGCGCATGGTCGAGGCGAACCGCCACCTTTCCCCCGAACTCGCCCGCCACCTGACCCTGACCGGCACCCGCCAGACAGGCGATGGTCTCACCTGGAAATTCGACAACTTTACCCACGCGGGCTCACCCTACGAATTCAACATGGAGGATGCGCGGGACCTCTGGAACCAGATCCGCTGCCCCATGCTCATCATTTGGGGCGAAGAAAGCTGGGGCGCCCGCTTCAACACCATGGACCTGGACCTCAGCGCCTTCCATGACTACCGCGCGATCAAAGTCGAACAGGCAGGCCACTGGGTGCACCACGACCAGTTCGAAGTCTTCATCAGCCACGTCAACGAGTTCCTCGATGAATAGGCGCGCGTCTGCGCTCCTCGCCGCCTCCGTCCTGGCCGTGCCGGCGATGGCCGGCTGCGGCGGTGACGACGACATCGCCAAAGGCGCGACAAATGGGCCGCCCGCGCCAACAGAAGCACAGGGCCAGCCAGCCACGTCAAACTCCCCCGCGGCCACCGGCACCCCGTGAAGGAGCCAACCGAGGGCGACCTGGCGAAGAAGGTGAAGGCGATCACCATCCCGGACGGCCTGGCCAACGGCCGCAAGCTGGGCAAGGACGACGCGAAGGTCAAGCTGCAGGTCTACGAAGACTTCCGCTGCTCCCACTGCCTGGAGTTCACGGCGTACTTCGAACAGTACCTCATCGACCAGTACGTCAAACCCGGCATCGTCCAGATCGAGTTCAAGTACTTCCCGCTGTCCCAGTCTTCATTGCCGATGATGGTGGCCGCACAGTGCGCCGCCGAACAGGGGCAATTCTGGGCGTACGCCAAGAGGCTCTTCACGGTCCACGCGGAATTCACAGAGGGCGGACCCGCGCTCGCCGAAGGCTTCGGCGAGCCGAAACTCAAAGCCTACGCGGCCGAATTGAAGCTCGACTCCGCGAAGTTCGAAGCCTGCTTCGCCACCGACGCCACCCTCGACCCTATCGCCGCGGACTACCGCGAAGGCCAGACCGCCGGCGTCAAAGGCACGCCCGCGTTCGTCGTCAACGGCAAGCTCCAGCCCACCGTCCCGGCGAACAACGCCACCTGGAAAAGCCTCCTGGACGCCGCCGCCAAGTAACGGCGAGCCGGCTGTCAGCCGTCGGCCATCGGCCATCAGCCTGCCGGCGGCGCATGGATTCAGGACCGCGACCAGCCGCAGCGGGGCGCTGGCGATTGGACCAGCAAGGCATCTCGGTGTCTCGGTGGTTCCCCTTCTATTACCCGAGCAGGTCGTGCTCCACCGCAAACAACGTCGCCGCCGCCCGGCTGGAAACGCCGATCTTCGCGTAGATGTGCTCCAGGTGCGTGCGCACGGTGCTCTCGCTTACGTACAGCTTCTGTGCCGTCTGTCGCCTGCTTAAGCCGCGAGCCGCCAACCGAAGCACCTCCACTTCACGGTCCGTCAGGCCACCGGGCCACTCCCGGCGGGGCGGGGAAGACCCGCGTCGTGCGAACCCCAGTTCCTCTCGCAAGGGCTCGAACACGCGGGCGCTGAAAGCGCCCCCGAGTTCCTGTTCCATCGTGGTGAGCGCATCATCGGGGGAGAAAGCGGACCGGTCCGGAGCGTCATGGGTGAGCTCATCGAAGCGGTCGCTGACCGCAATGACCTGCGCCGCGACGGGAATCTGCCGTTCCTTGAGGCCGCGAGGGAACCCCTGTCCGTCCACCCGCTCATGGTGGGCGCCGACCAACGCCGCTGCCCTGCGCAGCGCAGGCACGTTGCTGAGGATCCGCTCCCCGTGATAGGGATGGAGCCGCATCTGCTCCCGCTCGCTCCGGGTCAGCTTGCCCTCCGGCTTATCCAGGACGTACGAAGCAACGGCGACCAACCCCAGATCGTGGGTGAGCGCTGCGCGTCGCAAGTCGATGACGTCCTCAGAAAGTTCGAAGCGGCGCGCAATCGCTTCAGCGGTAGCGGCTACCCGGCGCGAATGGCCAAGACTGTACGCCGACTTCATGTCCGCAAAGTCGGCGAGCGCCACCGCGGCGTCGTTGAGTTGCTCTTCGCTCGTCCAGCGGAGCCGGCTCTCTGGTTCGAGGCTCATCACTGTCGGCCAGGGCCCCTGGCCGCTTTCGAGCGCGTCCCAGAACTCAGCCTCTTTCGCCACCGCCAACAACGCATCGACAGCCTCTGGGTCGAACGCGCGCCCGCGGCCCCGCCGAATCAGCCCGAGCGCTCCTTCCCGGCCGCCGCTGGCGTGGAACACTTCGAAGAAGGCGGCCAGGTAGACAATTCGGCAGGCCAACGGGATGTTCTGGCCCTTGAGCCCGCGCGGGAAGCCGCCCCCATCCCACTGCTCGAAGACGGAAAGCAGTGCAAGCTGCACGTCTTCAGGCATGCCCAGTCGAGCCGCCAGGTCGCGAGCGACGTCACATGTGTTCAGGAACCCCTCGCGAAAACTGTCCTGCCCCCGCTTTGCGAAGTCCACAATCCGCGACGCGCGCTTGGTCAGCGGTGCATCCGGGGCAATGAAGCGCCACATCCAGCCGAACACGCGCAGCGGGTTCCTGAGGTCCGTACGGAAGACGAGCTCGCGCCTGGCGACGATCTCGTCCGTCAACATCCGTTTGGCAATCTCGCTCGTCCACGCGGTGCAGCCGGCATCCATGAGAAGGCTCGTGTAGTAGACGGTGATCTGCTCCGCTGGCGGCAGGGACAGCCGCCGGGCCAGGCGCATCGCAATGAGGCATGAACGCAGGCCGTGCTCGGCTGGTAAGCCTACCGCCAGGTCGCTGGCAAGTGACAGCGCGCCGAGCACATCCGAGGTGCGGATCGCCGGCGGCGGCCCGTCCCCTCCGTTCGGGTCACGCGGCTCCGGGCCCGATACTGACGGCATGTTCTTCCTCACTGCACCTGGGCGAGAGGCGAACGACGAATCGCGGACTCCTCCCGCGTCTTGGACAGCATAGCATGCGCTTTTCCACCTTCGCGAAGCCAGAATCGGACAATCGTCCGATGTACAGCGGCCTCTCTTCTCCTGAACATCGGCTCCGCGCCTCGCCCCGGAGGAGCAAGACAAAGGCGCAAGAGGTAGCAATGACCACCCGGACAATGCAAAACGGCATCGATGTAACGCAACTCGTTGACACAATTCAGGCGATCAAGAAACAACCGGACCTGGCCAAGTTCCAGTTCCGCGCCCGTACATCCTGGGACGGAGGCGGGCGCTGCCACACGGAGATCAAGAGTTTCTTCGGCGCTGGCCAGGAGGACACCTCCCGCAACCGGCCTCATGTCCTGGTCGGCGATGAGCCCGCCGTACTCCTTGGGGCGGACAGCGGCCCGAACGCGGTCGAGGCGATCCTGCACGCACTGGCCTCCTGCCTCACCGTCGGCTTCGTCTACAACGCGGCGGCCAGGGGCATCAACGTCCGCTCGCTCAACTTCGACATCGAGGGCGACCTCGACCTGCAAGCCTTCCTCGGCCTCTCCGAGGCCGTGCGGCCTGGGTATCACGGCATCAGGTTGACCTACCGCGTGGAAGCAGACGCGCCCCGAGAGAAACTGGAGGAGCTCTGCAACTACGTACAGAAGACCTCCCCTGTCCTGGACATTCTCCGAAATCCGGTCCCTGTGACCATCGAGATGGTCTAGCGCCGTCTACACGGCGCGCTGAGAAAGGAGGCAGACAGATGGCCACTGAAATCCCGGAGGCACAGGCAGTCCTCGACGCGCCCGGCGCTTCATGCGCCTACCTCACGCCCCTAATTAAGGAGCACCTCTCGGCCCTGGCCAGCGGTGAGGTCCTGGAAGTGTTGTCGGACGACCCGGCGTCGCGGGAGGGCGTGCCTGCTTGGAGCCGCTTGACCGGCAATGAACTGATCGCCTCGGTCACCGACGGCGGACGCAATGCTCGGTTCTTCTTGCGCAAGAAGTAACAGCCAACTGGCACGTAGGCAGACCGAAACAGAAGAAAAGGAGACAAATATGTCCAAGGTAATGGTGAACTGCACGCACGCTAAGGAAGACCCGGAGCGCGCCATCCTGGCCTTCGTCGTGGGCAACGTCAGCGCCTCCGCCGACCAGGAGACAAAAGTACTCTTGACCATCGACGGCGTCTGGCTGGCGACCAAGGGCTACGCCGAGGGCGTGCAGCAGGAGGGCTTCCCGTCTTTGAAGGAAACGCTGGAGTCCTTCATTCGCAACGGCGGCGAGATCTGGGCTTGCGGCGCCTGCACCAACCCTCGCGGCATCGGCCAGGATGACCTGATCGAAGGCGCGAAGATCGTTACGGCGGCGAACGTCGTCGAGTACATGGCGTCGGGCGCGTCGACGCTGAGCTTCTAAGAACGTAACGGCGGCGAACGTCAACCACGACGGCTTGAGGGCGGAGAACCGTCAGCTCTCGGCGAGGTCCCAACCACCAGGACGCCAATCTCTTCGTGGGGAATCGGCACAGAAAGTCCTGGCGTGGCCGCGAAGTCTGACGGCGGCGCGAAGGCGGGCGCCCGGTGCCGCGGCAATGCGGACACTGGCCGATCGCCCACAGCCGATGGCTGTCTCGGTGGTTCAAAGAGACCCTGGTGTCCTCGTGGTTCTAAACTCGTGGCGTGACCTACCGGCTGCTCGCGCTCGACCTGGACGGGACGCTGCTCAACTCGCAGGGCAGGGTCGGCGCTCGCGACGCCGAGGCGCTCCATGCGCTCGCGGCAAAGGGCGTGATCATCGCGCCCGCCACCGCTCGCTGGTACCAGGCCGCGCGGCGCCCATTCGACCAGCTTGGGGTCAACGTTGCCGCGATCGCATCGGCCGGGGCCGACGTGCGCCTGGCGGATGGCAGCGTCGTCGAGCAGAAACCGCTTTCGCCGGCGTTTGCAGCGTTCATCGCCGGGCTGTGCGACCGGGAGGGCTGGACAGCCACGTTCTCCGTGCCCGGCAGGGCCTACACCCGAGCCAACGACCTGCCGCCGTGGGCCACCAACGCGCCCGAGTGGCTCCAACCCGTGACTCACCTCCGCGACGCGGACCTTTCGAGCCTGCTCTCCGTCCTGGTTGAGACACATGGGTCCGACGGCGGCCTCGCGGAGGTGGACGGCTGGCGAGACGAGCTGGAACAGGCAACCGCCGTCTCCTTCGCCGGGGCCGTGCTGCACACGTTCACCGCGAAAGGGGTGGACAAGGGCTCCGGGCTTCGCAGCCTGTGCGCGGCAGCCGGGATCGACCCATCCGAAGCCGTGGCGGTGGGCGACAGCGAAGTGGACCTGCCGATGTTCGCCGCGGCGGGCTGTGCCGTGGCGATGGGCAACAGCACCCCGCCCGCCAGAGCCGCCGCGTCCCTCGTGGTTGCCGGCGTCGATGAGGGTGGGGTCGCCGAGGCGATCGAGCGCCTCTGGGGATAGCGCCACCCGGCGGCGAAGTGTGAGGCGTGTCTCAGTCCACCGCCGGGCAGACAGGCTACATTGGTTCCGGGCCTGTGGGGGGACAATCGGGCCAGGAGTCCCGCTTGGCACGCGAGTTTCGGCAGGCAACCCCCGCTGACGCGCCTGCGGTCAGGCGCATCTTCAGCCATGAGCCATCCGCGGAGCGGTTGGGCCTCGCCGACGGCGACCCTCGCAGGGCAGCGCGCCTCCAGGAACTGTTCGGCCGTGTGATCGCCGGGAAGGCTCCGCTTTCGCGGACCATAGTCGCTGCCGAAGGGTCCGAGGTGGTCGGGTTCATGCAGGCCGGTGGGGAGGGGGGCGCATCGCTGGCGAACGCCTGGGGTGTGCTGCGGATCTTCGGGCCGCGCGGTATTCGCGGCTTCCTCCGCCGGGAGCGTGCGCGGTCACGGGTCCACATGGCAGCCCCCGCGGGGACGTACCACATCGCCGAACTGCACGTGGACGCCAACCGCCGCAACCAGGGCATTGGCGCAGCGCTGCTCGCGGAAACCGGACGCATCGCCCGCGCCCAGGCGTTCGCGCTCATGTCCCTGACGACCACAACCACCAACCCGGCCCGCCACCTCTACGAACGGTCAGGCTTCGAAGTCATCGAAACCCGCACCGACCCCGAATACCAGGCGATCACGGGGATAGACGGGCGGGTGCTGATGGTGAAGCGGCTGGAGTGATGGGTGCCTCGAGCAGCGCTTACCAGTTCTCCAGGTAGACCAGAACATCCTCCAGTCCAGCTGGCATCGCTGAGCCAATGTGCCCGAGCGCCCTGATCTGGTCGCCAACACTCAACTGCTGGTTGATGCGGACAATGATCCCGTGATGATGGCGCCCGGCACGCATCCACGCCGCATGCAGCCGCGTGAAGTCGACCAGGTTCGCCGTGTAGATGGCGCGGCCCTCGGCCGTTGCGAATTCGAGTTGCCGCTCGTCGCTGAGCCGTTGGTGACCGGCTTCCGCTGACGTGAGGACATCGGTTCCATTCGCCCTCAGACCGCGAATCACGGCGGGGCGAAGGGAGTCCATATCCATGTACAAACGCAGGGGCATCTACGAGGCTGAGGCGGCTTGCCGAAGCCGGTCCGCAGCGGCGGCCTCGCGGTAAAGCTGCGTATCTTCCTCGATCTCGGCGTCCACCGCAGCCCGGTTCGCCAGGTAGTAGGCGATGGCCGCATGCACGGCCGCCAGGCTGAGCCCCTCGAATTCGGCCACGATCTCGTCCGCCGTCATGCCTTCACGGTAGTGGACCGCGACTTGCGTCATCGGGTAGCGCGTCCCCGCGAGACAGAGGCGCCCGCCGTAGACGCCCGGCGTCCGCGTGAGCAGGGAATCGATCTGCACTACATCGGGTGCTGTCATGCGCGAATGATACCACGCGGCGATGGGCAGCCATCACGCCTGAGCAGAGCCGCCGCCTTCACCCTGGCCACGCCCTCGCCCGCCCCGGCGGCCACGGCGGCGCGCACTCCGTGCCTGTCCCTGGGCCTCTTCTCCCGGCGTTGGCGGCGGGCCGGCTGGCTGATCACGAGGCGGCGGCGGGTTCGCGCCGGGCGACCGCTGGAAGACACGCCCTTCGCCCGCGTTGGCCGGTGTTGATCCTGGGCCCTGCTGCTGGCCGCTTCCGCGACGCTGACCGCGCGGTTGCCGGTTTTCACGCGACTGCTGCGGTTGGCCCTGGGCAGGCTGCCCGCCTTGCGGGCGCGGAGCCCCGACGCCGTGTTGTGGGCGGCCCTCGCCGCGCTGCTGGCCACGTTCGCGGCCGGCGGGACGTTCGGCTGGAGGTTGAGCCTGTTGTTGCGGACGCCTGCTGGCTGCCTCGCGCGCGGCCGGTGGCTGGGGCTGCGGCGCGGCGCCGCGAGGCGGCCTCCCGCCACCCTGCTTGCGAGGTCCACCTCCCGGCAGTCGCCCCCGGCCGGGGCCCGGCTCCGTGGTCGACCCGCCCCAGCTGTCGTCGCCAGCTTCTTTACGGGCGGCGTCGAGGAGGTCTTCCTCCGTGGCTTCGATCATCCCCTGGGCGATAGCGTCGGCGCGGCTGATGCTCGGCGGCGGGTCGCCTATCTTGCTCGTGGTGTCCCAGCGCACCACCAGGCCAAGGTCGCGGTCGCCGACCTCCAGCCGCTGGCCGTCGACGACAAGCGTGACCTGGCGGCGAAGGATGTTGACGCCGATGACCCGCCCTTCGCCGGTTGGCGTGCTGCAACGCTGGCCGATCTTCGGCAGCGACTTGCGCATCTCCTTGTAGCCTTCTTCTTCGTACGAAAGGCAGCAGAGCAGGCGCCCACAGAGCCCGCTGATCTTCTGCGGGTTGAGGGGCAGGTCCTGTTCCTTGGCCATCCGGATTGAGATGGAGGGAAAAGTGGTCAGCCAGCTGGAACAGCAGAGTTCGCGCCCGCAGATGCCGTAGCCGCCGGCCAGCTTCGCCCGGTCACGAGACCCCATCTGGCGCATGTCCACTTTCACGCCGTAGCGGTCGGCGACCTTGCGGACGATGTCGCGGTAGTCCAGCCGGTCTTCGCTGCCGAAGGCGAGCGTCAGCCGTCGCCGGTCGAGGGTGAAGTCGGCTCCTTCGATGTGGGCGGGAAACCCGGCATCCACGGCAAGACGCCTCACTTCGGGGAGGAGTGCTTCGGCTTCTTGCTTGAGGGCATCGGCGCGCCGGATATCGGCCTCGGTCGCGAGGCGGAGGATGGGCTTCAGCTCTTCGCGGCCGAGCTCGTTGACGACCACCTGGTCCGGCCCGATGACGACCTTGGCGATCTCCGGGCCACGCACGGTCTCCACCACGACGTATTCGCCCGGTTCGAGCCGCATCCCGGCGGCGTGGAAATAGAAGATCTTGCCGGCGTTGCGAAAGCGCACGCCGGCGACGGAAGACTGTGGTTCACGCATGAGCTGCGGTTGGTTCCTCTACGGTTATGGGAAGTGTAACCCGCGGGAAACTCAGCAGCATCAGCTCGAGCGCGGGGCGCGTTTGGACCTGGGCGAGGAGGTCCGCGCGGCAGTGCATGACGGCTTCGATTGCGCGCAGGGCGTCGCGCGTATCCTGGGGGTCGCCGCCTGCTGACTCCGCCAGGCGCGCCTCCCAGAACGACTCCCAGATGTCCAGGGTGTTGAGCACCGTTGCGCGGTCGCGGCGCCACTGCTCCGCCAGTTCGTTGGCGTGGCGGAAGCGCTCGGCCGTCCGGCCGGCCGCAACGAGGGCGCAGACCTGCAGCAGCCGCTCCCGGTCCCCCATCAGGTCGGGCTTGGCCGCAAACCCGATGGCGACGCCCGGCTTCCCGCGGGCAGCCTCCGCCGAACGCGCCGCGAGGGTGGGTTCGATGCCCCGCGCCACGAGCCCCGCCTCGATCTCCGCCCGCGGAACCGTCCGCACCGTGATGCGGCGGCAACGGCTGATGATCGTCTCGATGATCGCCTCCGGCGCGGCCGTGATGAGCGCGAAAACGGTGTGCCCCGGCGGCTCTTCGAGCGTCTTGAGGATCGTGTGGGCGGCTTCCCGCGCGAGCCGCTCCGCCGGGTCGACAATCACCATCCGGTACTTCGCTTCGAAGGGGTAGCGGGCGGCCAAATCGATTATCCCGCGCACCTGGCAGATGCGGATATCGCGCGAGGTGGGGTGCTTCTCGTGGCTGCTTTCGTTGGGGCGCGGGCGGCAGAGCGTGTCTCCCGGCGAGACGGTGATGACGTCGGGGTGTGTGCCCTCCGAGATGAGGTGGCAGGCGCGGCACTCGCCGCAGGGGATGGAGTCCCGAGTCCCGAGTCCCGAGTCCCGAGTGGCCGGGACCGCGTCCATGTCGAAGAGGGCAGCACCGGCGGATGGTGGCTCGGTGGCGCGGTTCCGCTCGCAGTTGAGCATCATCGCGTACTGGATGGCGAGGGCGGTGCGGCCGGTGCCATCCGGGCCCGCGAAGAGGAGCGCGTGTGGCGGCTCGCTGCTGGTCGCGAGGGCGCGCAGTTCGCGGGCAATGCCGGCGTGGCCGATGAGGGGATGCATTGAGGGACAAGGGTAGCGTACGCCGCGCGGCGGCGGGAGGAGAGAGCAAAGAGCCCAGAGCAAAGAGCCCGGGGAACGGAGCGGCTTGCAAAGCCGCGGCTGGGTGTCCCGGGAGTGCGGCGGGAACCGTGGCATCGTCCCGCTCCCGCTGGGCGCGGTTCTAAATTGGGGCGCGGCTTCGCGGCAGCAGGCGCCGGGCGCGGCTGTCAGCGTTCGAGGAACTCGGCGCTTGCCCAGCCCGGACGGCCGTCGGGGGTCGAGACGGCGACCCAGGTGATCGCTCCGACTGAGGTCGACTGGCCGCGGTCGGCGAGGAGCACGGCGTCCTTGAAGCAGCCCAGGCTGGTCGCCGTCACCGAAGGCTCGTCACGGACGTTCAGGCAATCACCGCCGGTGGCGACGCGGACAACCGCGCCAGGCACCACCCCGCTCACGAACGGTTGTTGGTTGTCGACCAACCCGCCGGAGAGTTCGCGCACCGGCTGGACAAGGCCGCTCTTCAGGTCCACGAGCGCCGCCGGTACGTCGAACGGCCCGCTCGTCGCCGGCAGATTCACATTGGTCAGCAGCAGGTCAGCACCAGCGAAGAAAGGCCGCTTGAACACGACGAGGTCGATTGGGCCGGGCGTGAAAAGCACCATGGGCTTGCCGTTGCTGTCGATGCGGCCGACGTAGTCCGTGGGCGGGTGCGGGTCGGTGGCGCGGTCTTTCACGTACCGCCACGTCGCGTAGATGGACCCGTCCGGCGTCCTGGCAATCAGCCGGGCCTGGAGGTTGGGCGTCAGCGCGGTTTGTTTCAGGACGCTGCCCGTCGCGTCGTAGCCGGGGATGGGCGCATAGCCGCGGTTTTCCGTCTCGTCCCACTCCCAGGCGAGGCCGAACCCCGGGACGATCCGGGGCGTCACGCGCAGTCCGGGGGCAACGACCTCCTGCCCCGTTGGGTGCAAAAAGAACCGGTAGCGAATGCCATCCTCCGCATCGTGGCCCAGGAAATGACGCATCAGCACGCCCTCCGCTGTAATTGCCGCAGGGAACGCCGTCGCCGGGACAGCCGAGCCGGGGACCGGGGGAAAGCGGTGCCAGGTCATGCCGCCGTCTTCGGACGCGTGGACCTCGAACTCGCCCTCCCAGCCGCCGACGGAAACCCCTCGGCAGCGCGTCTCAGGACAGGAGACGACGACGATCCAGGCCATGCGTTCGTCCCCGACCCACGAAACGATGGCCAGTGGCCCGAACTGCTGCTTCAGGTTGGCGAACAGGTCATCGCGGCGGATCTCTCCCTTGCCGTCCTTGTACACCCGCCAGAGGAGGACCGGGTTGCTGTCCGTCGCGTAGGGGACCGGCGAGAGGTAGACCACGAAGTCCTTCGGCAGCGCCGCTTCGCCCCCCATCCGGAGCTGTTTCACCTCAACTCCGCCAATCGTCTCGGTACCGCCGACCACAGCCGGCGCCCTGCCAGGGGCGAGGACTTCCACCGGGTAGACCTTCACCCCGGCGCAGCCCTCGGGATTCTGGGCGGTCCCAGCGACCGGACAGCCGTTGGCGTTCGGACCTCGGAGAAGGTATGCACGCTCGGAAGGAGCCGCCACGAGGTGGCCAACGAGTTGCGGGCCACGCGGCTCGCTGCTGTAGCCGAGCGAGATGACGCCTCCGCTCTCCGGCAGCGCCCCTTCGTTCACCGTAGCGAAGACGAGCGTGAAGTTCTTGTCGCAGCTCGCGGGCAGAATCCCCAGCGTGGGGTCGCGGCCGACGGGGCAGGCGATGCTGCGCAAGGTGGGGGCCACGGAGCCCGTCGCCGCGAAGCCGGTCTCAATGGTCCGGAGGAGCGCGGCGCGTTCCTCGGGTGTGTCCATGGGGCCGCCAGAGTCCACCAACTGCCCGACTTCGCGCCTCTGAAGCCAGCCTTCAGCCGCGGCAGCGAAGTCACACACCGCCTCGCCAACTTCGGGCGGACAGTAGAGGAGCTGCGCCTTGCTCGGGGTCTCAGTTGCCGCGGTCCGGGTTGGCTCGCTTTGGGCTGGGGTTGCCGGGCTTGTGGGGGCCGTGTCGCCACCTGACCGGACGGCCAGCGTCACCCCGATCACCGCAAGGACAGCTACCCCGGCCCCAAGGGCAAGAGCAACCGCTTTGCGGCGCCGGGACATATCGCGGAGGAGCCGTCTGGGACTCCCTTGCGCGGACATGCTCCCACCGTACCGCAAAGGACCGCGGTCCGCCCCCGGCGGACAAGACCCCGCTTGGCGACGCGGGATCACATCCCGTGGCAACCGTCCGGCTGTATGAGGCAGCGCCGGTGGCCGACAGCCGGCGGCCGACAACCGATAGCCCCCTTACCGCGCCCCCGCCATCTCCCGGAGGTTCGCCTGGAGGGTGGCTGCGGTGACCACGCCGTGCTTGGCGAAGTCGGCGATGACGTTGGCGAGCTCGGCTGGCACTTCGCTGGGGACGGCGTGGCTGACGCGGCTGAAGACGTGGAGGGTGGCGTTGCCCAGGCGGGCGAAGTCGGCGAGGTTGGCGGTGAGCAGGTTGTCCGCCGCGGCGGCGATCATCAGCGTTGGCACCTTGATCTCGCCCAGGCGCGAGCCCTTGTTGTAGGTGCAGAGCGCATCCCACGACTGGTCGTAGTGGGCGTCGGAGATCTTCAGCCGGCGGCGCGTGTCCTCTTCGTACCAGGACCGGACGCGGGGCCGCGCGGCAGCCGCCATGCTCTCCCGCACCATCGTCTCAACGTCTCCGGCCATGCGCAGGGCGCGGGCACGGGCGTGCATCTCCGGCGGCGCCTTCACGCCGTCCGCGGGCGCTGGCGTGAGCAGCACGAGCTTGTTGAGCCGGTCCTGATACGAGAGCCCGAGTTCGTAGCCGATGACGCCGCCCATGCTGTGTCCGACGTAGGTGAACTTTTCCAGCCCGAGGTAGTCCGCCATGCCGATGACGTCAGCAGCGTACTGTTCGATGGTGTGTCCGTCCGCCAGGTGGCCGCTGTCCACCGTGCCGCGGCAGTCCATGCGGAAGACGCGGTAGCGGTCGGCAAGGTGCGGGACCACGTCGTCCCAGGTGTAGTGCGAGCCGGTGTAGCCGTGGTGGATGAGGATCGGCTCGCCTGAGCCGTGCTCGTCGTAGAAGAGTTCAACGCCGTTGATCGTGGCCTTGGCCATCGGTGCACCTCTGTGGGGTGGGAGTGGGGGCAAGTCTACGCTGAGACCGGGCGGCTGTGTTTGAGGACACGAAGACGCGAAGGCTCGAAGTTGCACAAAAGGGTCGTTGGGTGGCTGAGTATTTTCGGGAACCTTTGTGGCGCTTCGTGCGTTCGGGTCTTTGTGTCCTCAAAGCAAACCGGCGTTGAAACGAGGAGATGCCGCACGGACTCTGCGCGTCTGACGGTCTGTACCCTTGCATTCGCGGTGGCGGTGCTCGCATCCGGATGTTCCGGCGGATCGAAGCCAGGTGCTCCGACCGCGACGACGGCAGCAACAGTCGCGCAGGCCACCGGTGAGCCAACGGCCACTGCGACTTCCACTCAGGGCGTAACGCCGATGGGGATCGACTGGTCTCACCGTCTCGCGGTCTACACCACCCAGCCTCGAGTGGATTGGACAGACGCTCGCGGTTTTCCGGTCCGGGCGCTCATCGTTTGGGATCTGAACGCCGGCAAGCTCGCCTCGTCGTTCGAGTACAGCGGCAAGGGCGTATACCCGGTCGGGGTTGCGCTGGCAGGCCGGGATGTCTTCATCGCAACGGAGAAGCAGGTGACGTTCACGCGGCTTGACGGGACTCAACCACGACCGTTGCTGGAAGCCGAAGGCGAGGCCGTTGTGCAGGACATCGCGGTGTCTCCGGACGGCGGGTCCGTGGCCGTTGTCGTGAGCGGGAACGACCCCTCGAACCTCGGCGAGCTCCGCGTGTTCGACATTGGGACGCTCAAGGAGTCGTTCCGGGTGCGTCAGGGCGACGGCCGCTTCGAGGGGATGCGCGGCCACTTCTCTGAGCTCCACTGGCGGGCCGATGGCACCGGTATCCTCGTAAGCACCGCCACCCACACCGAGATGTGGGGCTCACTCGCCACCATCTTCCTCGACGGCCGGGTGCGCATCGAGGCTGTCGAAGGTTACGGGAACGTGTCCCCGACGGGCACGATGTGGGCAGGCAACGTGGGCGGGGTCGGGTGCATGTTCGTGGGGTCGCACGAGTGGTTGATTCGAGGTCTCGATGACGGGTCTGTTCCCGTCCGCGGTCGAAGCGAATCTCTCGTCTTCAGCCCGTGGGAGTGGTCGCCAGATGGGACGCAGTTCGTCTTCACTCAGCAGGAAGCGCCGAACTGCGAAGACCTTTCCATCGACAAGCAGACGGCCTATGTGGTGCGCACGCAGAACGGGACATCGTTTGGGGCGCCGGAGCGTGTCGCCGACCTCGCCGAACTCCATCGCCAGTGGTACGGCGACCGGCTGTTTACGACCGACTGCGCCCACGCCATCCAGCCGGCGGTCGATCGTTGGGGAGAGCCAAGCCTGGGCTGCACGGGGCGTGCCGAACCACCGGACGCGCCACGGACGGTGCGGGTGGGTGGCCAGTTCGCGGGGATGGCCATCCTGCCGCAGCCGGTAGGGGTGATTGCGCCCTGAGCTGCTCCCCCTCAGCGTTGCTGTCCCTGCGAGCTTGCCTCTGGATGAGGACACGAAGTCAAGACGATTCCGGGAGGCAAGGGGTCCCCTAGAAATCTTCGTGCAGCTTTGCGCCTTCGCGCCTTCGTGTCCTCAAAAAGGCACCCGCCCACACGCCCCCTCAGTCGTCCCACTTCAGTTCGACTTCGCCGAAGACCATGGTGTCGCCGCGCTGGATGCCTTCGCGGCGGAGGGCGCGGCTGATGCCCCAGCGGTCCAGGCGGCGGTCGATCTCGTCGCGCGCGCCCGCCATCTCCGTGTCCATCATCTCGACGAAGCTCACCGGGCGGTAGCCTTCGATGACGAAGCGCCCTTCGCCCTCCTTGCGGACGTTGAAGCGCTCGCGGGATTGGGGGCGGAGGACTGGGATCTCGTCCGGCTCTTCGCCCACAGTTCTCGCCTTCTCTGCGTTGACGAGCGCCATCAGCTCGGTCATCAGTTCCGTCGTGCCTGTGCCTTCGTCCGCCGAGATGATACGGACCGGCTGGCCGAGGTGGGCGACGAGCTTGTTCGCTGATTCTTCGGCGGCAGCGGGATCCAGGTCCGCTTTCGAAACAGCGACCACGCGCACCACTTCATCAAGCTTGGGGTCGTAGGCGCGGAGTTCGCCTTCAATCAGTTCGAAATCGGTCACCGGGTCTGGCGAGCTGCTGTCTATAAGATGGAGGAGGACGCGGCAGCGGCGGATGTGCTTGAGGAATTCGAAGCCGAGGCCGTAGCCCTCGCTCGCGCCTTCCACCAGACCAGGCAGGTCGGCCAGGGTGAACCGGTCATAGGCCACGTTCACGACCCCGAGCATCGGTTCGAGGGTGGTGAAGGGGTAGTTGGCGATCTTCGGTTTGGCGTTGGAGACGTTTGCGAGGAGGGTCGACTTGCCCGCGTTGGGCAGGCCGATGATGCCAACATCGGCAAGCAGGCGCAGTTCGAGCCGGAGATCGAGTTCCTCGCCTTCGTGGCCCTTCTGGGAGAACGAGGGTGTCTTGTTTGTGGGTGTGGCGAAGCGCTTGTTGCCCCAGCCGCCGCGGCCGCCATGCGCGACCAGGACCTCGTCGCCCGGCTTCGCCAGGTCAGCGATAAAGTCGCCGGTCTCCGCATCGTGGAGCACTGTCCCGGCCGGGACAGTTAGATAGAGGTCTTCGCCGTGGGCGCCAGTGCGGAGGTTGGTCCCGCCGTTCCCGCCGTTGGCCGCGCGGAACTTCTTCTTCGAGCGGTACTGCTCGAGGGTATAGACGTCATCGACGGCGCGGAAGAACACGCGCCCGCCGCGTCCGCCGTCGCCGCCATCGGGCCCTCCCTGGGGCACGAACTTCTCGCGGTGGTAGGAAACCACGCCGTTCCCTCCGGTCCCCCCGGAGATGTGGATCGTTATTGCATCAAGCATCAGTCATTCCATCTGAACAGAAATGCCGGCAGAAGGATACGACGGTGATGGATGAGCGCTGGGGGAAGTTGGGAAAGGCGCCCGTTCGGGGCCACTTCAGGATTGGGGAGAAGGCGCGAAGGGGCGCTGGCCGGTTTGGAAACCGCATGGGGAAGCGCCGGGGGATCTCCGGGTTACAAGACGACGGACGGCGGTCGGACCGTCGAGGACGAGTACCGCCCGGGTGAGGTGGGGTTTCTCCTGGACGGACGAAGGGTTTCCCAATGGCCCCGACGGGGTTTTCCAATGAGTTACGAGGCGGTTTGGGCCCGTCGTCGCCGCCACTCCCTCCGGATGAAGGATGGCGCGTAGCGCAGGTACTCGCGCTGGCGTGCGAGGGGAAGTGCGAAGAAGCTGCCCTCCACCTCCCCCGGGCACGAAGTTGACCCGCATGCGCACGGCCAACGGTCCCCGTCGTCGAAGGCATTGAGCCGGTAGTCGATAGTGACTTCGTCGCCCGCAGCGATGGGGCGCCACGCGAATACCTTCACGCCACTTCGCATAGCGTTGGGTTCGCACGAGTGGTTCAGATAGCATCCAGGCGGCAGCAGCACGGCGCTGGTTTCGAAGTCAAGCTCGCAGAGGTGGCGGCGCTCATCTTCACTCAGCGACGGGATGTCGCGGTTTGAGACAACCCGGCCGTGGCGGCGCCGAAAGATGAATTCGCCAGGCTGGAACGTGCGCCGTGCGAATACTCCCAGCCCTTTCGCGCCAGCTGGGCGGACTTCGATGTCACGGATCACGGATCCCCACGCTCCTCGAGAGCACGACTGTTACCACTCCCTGCCGATGCCGCCACGGGAGCCGAAGAACCCTGACGGCCAGTTGCGGCCGGTGATCATCGCCTTGTCGATGTCTTCCTTCGTGGCGATACCCGCCTCGGCGATGGCCCGCGCTTCGCGGGCGGCGGCGCCGAAGATGCGGTTGAGGAGGAAGCCGTACGTCCCCGGTGTGTCCTTGACCATGGAGACTACCTTCCCGGTCGCCTCGGCCAGTTGGCGGCAGGTGTCGATCGTCTCCTGGCTGGTCAGCGGGGTGTAGATGAGTTCGCACATCTTCATCGTGGTAACCGGATTGCTGTAGTGCATGCCGATGAAGAGCGGCTTACGTGACTCGCTCACATCGCGGCCGACCTCTTCGATGACGAACCCGGAGGTGTTGCTGGCGAAGATCGCTTCCGGCTTCACGGCCGCGTCGAGTTCCGCGAAGACGGCCTGCTTGAGGTCCAGCTTCTCGGGGATCGCCTCGATCACGATGTCGCAGTTGTGCATCTCCTCCAGGTAGCGGGTGAGGGTGACCCGGTCCATCGCGGCGACCGCCTCGTCGAACTTCAGCTTGCCCAGTTCGACGGAGCGCTTGATGCCCCACTTGCCGTTGAACATCGCTTCGTGGGTAGCGTTGATCGCCTCTTCGCTGATGTCGCGCACGACCACGTTGTAGCCGGCGACACAGAACGTCTGGGCGATGCCGCCGCCCATGATGCCACCACCGAGCACGCCGACCGTCTTCACGTCTTCGAACTTCATGTCTGAATTCCTCCGCTTGTTATGCCCGGATAGTAGCCCACGGCGGAACGCAGTGCCCGCGACTCGGAGCCGCGACCGTAAGAGAGCGGTCGCTGTGCCAACGCCGCAGAAGGAGGTGAGAGGTCGCGCGCGCACCCCGGCATCCAGCCCAGGGGGAAGCACCTAGCACATCGGCGCGCTAGTCTGGCGAGCAGCGGCACATCCGCGGAGGGACCCTTTGGACTGGTGGCGGATGATCCACATCCTGAGCATGATCTGGCTCGGCGCCGGCCTTGGCGCGACCTACCCGCTGATCCTGAAGGCCTGGGCGACGAAGGACGTGAGGTACCAGATGTACTGCCTGGTGGAGGCCGCGAACAACGAGACCCGCATCCTCCTTCCCGGCGCGATGGCGACCGGCATCACGGGCTTCTTCTGGGGCGTTTCGCGGGAGTACAACTTCGCGACGGACGGCTGGCTCGCCGCCCTCACGCTCCTCTACGTCTTCTTCTACTTCGTCTGCCTGCCGCTGCTGGGGTTCGGGCTGCGGCGCGCGCGGCTGGCTTCGCTTATTGCTTACAAGAAGGGCGAGGAGACGGCCGAGCTGCGCGCCATCCTCGATGACCGCGTGCCGATCGTCTTCAGCACGCTGCTCGTGCTGAGCGTGCCGCTGCTCGCCTGGCTGGCGATCTTCAAGCCGTTCTAAGCCCTCGCGAGGCGCAGAGCCGCGGCGGCACGCACCACCCGCGCCACCTCCTCGGCAAGCGCGACGGCCGGCTCGGCGATGCCCCGCGAACGCAGCATCGTGCTCTCCAGGAAGCGGGCGATGTAGGCCTCGGGCATCATCCAGCGGACGGCGACATGCTCATCGTTGATGACGCACTCCGCCCCGCCAGGGCAGTCCGCGGAATAGATGATGGTGTGGGCGGTCGTGCCCCCCGCGTCGTAGGTCATCACGTCCACCAGCCGCAGAGCCGCCTGGTCGATTGCGATGCCGGTCTCTTCGAACAGCTCGCGGGCGCAAGCCTCGTCCGGGCGTTCGCCGGCTTCGAGGTGGCCGCCGGGGATGAACCAGCCCCCGCCCGCGAACCCGGCCGCCCCGCGCTTCATGACAAGGACCTCGTCGCCGCGCCAGAGGACGACTGAGGCTGAGAGTTCGAACCTGCGCATGGACGGATTGTACGGCGCGCCCTCGAAACGAACCCCTGCCGCTTCTGCTACAGTCCGGCCACACACTTCCTCTCACCGGGGCAGCCCATGACAGACGACTCCGGCCTCATCTTCTCCGGCCTCAAGGTGCTCGATGTCGGCACCTGGATTGCCGGGCCCGTTTCCGCCACCATCCTCGCCGACTTCGGCGCCAGCGTGATCAAGGTGGAGAGCCCCGGCCTGGGCGACCCCTTCCGCGCGCTCGCCGGCGGGCCGCTGAGCCCGAACTCGGATGTCAACTACTGTTGGATTACCGACGGCCGCAACAAGCGCAGCATCACCCTCAACCTCAAGACTCCCGAGGCCCGCCACATCCTCATCCGGCTCGTCAAGGAGTGTGATGTCTACGTCACGAACCAGCCGTTCCCAACGAGGGAGAAGCTGGGGCTTCGCTACGAAGACCTTGCGCCGCTGAACGAGCGGATGATCTACGCCTCGCTGACGGCCTACGGCGAAGAAGGGCCGGATGCTCAGCTCGAGGGCTTCGACGGCGTGGCCTGGTGGGCGCGGACGGGCCTGATGGACATGGTCCGCGCGCCGGGCGCCACCCCGGGAATGTCCGTCCCCGGCATGGGCGACCACCCGACTGCCGTCACCATGTACGCGGCCATCGTCACCGCCCTGATGCGGCGGGAACGCACCGGCAAGGGCGGGAAGGTCCACACCAGCCTCCTCGCGAATGGGCTCTGGGCGAACGCGTGTCTTGGCCAGGCGGCGCTGGTGGAGGCCGAGTTCCCGGTCCGTGATGACGGTTCCGCGCCACCGAGGAGCCCGAATCGTGTCTTGTTCGAAACGGCGGACAAGCGGCTCCTCCAGCTCTACATGGTCCGCACCCAGGAGGAGCTCGACGGGCTGTTCGTCGCGGCCGGGCGGCTGGACATGCTTTCCGACCCGCGCTTCATGAACCTCGAAAGCCGGATGGCGAACGCGGCCCCGCTCATCGCCGAACTGAAGGCCACCTTCCGCCAGAAGACGGCGAAGGAGTGGATGGCCATCTTCCGGGCGGAAGGCGTGCCGGTGACGCTGGTCGCTGAGATGCAGGACCTGCTCCACGACGAGCAGCTGTACGCCAACCGAATGGTCGTCCCGCCGACCGGCCCCGGCGTGCCCGCGAAGGTGGTCATCAACCACCCGATAAACATCGACGGCCTGGCCACCGTTGGCCCGCGCCACGCCCCGGAGGTGGGCGAGCACACCGCCGAGGTCCTCGCGGAGATGGGCTTCAGCGAGGCGGAGATCGCGGGATTCGCGGAGCGTGGGGTGACGTAGCAGAGAGCCCAGAGCCCTGGGGGTACGGGGCTTCCAGCCGCCAGCTTCCGGCTTCCAGCCCTGGGCTGACCGGGCCGCGCGTGTGGTGCGACGAAAACGCACAAAAGCACACGCGACCACACGGCGTCCACATGGGTCATCACACGTGTATCCACATGGTGACCACACGGGACCCGAGGCTCTTCCGAGTGGTTGCGGGGTTGGGCAACGTGGGCGCGCGAAAAGTGATTTCACGTTTCCGCGCGTTAGTGCGCGTTGTGTGCGCGTTCGCGCGCGCTAGCGTCGCTCGGGGGGAAGGCACCGGGGATGGGGAACGAGGAGTGAGACGGCGGGCGCCTCCCCGAACGTGCGTCTCCAAGAGCGATTTCACGTTTTCAACGCGTTTGAACGCGTTTCGAACACGTTAACGCCGTTGCGGCGGCCAAAGGGGGAGTGAGAGGGCGGTTGCGCGGGCATTTGGGGGCAGGGTGGCATGGGGCGGGGGTTACGTCCGAGGGGCGGTTGGCACCGCGTTCAGTTGCGCTTCAGCCGCCGCCCAAGTAGCGAACGCCGGGCCCCTCGGAGGCATTCCAGTAGATCGGCGCTGATCTCTGGAACCCGCTGTAGCAACAACTGATCGGTCGCGTCGATGAGGCACTCCTCGTCGGACCCCTGATCGGTCGCCCGAGCTATGGCGTCCAAGCCAATCAGATCGTCGTTCGTGAAACTGGTAAAGGGGACCAGCAAGCGGGCGACCTCAGATGGCACCAGCTCCAAAACCCCCCCGCCAAAACTTCGCCCCTCCAACTCTGCCGTTAGAAGAGTGGCAGAATTGTGGAAGCTACCGGCTAGAGCTGGCTCGCGCCCGATGTGGGCGGTGTGCATCACTCCACGGTAGATGGTGTCCGTCGTAACCACTTCCGCCTCGTTGACTATGAGCCTGGGGAATCGATGGCAGCGTTTTGACAACAGCAGCGCCCCCGCCCATACCGACGGCACCCGGTACCAAGGCGACCTGATTCCGGTCTTGTAGCGCCTGTGGAGATCCTGTCGCTCCCCTCGTTCTAGATAGGCGCGAGCCTTGGGCTGCTCTTGAGGATTGGGGCGGTGCTCGTCGAAACTGAGCAGCCAGGCAGGCGCACCGGACTGAAGCAGCAACTCGTGATCGCCGATGGTAAACCGAAGGCCGTCAGCATGGCGCGTGCGAGGGAGAAGGGGTACGGCCCAGGGCTCGAGGCCGTAGTCCTGGACTTCGCTTCGGGAGACGGAAAAGAACTCGTTCGCCCCCGTCACGATGCTGACCTCGATACGGGCGTAGGCGGCAAGGGGCTGAAACGCGCGGCATTCCCGGAGAGTCTGATAGGCAGCGAGTTGCCTTGGAGCAAGCAGAAACTGGGTCCATGGGCGGGCAGTTGTTTCTAGCGAGTGGGACCAGTGAACTTCAATCTGACCCGGGTCGTGCTCCACAAACTCGACAGCCGCCGAGCCTTCGTTCCTCGTGGCGGCCCGTCGCCCGCTGAGGACGATCACCTCTTGGAGAACCCCTGGAAACGAGCCGGGCTCAAATAGGTCGATGCGGAGCTCACTGTAGTTGGCTAGCAACCATCGTCGCGCAGCCCCGGCGGATACTCCGGTGAACAGCTCCGTTGGTACGACAAAGGCAATAGCCCCGCCCACTTTCACTCTGCTAGCGGCGCCAAGCAGTACGGGAATCCACAGATTTCCAACGCCGCGGAACTCGATACCGAGTCTCATGCCCAGCTGTTCCACAGCCAAAACGTCGGAGTCCCCGATGAACTGGAACCGTACGAACGGGGGATTGCCCACGGCGGCATCGAACAAGTCCTCGGTGCGCGCAGCCCACTGGACTGCGCTTTCAAGCAGGACACTCACGGGGAAAAACGTACAGTTGCCTTCAGAGCGGGCCTTGTCTGCCTCGATGTCATCGACCTCAAGCGCCACAACTTGCTCAACGCGATCGCCGAGGGGGTTCCGTGCCAGCCCTCTGATGAATGCACCATCGCCGACGCTGGGTTCCAAGACGCGAACTCTATCCCCCGTGCCAACCAAGGAATCGATTCTAGAGAGGCAAAGCTCAACCAGGTCCGGCGGCGTATAGAAGCCGCCGCGAAGCTTATCGTCAGTCACTTGATCGAGCGTCTTCACCAGCCGAAGTCTCCGGCCTGTCGAGCGTGGACGCAATCGTGGGAGGACTGCTTTAAGGCGCCGTTTCGCGAAGCTCGAGGCTGTAGCCTGAAGGCCCGCTCTCAAGCACCAGGAAGTAGCCAGAGTAGTCCTTTGCAGCGAGATCAGGGGCCAAGGCTCCCCAGTGGAGCACCGTTACGTGGTTGCCCTGTTTTGCCTCTCGGTGTGGTGCGTGGTCCAGTTTGAGTGGAACGGTCCGAATGGCGCTTCCGCCCAGCTTCACGGCGAACGGAACGACCGCGATTTCCTTCGGATGTCCCTTGGGGTCGAGTTCGGACGCCCACGGCGCGGCGCCGAACATCTCTTCGCGGAAGAAGGTGCGCCAGTCGATTGGGTTACCCGCCTGCGTGAGGCGGATGTTGCCCGTGGGGTTCGAGCCGGGCTGAGGTGGACGCTGTGCATCTGTCGCCGGCAACTGTTTCACCCACCGATGGACCATCGGAGCCCCAGTCCGCGACGTCGATGATGGTGGCCGCGCGCCGCCAGCTTTGTTCGTGCGACTCCGGGGAGCACCGCGCACCGGTTCGATGCCAAACGGTGACTCGGCGAGCTCGCTAGAAGGCGCTGTATTCCCGTCATCGTCGGGGTCTGAGCTGCCACTGTTGGCCTCCGCCACTATCCGCCCAGCCCTTGTCAGTTGAAGGAAGAGGTCATCGTCGAGGGGCAGCGCGAGTACCTTGGACGAGAGCCATCCGTCGAGTATGTCCTTCGCCTGTTTGAACAGCATCGCGTCGGACGGGTGAGACAGGTCGAGTTCGAAGACCGCCGAGGCTTCGTAGTTCGTGAACAACCCACCGTAGGTGAGGTTGTTCGAACCAACGATTAGCAGTGCGGCATCCGTCGAGAAGAACAGATAGAGCTTTGGATGGAAACTTGGATGGGGAGCGGGAGCTTCGTTGTGGAAGACAAGTAGCTGACCGTTGTGAGGCAGGGCTCGTCGCAGCGATTCGAGGCCCTCAATTGAGGTCCCGCGCAAGTCGATACCGACCGCCAACGTAACCGATTTGGTCTGGGCGAATGCTTCGAGCGCGGCTTCGATGTGCGCCACGCCGGAACGCTTGGCAAATGCAACCGCGGCCAGCAAGCCATGCCAGCGACCGCCGGTCAGCGCATCGATCAAGAGTTGTCCAACCGTCTCGCCTGTATTTGGCTGAGTGAAGAGTTTCGGCATGACTGGGGAACAATACCATGTCAACGATCGCGGTTCTTCGCGGTTTGAGCGTGTGCGGCTGAGGAGGGCGGCGTGAGGGGCAAACGGTGGAGCGGGTAGCGGAGCCGTTTAGCCTCCGGGACTTGTGGCGCGGGCGGCGGCTGGTGGGGCGTGGTTCGAGGCGAAGGAATGAGGAATGGGGAATGAGGAATGAAGGCCAGACCCGTCGTGGCGGGGATCAAACCCGTCGCTTGATCGCTCCGGGCTCTGTTTTGGCGGGCGCGGCACGGATTCGCGTGCCTTCGGACACCAAAACGCCCCGGGCGAGACCGCCGGGGGCGCTCGTTGCTGACGGCCGATGGCTGATAGCCGACGGCTAAGGGCTCGTCACAGAATAATC
>PNKC01000004.1 GCA_013822275.1 Anaerolinea sp. | reverse complement strand
CGGAGCGACGGAGTAACGGAGTATCGGAGTATCGGAGTATCGGAGCTACCTGCCCCGGGCCTCGTGCCCCGCTATCGCGGGACGGCCGCGCCGACCCACAACAATTCGGCGACGAGCCGGCCGGTTGCCTTTTCAATGTAGCCCTGGATCGCGACTTCGTGGCCCGCGGCCGTCTCCCCATCGCGCACCGCCGCCACGGTGAGTCCGGCCCCCGGCCCGATCACGATGCGCGTGGCCGGCCGGATCACGACGGAGATATCGCCACGGTCAGTCTTCACACGGAGGACATTCAGTTGGCGGGACACGAGCACACCGCGCACGGGCGTGAGCGGCGCCCGCGTTGCCCCTGCCTTCGGGGTCGGCTGCGCCGGGCTGATAACGGTGATGGTGAACTCGCCGGGGAGGTTCGAGGCGTCCCGCGAGACCCGCACTCGCAGGCCCGTCGGCGACGTATTGGAGGCGAGCAGCCTGCCGAGGGACTCCGCCGCAAGGCGGACGACGATATGCTCACCGTTTCCGGGGTCAAGCAGTATGCGCGCGGCCTTGCCATCGGAAGAGACTGTGAGGACTGAGATCGTGCCTTCGATCGGGGCAACGGCCTTGCGCAGCTCCTTCACCTTCGGCTCGCCGGGCGTGGGCTGCCGCTCGGGTGCAATCGCCACGGAGACGGCAGCGATGGCCGTCACCTTCTCCCGCTTCGAAACCGTGCCGGCTACGGTGACTGCGTCCCCCCTCTTGAGGGCGGGCACATCGCCGCCAGTCTGGCCGCCTGTGGTCGTCGCATCCGTCAACACAACCTCGATCTCCCCGAAATCCGACTGCACTGTGACCGTGCGGTCCTGGCCCTCGCCCCTCGTGCCGGAAACCACGCCCTGCACCTCGGCGTAGTCGTTGTCATTCAGGACGAGGGCCGAGGCCGTTTCAACGCCGCCATACGACTGGGAGACCACCGTGGCAACGACGACAACCAGGGCTATGGCGGCTGCCGAGCCGGCGAGCGTGAGACCGCGGTTGAAACCGAGGATGCGCGAGACGATCCCCCTGCGGGGGCTGCCCTCCCGCGCGAGCCGGCCGGCCGCGGCGGGTTGTGCGGCTTGAGCGGCCATGTGGCGCTGGAACCGCGCGCGGGCCGTGGGCTGAGACGCCCGCGCCTCCTCCTCAACCGTGGACTGCAGGCCCCGCACCGCCTCAGCGCCGGTGAGCAAACGGGCTACCTCGGCACATTCCTCGGCCGTTGCGCCCGCGGGAATCTGCCCGGTCACGAGCGCCTGGTCCAGCAGTGCCTCGATGCGGTCGGTATTCATGGTCTCCCGTCCGTGGGGTACTCCGCGCCAGTAAGGGCGCGCTGCATGGCGGCGAGCGCTCGCCTCTGGAGGTTTTTCACCGCGTCTTCCGAGCGGTTCATGAGGACCGCCGTTTCCGCGACGGAGCGGTCGCGCAGAAAGCGATGCGCGATGACGTCGTGCTGGTCGTCCGTGAGCATGCGCATCGCGGACGTGAGGTCGTTTCGGAGATCGATAGCGTCGGCGGTGTCGGGTTCGGAGAGGTCGACGGTTTCATCGAGCTCCGCAGTGTAGCCGCGCCGGCCGAGCTTCTTGACGTGGTCGCGGACGAGGTTGCGGGCGATGCCGATGAGCCAGGCCTCGATGGGGACGCCCCGGTAATCGAACTTGTCAGCGCGCGAAAAGGCGATTTCGAAGACTTGCGTCGCAATGTCCTCAGCCTCCTCGGAACCGCGGAGACGGTAGCGCACGAAGGCGAACACGCCGCGGTAGTGGAGGTCGAAGATTTCGCCCCAGGCGCCATGGTCACGCGCGACAGCGCGCTTCGCCAGGTCCTCGGCGGCGAGACGGCCAGCAGCCGTTGGGTCATCGACCTCTACCTCGGTTTCGCTCACAGCGGGTTCACTCTACGTATGGCGCGGCACTGGCGAAAGGTGACGGCCAGCGAATGCCCTTCGGTGCGCCGGATTGGCCGCACAGCCCGCCCCGCCGGCCTGCCATCCAATCTTGCGTCCAGGCGGGGGTTGCGAGACCTTCCGCCTCCCCACGCCCTCCTCGAAGTTGAACGTGCCTGTATTCTGTAGGCGCCATGATCTGGATCATGCCGCAGCAGGATTCGCGGGCCCAGTGTTTGGGCGAAGCTCCGCCCGGCGCCCACTGGCCGGCGTCGGCGGCAGCCGCCCGGAAGGTGCGGACGGGTTACTGGCTCGCGGACAAAGGAGATGGCAATGGCCGATACCGACGATTACGCGGCGCTTGGCGCCCGGCATGGCTATGGCGAATCTGAGCGCTACCGGCGGATCCTCGAGTTTCTCATGTCACCCCGCCAGGCGCGGATTGCAGTTTCCTGCCCGTTGCCGCCTGCGGAGATCGCGGCGCAGGAGGGTCTCTCCCTGGAGACCGTGAATGCGGACCTCGAGGAGCTTTTCAAGAAAGGTGTGCTCTTCCCGCGCAACTTCGAGACGCGTGAGTACCTGCGCTTCGCCCGCACGGTCATGCAGCTTCACGACGCAACGGAATCACTCGACGGGCTCGATGACCTTTACACGGAAGCCGAGAAGAAGCAGCTCTGGCTGCTCTGGTGGGACTTTGTCAACAACGAATGGGACGCCGACCGCATGCCCGAGATCGCCGCGGCGAAATCTCCGCCGATGCGCATCATCCCGGCCTGGAAAGCAATCAAGGACATCCCCGGCGTCCTCCCGAGCGAGAGCATGAAGGTGATCATCGAGGAGGCGCCGTTGATCTCGGTAGTCTCCTGCTCTTGCCGGAAGCGCCAGGAATCCATGGGCACGCCCTGCCGACTCTCTCACGACATGAACTGTATCCAGTTCAGCCGCGCGGCGGAGTACACCCGCGGTCGCGGTCACGGCCGCATGCTTTCCAAGGACGAAGCCCTTCAGTTGATCGAAGAGACCGAAGACCACGGCCTGGTCCACCAATGGCCCAACGTCTCGATCCTCGGCACAAACACGCTCTGCAGCTGCTGCGACGACTGCTGCGTATTCCTGCTGCCCATGTCCGAGGCGAAGATCCCCTGGACAGTCTGGTACGCCAAAAGCCGGTTCGAAGCCACCAACGACCTGGAGACATGCGACGGTTGCCAGGACTGCATCGAACGCTGCCAATTCGACGCGCTGACCATGGAACGCGTCAGCGGACAAAAAAAGCTCAAGGCGATCGTCAATGCTGAAAACTGCATGGGCTGCGGTGTCTGTGTCCTCGTCTGCGAGCCTCAGAGCCTGAAGATGGCGATCGTCCGGCCGCCCGAGCATATCCCCCACCCGTCGCGGCACCCGGTGGAGGCACATTCCCATGCGGGGTGAGCGGCCGCGACTGGCCTGAGGAAGTACGTAACCTGCGATGCGAGAAGCAGAGGTCGATCCTGAACTGTGCGACGGCTGCCAGGACTGCATCGAGGAGTGCGTGTACGACGCGGTCGCGTTAATTCGCGTGGCCGGCACGAAGCGCTTGAAAGCCAGGGTGGACCCCGACCGCTGCTGTGGGTGCAACGCCTGCGCGCCGGCCTGCCCCGTGCACGGAATCGTGATGAACTGGCTCGGTCGTCCGCCGCGGGAAGAGATGCACGCTGTCTGCGGCTCTCGCGCGGGCTATTGACGGCGAACGAGAGTGGGACTTCCGGCGCCCCTACCACTCCAACAGCGGACGGCTCGCCGCCACTGGAAGTGCGCTAACCCATCCCCGCCAGTTCGCGAAGCAGGCGCCAGTGCGCGAGCCGGTCCTGCTGCGCTTTCAGCAAGGCTTCCGAGGGGTTGCCCCCGGCGTCGAACTGGCGGGCAAACCGGCCCTCTGTCCGGGCGAAGGCCACGAAGTCCAGCCGCTCTTTGGTTTTGGGATCGGTGGTCCAGTCCTCGCGCATGGCGGGATTACCGCGTAGGCTGAGCCGCTCCCGCATACGTTCGCCCTGGCGGGGATCGTAGATGAATACGGGGAAGGTGCGGGTATCCCGCGCCAGCCGCGCTTGGTGGGCGGCCAGGTTGTCGGCAACGCCATGTTCGGGCTGGCAGGTTGTGTAAACGCTGACGACGGCCGGACCCGGAAAGTCGTTCGCAGCCATTATGGCGCGGTAGAAGTGGCCAGGATCAGCGGTGATCGTCTGCGCAACGAAGACGCCGGGGTGCATCATGGCGACGGTGCCGAGTTCCTTGCGGTGCTCGCTCTTGCCGCTTCGTGAACTCCCGAAGGACGCCATCTTGCTGTCTTGCGCCTCGAAGCTGCTGGTCGAGGCCTGGCCGCCGGTGTTGCTGTAGACCTGCGTATCGAGGACGAGGACCTTGATATCGAGACCAGACATCAGCATCCGCGAGAGCGACCCAAAGCCGATATCGAGCATCGCTCCATCACCGCCGACCACCCACAGCCGCTTCCGTTGCCAGCCCTGCTGGTCCCAGCGAAGGCGCACGCCCATCGCATCCGCGGGCGCGTTTTCGAACAGCGAATTGGTCCAGGTGACCTTGTAGGGGTTGTAGGGGTAGGTGGAGGCGTAAACGCTGGAGCAGCCGGTGGCGTTGACGATGCCGATGTTTTCGCGGCCATAGATAAAGCCCGTCGCCGCCAGCATCATCCGGAGGGCCGTCGCCTCGCCACAGCCCATGCAGCTCCCGGCGCCGCCTGTGTAGAGCAGCGAACGTTCGGCGAGCATGAAGTCGCCGAGCGACTTCTCGTTGATGCACTCGGCGGGCGTCTCTGGGGTGGACTGGTAGAAGGCGAAGCTGCGCCGCGTCCGCTCAAGCAGACCTTCATCCTTCTTCACCATCTCCAGCGCGTTGTGCGTGCCGCAGACTTCGACGCATTCGCCGCAGCCCTTGCACTTCGTGGGATCCACGAAGATCCCGAAGAACGCACCCGCCTGGCCCTTCCCGGCTGCGATGTCGAAGTACTTGCGCGTCTTCGTCCAGTTCGCACGCTGTTCAACCATCTGACGCTGGTCACCGAGACGCGTGAGGCTCTCGTTGAGAACATCCTCAGGAAGAGCTTTCCCGAGGATCGCCGTGTCGGGACAGGCGTTCACGCACTCCATGCAGCCGATGCACTTGTCAGCAATGAACAGCGGGACTTCGGCGGCAAGGTGGCTGAAATCGCGAAGGGCCCCCGTGCCGGGCGGCACAAGGCTGCGCCCGAGGGCGTCGTCCGCTTCCAGGTCCCGGGAAGCACGCCCCGACGCATAGGCCGGGAGTATGCGGCTGCGGAAGTCTTCGACATCCAGCAGCAGTTCGACGTTAGCTTCTTTAACGGTCATCAGACCCCTCCCGCCGCGACGCCCGCGAGGGCAGCCAGCGCGGATGCGGGCCGCAGCTCGGCCACCTCTTCGTAGGCGCGGCGGATGCACGCCAGGTTAGCCTGGATGGTGTCGTCGCCACGGCGCCCGAAGTACTTCCGTAACGGGCGGTCCAGGGCGGCAAAGAGGTGCTCCTTCGGCAACCCGTGACGGACCGCATACGGTGTGATGCGAAGGAACACGCCCAGCAATGCAATCCCTTGCATCCGCTGCACGAGGTCCGGACGCGGCGCCATATCGCGGGCGATGGCTGCCGTATCGAGGGCGTAGACGTGGATTCCGCGCCGGAGCACTTCCGCTCGGACCGGCCCCGGCAGCTCCTGCCAGGCGTCTTCCGCGCTCGAGGTCGTCTGCAGGAAGAGCAGGCCGCCGTCGACCAGGCCCGCGAGCGGGTCCCCAAGGTGGAAGGCGTTCGGCGTATGCACACAGACGAGGTCGACCTGGCTCAAGTCGCAGTGCGTCCGCACCGTTTCGTCAGAGAGGCTGAGGTAGTACTCAGTCGGCAGCCCTTTCTTCTCCCCGCCATACTTCGAAAACGCCTGCACGTGGCAGCCGAAGAGGTCCTGGGCGACGCTGGCGAGGACCTTGTTGGTCGTGGTCGTGCCCCACCCGCCAACCGAATGGCCACGCATGGCGAACCGGTCGGCGCCGCGGGCGGAAGGCTCTTCGCCCGGCTGCAAGGCGTCTGGATGGTGGATGCCGAGCACGAACCGGTCTCGCGGCGCGGAGGCGTGAAGATTCTCGAAGACGGCGATGAGGTCACCCACGCTGACGTCGCGGCCCCCGAGTCCCGCCGAACCGCCGGCGACCCTGGGCAACTGGCCCATCTCGATGCCCTCGTAGCCGTGGGCGCCAGTCGCCGCATCCAGCAACGCCGCCTTAAGTTCGAGGCCAAGGGGATTCGACTGCATGGTGGGCATGTCCATCCGTTCGACAACTGCGATCGCTTTCTTCCCGGCGAGCGCCTCGGCGAGCGCACGGCCGGGGAACGGACGGAACACGCGCACGTTCGCAAGGCCGGCTTTCCAGCCCCGGCTCTCCCGCAGCCAGTCGACGGCAACCTCGGCCGTCTCCATGAGCGACCCCATACCGGCAAGCACGTACTCCGCGTCCTCAAGGCGATAGCCCTCAACCGCGCGGTAGCTCCGGCCGGTCAGCGTCCCATACTCCTCCATCGCCCGGGCGACGGCGGGCGCACAGCCATCGTAGAAGGAGCGCTGCGCGATCTTGCCTTTCATGTAGCTGTCCTGGTTCTGGACCACTCCGCTCATGAAGCCCGCGTCCGGGTCAAACAGGTTGTGGATACGTTCGGACGGCGCGCCAATGAACTCCTTCATGAGTTCCGGCTCCGGCTGCAGGAAGTCCTGGACCGTATGCGTCGTGATGAAGCCGTCCTGGACCGTGAAGAATGGCGTGTCGCTCGCTTCCGCCGCGCGGCGCGCGATGAGCGCCATGTCCGCGGCTTCCTGTGCGTTGCGCGCGAACAGCATGCACCAGCCCGTGTCGGCCACACCCATGATATCGTCGTGCCCGCCGTGGACGTTGAGCGACTGCGAAGTGAGGGCGCGGGCGCCGATGTGGAAGACGGCGGGCAGGCGCTTGCCCGCGATCGTGTAGAGGACCTCCTTCATCAGGATGAGTCCCTGGCCAGAGGTGAAGTTCGAGACGCGCCCGCCCGCGAGCGCGAAGCCTTCGCAGGCAGAGGCGGAGCTGTGCTCGGACTCCGGTTCGAGGAAGGCGAGTTCGTCGCCCCAGAGGTTCTTGCTGCCTGCCGCGACGGCCCGCTCGAATGCCTCTCCCATGCCGGTTGAGGGGGTAATGGGATATGCGCAGGCGGCCTGGGCGACATTCGTCTCGACCAACGCGACGGCAGAGGCGCCGTCCATCACCTGCATGATTCCGGGGTACCTGGGCTTCGCGTCGTTCATTCGGAAGGTCTCCTGTACGAACTGTTCGTACCACTGAAATGTGCGCCCTCTTGAATCATCGGTCAAGACTATGCTTCCAACAGTCAAAGCTATAGCTCAATCGAATCGATTGGCCTGAACCGACACCGTTCCCCAGGCCCCGGGTATGGCTTGGGTGGCTCCCATATGTCGGCTCGATGCGACGAGTCCTGAAGTGGAGCGAAGGCGAACATGGAACGGTCGCACGGCGGGGCGCAGGGTCTGTGCGAGCCATTCCGCACCGTTTCGCCGCCTCCGTGGCCCCCTAAAATCGCCCGGCCTATTCAATGAATCAATCCCTCCATTTGCGCTACCGATCCGCCAGGCGACCACCTTCGGCCGGGACATCGGGGCCTTCGCCACCCATCGCTTCAAGGGCGAGCACCCCCGGGCGAAGGTGTGCGCTGGCGGCTGAGGGACGGCGGTTGGTTGGTGGGGGGACGGCCAAACCCTCCTGTCCTCGTGAGACCTTGCCGATACTGAACGTGGGAGAGTCCAAGGTGGCAGTGAACAATGTGCGCACGCTCGAGCGGCGACGGGTGCTCCGCATCCTCGTCGTGGATTCGTCCTTGGACGATGTCCGCCAGATCCGTAAGTTGCTGCGCCGCAATGGCGAGTTCCTGACGCAGGCGGCGCGCACGCCGCTGGAAGCGGAAACCCTCCTCGACAAAGGCTCGATCGATGTTGCCCTTGTCGAGTACGCACTCTGGGCCGACGCCAGCAGCCAGCTTGTCCGCCATTTCCGTGAACGCCACCGCGACGTGGCCGTGGTCCTCCTCACCAGCGGGACCAACGAGCGTGAGACTCTGCCAGCGTTGAAGCTCGGCGCCCATGACTTTCTTAGCAAGCAGCACCTGGACGACGGATCGCAGCTTGAAGCGCGCATCCTCGGCGCATTCGATGAGAGCCGCACCATCCGGCGCCGCGACACCATGGTGCGCTGGCTGGAGCGAGAAGCACGCACGGACCACCTGACCGGCCTCCACAACCGCCACGCCTTCGACGCCCACCTCCGGGAGATCTGCGAGCGGTCACGGGCAGAACAGACCGCCGTCACGCTCATCATGGTGGACCTCGCCGGGACGCGGACCGTGAACGAAGCCCACGGCCACGACGTGGGCGACGCCATGATCCGGAGGGCGGCCGCCGGCATTAGCCGCTGCGTCCGCGGCGTTGACTTCGCGGCGCGCGTTGGCGGCGACGACTTCGGCATCATCCTCCAGGACGCGGACCTGGAGCTGGGTAAGCTCATCTCGCGCCGGATCGTCCATGAAATCGAACGCCTCAACGGCGACGAATGGGCGGGCGAGATCCCCGTAACCGTCAGTTTCGGTGTCGCTTCGGGAATCGGCTGCGACGCGCACGACCTGTTCACCGCCGCGGATCAACAGCTTTCGGACCACAAGTCGTTCCGGCCCGTCCTCGCCATGCTCGCCGAACGCGAAGAACCCAACGGCCCGTCGGTCGCCTAGCCTCCCGCCAGCGGTTCGGTCAGGAGGCGGGGTTGCGGCCTATCGGCGCGCCCATGATGCCGAGGTCCACGAATCCAAACTGGCATGTGGCCAGCGGTCCAGTCCGACTCGTGGGGCTGCGGGCTAGCCCGGCGGGGCATCCCAGGGCAACGTCTGCCGGGGAGGTTCGAGGACAACCTTCACGACGCCGTCCGCGACCACCGCAAGAATGTCGTAGCCGGCGAAAAGCGTTGGGTCCATCCCCCGAAGCGCCCACGTGAGTTTTTCTTCCTCGGCGTAGGTGGCGGCGCCCAGCACGACGAGCGCTTTCGGCGCGACCTGGGCACGCAGCCCTGGCTCTACCTTCTTGAGCAGCGCGCGGAGATTGCGGCGGAGCTGGGCGCTGGCCTCGTCGGACTCCATCACCGGGCTCCCAATGACGTAACTGCCACCTTCGTGCAGTTCATTCGCGGTCCACACGTCCTCGGCTCGCACGACCTGGCTGTCGTCCACATCGGGCTGGCCAGCGGCGAGGACGATGCGCTCAGCGAGCGCCTCGCGCTCTTCCGCGCTGGCTGGAAGGCGGTACAGCTCCCGGGCGTTCAACTGGAAGCTGCCAGGGACGCGATTAGTGAACTGCGCCCAGTGGGCCGCAAGGCCGCCGAGGACGGATACGACCGAGCCGGTGGTGGCCGTGCGGCGCAGGTAGAGGTTGACCGGCCGCCGCACTTCAAGGCGCCCATCCGCCTCAAGCTGGTCCGCTTGTTCGACAGCAAGGACCAACTGGCTAAGCCCAGGCTCCCCGGACGGCAGGGAAGCGCCCCTCGGCACCCAGAGGACGATCGAGCGCCCTTCTGTGTCCAGGCGTTGTTCGATCGCGGCGCGGGCGGCTTCGAAAGCGAGGGTGGCATCTGGCGCGACGGTGTTTAGGACGCCAACCGCGACCTCCCACTGGCGGCCAACGGTCACCGCGGCGTGGAGCACCGCGCCGTCGGATGCGGCGGAAGGGACGCTCACGCTGCGCGCGTAGTGTGCGCCGAACCAGCCCAGGAACAGGCGGAGGGCAGCCGCGGCGGGGTCTGCAGGGTAGGTTCGCTCCGTCATGCGACGGAGTTAGTCAGCATCAGCGGGAGCGCCAGCATCAGCGTCCTCAGCGACCGCCAGCCGGAGGCGCGGCGGGCTCACCGTGGCCACCGTCACGGCCGGGTCGGTGAGGATTTCCACACCCTCGGGCGCCTTAATGTCGCCCACAGTCATGGAGGTATCGAAACTTTTCAGCATCGCGACATCGACTTCGATCGTGCTCGGGATGTCGAGCGGAAGGCAGCGGACGGACACGAGGTCGAGGGCGGGGAGGAGTACGCCGGCAAGGTCGCGCACGGCGGGCGATTCGCCAACCAGGCGGAGGGGCACGTTGGCGGTTATCGGGCGTGTGGGGTCCACCTGGAAGAAATCGACGTGCGAGATGTCTCCGGTCCCACCCTGGCGGCTGAGGCCGCGGATGATGACATAGCGCGGAGCCGGCTCGCCAGCCACGTTCAGTTCGAACATGCTGCGCAGGCCGGTCGCCTTGATATTCCGGGCGAACTCACGCGCATCGACTTCGACAGCCTGGGAGGGTACGGCGGGGCCATAGACGTTGGCGGGGAGGATGCCTTTTTGCCGAAGCAGCTTGACCTTCTTGCCAAGAACCGTGCGGGGAGCCGCCTGGATGACTGCGCGTTCTGCCATTGGGGGAAACCTGCCTCTCGCGCCACGCTCAATACGTGGCGCAACGTTTCTAGGCTACAAGAAGCCGGGGAACGGGCAAGCATAGTGCCGGCCCGGAAGGTGGTGGACGGGCCGAGCGTCACTCTGTTATACCGGCTATAATCCCCGCGGGGCGGCAGCGCATCGAACTTCCAGGACTAGTGGGTGAGGTGATGGCATGCCTCGCTACTTGAGAAACCGGTGGGGATGGTTCGCGCTTGGCGCAGCCGCGTTCGTTGTCTCCGTCGTGGCCGGCACCGCCATCCAGGGCGACGGCCGGGCCGCCACGACGCCCGGGACAGTCCCTCAATCCGCATCGGCCCGGGCGGACGGCATCACCATGACGCTGGAGAAGGCTGTGTTCAGCGCCAGCGCGGTTGATGTTTGGCTGCGGCTCGTGTTTGAGGCCCCGGACCGGACGCCCGCGGGGGTGGTGCCTTCCGATGCGGCGTTTGGCGATGCCAGGGCCACCAGCGTCCTTGTTTCCGAAGACGGCCGCACGGTGCTGCGATTCCCAACCCTGGCGGCGCCGGGCTCGACGGACACAGAGCCGTCCACCGTCCTCACCATCCGCGCGGTCCAGGTGCTAACCGCTGACGGCCGCCTTGAACGGATCCCCGGCAATTGGGCGCTCGACGTGCGCTCTCCTCAAGGCGAAGATGCCCGGGCCGCCTCCCGGATGGAGGCGTTTCTTCCGGCAGAGATAGAGCTGGCGGGGCGCCGTGTGGTCATAGAAGCCTACCGCACCTCCGCGGCCACGGTCGTCCGCTACACGTTGCCCGCGGGGGTGGTTGAGCTTCGGCCCCCGGTGTTGAAGGCCGGCGCTCAGACCCTCGAGCCACTGCGCGCTGAGCGAATCAGTGAGCGCGCACCCGCCGAGGTGTGGTTCGAGGCCACTCAGTTTGGCCTGCCGATTACGGTTGTGTTCACCGGGCTTCAGGGCCCCAGCGATGGCACGGCGAACTCGCGCGTGGACATTGCTCTCGGCCCGTTCGAACCCCCTCCGTCCAGGGCGCCAGATGCCCCGTCCGAGCAGCTTCCTCTCGCCTGGCGGATCACCGGTCCCGGAGGGCCTGTGCTGAAGAGGGTTGAGTGGCACCGGGATTTGCTTGGCACGACTATCCTGGTCACGGTAGAAGGGATTTGGAGTCCGGAGCCAGGCCGCAAACCCCAGGTGCTTGGCGACGGCAAAGCGCTCTTCGTCCGGGGCGTGGGTCTCTCCCCCGCCCAATCGGGCCGGGGAGATGAGACGAACATCGAGGCGGACCTGCCCGGCGACACCGTCCCTCGGATGCTGACAATAATCCTCGGGGGAGCGTCCACAACCGCGGCGCCAACCGAAGTCACGCTCAGGCCCTAAACATCTCGCCCGCCGGACACAACACGAGGGCCGTCCGTTGGGGGCAGCCCTCGGCGTGTTCTGAGAGGAAAGGAAGCCCTACGCCGGCTTCAAGGCGGCAACCCGCTCCCGCACGGCCGCCTTGTCGCTGTACCAGTCGACGTTCAGTGCTTTGAACTCCGCCTGGTCCGCCGGGACATCGTCCTCGGCGAAGATGGCCGTAACCGGGCAGGCCGGCTCGCAGGCGCCGCAGTCGATGCACTCGTCCGGGTTGATGTAGAGCATCCGGTCGTCGCCTTCGTCGAAATGGATGCAGTCTACCGGGCAAACTTCAACGCAAGCCTGATCCTGGACGTCAATGCATGGGGTGGTGATGACGTAGGTCATTCGCTGTTCCTTCTCCTCGGTTGGGTACCTTCCGGCGCCGTTAGGCAGGAGGATACTACTACCCTCGCACGGGTGTGTGAAGCGAATTACAAACTTTCAGCGGCGCCTCCGCCCCGTTATCCCTGGCCCCGCGCAGCGACGGGCGCGCCGGAGCGCATGTCCACCGCGTAGTAGCGCCCGGCCTTCAACTCAGCAATCAGTTCCTGCTCGTCATGAATCTCTTTTTCGAAGTAGGTCGCGCACTTGCCGATGTCGCTGATGGCGTGGGAATCGGTGCCGCCGGTGCCCTTCAGGTCCATCATCTCGCAAAGCCGGCGAGAGAACTCGTTCTCCTTGTCGCTGCCGCGGCCGTTGAGTTCTTCCAGCCCGTGGACGTACTGGTAGGCGGGGTTGCGGCTCGCCTTGTCCAGGGCGGCGCGGTATTCGTCGTCGTTGCGGCTGAACCAGGGCATCTGGCGGCGGTAGGGGTGTGCGGCCACGAGCGCCCCCTCCGCCTTCTCCGTGTACCCGGCCAGCTCTCGCGAACGGTGCATGCCGAAGACGTACTTGTCGATGCCGAACGCCAGGATGTGGCCGTCGTCCGTGCTGATCTCCACCCCCGCCAGGACAAGGAAGTTGTGTTTCGCCCGCAGCTCTTCGATCGACTTGTAGTCCCAGACGGTATCGTGCTCCGTGAAGACGACGGCATCGAGACCCGATTGCTTCGCGCGGGCGATGAGGTCGTCCGGGTTGAGCACGCTGTCGTGAGAACGGGGCCAAGTGTGGGCGTGAAGGTCAATCAGCATTCAAGAACGGTACTATAGCCACGTGCCGGACGGCGGGGCAACGCCGGGGCCCAGGCCCGGCGCCGCCTGACCGCAGACGGTTGGGCGCGCGGGCATGAAAAGAGGGGGTCCCATGCGGCTGGCGTTGGTGATAGCGGGCGGAGGGCTGGGTTCGGCCCTCCGCTACCTCGTAGGGAGCGTGGTCGCCAGCCACGCCGGCAGCGGGTTCCCCTGGGGGACCTTCGCCATCAACGTCGCCGGCTCCTTCCTGATCGGGATTATCGCGACGCTGGCGGACGAACCCGGCAGCGTTGGGCCGTCTGCCCGCGTGTTCCTTGTCGTGGGGGTGCTTGGTGGCTTCACCACCTTCTCCGCCTTCTCGCTGGAGACCGTGCGGTTGCTGGAGGACGGCCAGGTTACCCGGGCGCTCGTCTACATCGGCGGCAGCGCGGGCCTGGCGATCTTCGCCGCCGCCCTCGGCGTGTGGTCCGCCCGGGCGAGCTTTTAGACAACGAAGACCGCGCAAACGAAGCATCAGTGCGTTAACCTGCGCGGCCGATGATTGAGGCATGGAGAACAACCCTGGGCCTTGTGAACACCTCTGGCGATACTTCGTCCACCTCGCGAGCCGCTCCGTGCGGGCGCGGCAGTGCGAGCACTGCGGGCAGCGTTCGGGCGTGCCGGCTGTCATGGCGACGAGTCCACAGGCAACGCCGGAGCGTCTGAGCGCCTGACTCAGCCTTCCTCCCGCCGGCGGGCGACGAGTTCCAGACGGGCCCGGCGCTGGTCCGGCTCGGTTCCCTTGAAGCGCGGCTGATAGTCACTCACCCGGCCCTGGATCTGGGCGGCGTGCTGCCTGTCATGGCGGTAGAACGAGCGCAGCCACTGGAGCACAGTTAGCGGCCCGAAGACAGGGCTGAGGCCCGTGTGCTCGAAGGCCTCCAGTGAGATCCCGTCGATCAGCCCTTCGGTGTAGGCGCGCTCCAGTTCGAGGGCGCGCAGCAGCTCATCCACCGAGCTGCCGTTAGCCCGCTCGACGGGGATCTCGACCGGCTGCCACGGGACGCCGGCCAGGTCCGCCCCGTCCCGGGCGAGGGCGGCGCGGACCCAGGCGTCGTAGGTGCGCTCCATCTCGCAGAGATGGGCGAGCTGCTCAAGCGCCGTCCACTGCTCTTCTCCCTTGGCATCCGTCGGGACGCGCAAGGCATCTTCAGCGGTGAGGCCACAGGCGGCGGCGATGAGTGCCGCCCGCTCTTCGCGCATCTTCTGTTTGAGTTCCTGGACCTGTTCGAGTGTTGCCATTCGTCATGCCTCCACGGGGTTACAGACCAACCCGTGCGGCGTAGTATGCGCCGCGAGACGGGACAAGGAGAGCGCGGATCATGAGCGAAAGCCAAACACCGCCCAATGAAGACCTGGGGCCTCCTTCACCGGCTGCGCTGCGGGACATGCGCTGGCTGGCGGCGGTGCTGTGGAGTGGGTTGCTCCTGGCGCTGCTTTTCACCTCCGTGAAGGCGATGGAGTCCTACACCCAGGGGACCATCGCGACACGCTACTTCGGCGTCGGCCCCCAGGCCGACGAGGGGTCAGACCCGGAGACGCTGGCCATAGCCGGGCTCGCGCTCAGCGGACTGGCGGCACTTGCCATCGTTACTGGCTGGTACCAGTTCGTGCGGGCAACGAAGGCACTCCTCGTCGCCTACGGCTACAGCGGCCGCGCGGACGAAGAGCCGAGCCCCAACGAATGGGTGACGGAGGACGACAAGCAGGGTAGCCGGACGATGCTGAGCGATGTCCTGCAATACGTTGGCCTGGCGTGGGCGGTGATCATCGTGACCCCGGCGGCCCTCGCGGCGGTCCAGGCGTTCGCGTAGCGACGAAGAGCAAAGAGCCGGGGATGGACGGGGCATCCTCCCGCTGGTCGCGCTTCTGCTTGATTTTGCGTTATTAGCGCGTTTAGCGCGTCGGCGAAGCATGAGGAATGAGAGGCTGCCAGCGGCAGGTTGGGCGCCCGGCTGGTCAGGCTTGACGAATGGGCGGTTGGAAGCGCGGGCATTTCGGACAGGGTCGCACGGGGCGCCGGGTACCACCGAGGAGCTGGTGTCGCTGGCGAAGTGGTGGGCGGTTCGTGCGTTGGAGCGGGCGAAGGGAATCGAACCCTCGTCTCAACCTTGGGAAGGTCGCGTTCTGCCATTGAACCACACCCGCGGCAGCGGAGAGCATCGTATCATCTGACGACATTTCATTCGAGGAGACCTCCGTTGCCGATTCCGAAGGAACTTGCTCTGACGCCCGAGCAGTTGGACGAACTGATGACGACAAGCTGGAACATGCGGATCGCGACGATCGGGCCGGGTACCCGGATCAACCTGACGCCGCTGTGGTTCGGCTGGGCGGGTGGGAACATCTACACGTACTGCCGTGGTCAGAAAGTCATCAACCTCCGCCGCAACCCCGTGGCCACCATCCTCGTGGACCGCAATGAGCGGTTCCCGGAGTTGCAAGGGGCGATGTTCCAGGGCAAGGCGACGGTCCTGGAAGACGCGGACGCGGAAAACGCCGACTCGCACCTGGAGACGGCGCGGATGCAGATGGGGGAGAAGTACGCTGGCGGCCATGGAGAGGCCGCCGAGCCGCGGCGAAACGCCTCGACGGCGCGAGGGCGGCACTGGCGCTGGGTGCGGTTCGAGCCGGCGCGGGCCGTGACCTGGGACAACTTCAAGATCAAGCCGCGGGGATAAAGGGTTGACACCCCCGTATACTGCATATGCAGAGGCAACGGAGGTGTTCTATGTACGGCTACGTCAGCAGTTTGATCGCGGAAAAGGGCAGGCAGATTTACACTGTGCGGAAGTCGGCCACGGTCGCCGAGGCGGTGCGCGAGATGAACGACAAGGGCATCGGCGCGCTCCTTGTGATTGAGGACAGGCGGCCGGTGGGCATCTTCACGGAACGGGATGTCTTGAGACGCGTGGTGGATGCGGACCGGGATCCCGCGATGTCGAAGGTTGGCGAGGTGATGACGCGCAACCCAGTGACGATCGACAGCGGCGCGCGGGTGGCGGAGGCGATGGCCCTCATGACGGAGACGCGCCACCGGCACCTGCCGGTGATCGAAGGCGGCGAGGTGGTGGCGATGCTCTCGATTGGCGACGTACTCAGGTGGCTGACGCTTCACCAGGAAGACGAGATCCGCCAACTGAGCGAATACATCACCGGGGCAGCCAACACGCCGGCGAGCTAACGTCCCTTGAACACCGGGGCGCGGCGCTCCACGAAACTGAGCGCGCCTTCGCGGTGATCTTCCGTGGTGAAGAGGTAGGCGAGCGAACTGCCGACGAAGGCGCCCATCTCCGCCATGGAGGCGTTCGTACTCTGGCGGAGGCCCTCCTTCATGTAGCGCATCGCGATGGGGGGGTTGGCCGCGATCTTCGCGGCGATTTCGCGGGCCGCGGGCATAAGGTCGTCGTGCGGTACGACGCGCGAGACGAGGCCGATGCGCTCGGCTTCGAGGGCTTCGATGACGTCGCCTGTGAAAAGCAGCTCGGCGGCCTTCGAGGGACCCACGACGCGCGGCAGACGCCAAAGGCCTCCAATATCGGCCACGAGGCCGCGCTTGATGAAGAGTTCGCCGAACCTGGCGCGGTCCGAGGCGATGCGGATATCGCAGAAGAGCGTGAGGTCCATCCCCCAGCCAACGGCGGGGCCGTTGACCGCGGCGATGACCGGCTTGTCGCATTCGAGGACCGCCGCGGCGGCGGGGGTAGTGCGCGGACGGACGTCACGGAGACGCTGGACAGTCTCGTCGCGCTGCTCTCCCAGCATGATCTGCTTCACGTCGTCGCCCGAGCAGAAGGCGCGGCCGGCGCCGGTGAGGATCACGCAGCGGACTTCGGGGTCGCGATGGGCATCGCGGAAGGCCTGCTCCAGCTCGCCGTAGAGGGAGCGAGTGAGCGCGTTCATCGCCTCCGGACGGTTGAGCGTGACGGTGGCAATGTGGTCGGAGAGTTCGTAGTTTAGTTCGGGCATGGTGGGATTCTCCGGGGACCGGGTGATGCCGGTAGTCGGCGGCATTGCGGGCGCGATGTCAAGGGGGCGACAGGCGAGGCCGGCGCCGCTATCCTTCACGCAAACGTCAAGGATAGAAGGAGCACCGAGCCAGATGACCACGCCGACACCAGTTGCCACACGGCCGGAAGACCTCGGGATCGACAGCGCCAAACTTGAAGCGGTGTTCGCGCGGGCGAAGCGCGACGTTGACGACGGGACGCTGCCAAGCGCGCAGATTGCGGTGGCCAGGCAGGGACGCCTGGCGGGGTTGCGGACGTACGGCAGGGTATTGCACGGGGATACCGAAGCCCCGGCCACGGACGACACGCTGTACACGATCTTCTCGTGCACCAAGGCAGTTGTCGGCGCGGCCGTCTGGACGCTTTGTGAAGACGGGAAGTTGCGGCTCGAAGAGAAAGTGGCGGAGATCATTCCCGAGTTCGGGACAAACGGGAAGGAAGGGATAACCGTCGAGCAGGTGCTGCTCCACATCGGCGGTTTCCCGATGGCGCCGTTCCGGGCAACGGACTGGGATGACCGCCCGAGGCGGCTGCAGCGGTTCAGCCAGTGGCGGTTGAACTGGGAGCCGGGGAGCCAGTTCCAGTACCACGCGAGCAGCGCCCACTGGGTGCTGGCGGAGATCATTGAACGGCGGACAGGGAAGGACTTCCGGGCGTATATCAGGGAGCGGATCCTGGACCCGATGGGGTTGAAGAACTTCTACATCGGCATGCCGCGAGAGTTGAACGCGAAGGTTGCGGACGTCCGTTACATGGGCGACCCGGTGCCACCCGAGGGCGGCTGGGGGGAAGTGACGCCCGAGGCGATAACCGGGCTGAACGCCATCGAACAGCGGCTGGTTGGTGTACCGGGCGGAGGCGGCATCGCCGGGGCCGCACAGCTTGCGCTGTTCTACCAGCCACTCATCAACGGCGGCGTGACTGCGGACGGCACTCGAATCATGAAAGCGGAAACCATCGAATGGGCGACGAAGGTGCGCACCAAAGCGTTCCACGTCGATCCGATCCTCGGGCACCCCATTAACCGGGCCTTGAGCGTGATGGTGGCGGGAGACGACGGCCACGCGGCGCTGCGCGGCTTTGGGAACACGACCTCGGCGCGCGCCTTCGGCCATGGCGGGGCCGGTGGCCAGATCGGCTGGGGCGACCCCGAGACAGGTATCTCCGTTGGGTACTGCACGGACGGGTTCCTGGACCCAATCGCACAGGGCCGGCGAGGGGTGGCGATTAGCAGCCTGGCGGCGCAATGCTTGAAGGGGTGATTGGAACGCCGGACAGCGAACGTTAGCGCCCCCGCGGATAGGATGACGGTATGCGTCCGCAGCGAGTTGCAGCACAGGTGTCGCCCGCGTGAGAGGGGAACAGGGCGGGCGCGGCGTACCGCTGACAGCACGGGCGCAGTACTGGCTGTGGAGGGCGGCGACGGCGATCGTCACGCGACTTCCACTGGGCGTGAGTTACCGCGTCGCCTGGGTTGTTGGGAGTTCCGGGTATTACCTCTGGCCGGGCGGCCGCCGCTCCATGCACCGCAACTTTCGGCGGGTGCTGCCACGGGCTTCACCGGCACAGATCCGGCGGGTGGCGCGGCGTTCAATGGTGAACTATTGCTGCTACCTGGCGGACTTCATCCGCTTTCCGGCCCTGAGCCCGGAACAGCTTTCGCACGTGTTTGGCAGCCACAGCAGCTTCGCGGACCTGGACCACGCCCTCCGGGATGGAAAGGGCGCGGTCATCGCCTGCATGCACTTCGGGAATTGGGACCTGGCCGCCGGAGCGACGGCGGCGCGCGGCTATCCCGTCACGGTGGTCGCAGAGTCGTTCGCGGACCCGCGCCTGGACCGGCTGGTGGCCGGGGCGCGGGAGCGGCTGGGGATGCGCGTGATCAAACTGGAGCGGACTGGTCCATCGCTTGTGCGAGCGCTCCATCGGAACGGGCTCCTGGCCCTGCTCGTGGACCGGCCGGTGCCCGGCGAAGGGGTGCGCGTGCGGTTCTTCGGGGAAGAGGTGGAAGTGCCGGCGGGCCCCGCGCGGATCGCCCTCCGGACGGGCGCCCGGGTCGTGGCGGCGGGCTTCCCCCGGACAGCCGCGGGCAGGATGGAGGTCGACACAATGACGGATTTCGAAATCGCGGTGACGACGGGACAGCCGGAGGAGGATGTCCGCAACCTGACGCAAGCGATAATGGACGCCCACGAACGGTTCATCCGTCAGTATCCGGACCAGTGGTACATGTTCCGGGAGATGTGGCCACGGAGGCGGTAACGCTCGACTACGCGTCAGGGATGATCAAGCTGATGTTAATGCGGCTGCTGCGGCCCGTTGTGGGGAGGTTTCCGCGCGTCTTCTACCGGGTGGCCTCGTTCGCGGGCTGGTTTGCGTTCCAGACGCGGCGGGGGCTGCGCCGCCAGGCCGTGCGGAACATGCTTCCGCTGTGTGACGGCGACCTGCCGCGGGCGAAGCGGGAGGCCCTGCGGGCCACGCAGAGGGTGGCGCAGTATTACGTGGACCTGGCGACGCTGCCGCGGCGGAATATGGCGAAGTTCGAAGCGGAGCACCTTTCGATCGACCGGCCTGACCGGCTGGCGATGCTCGAAGAGCCGGGGCCGATCGTGGTGGTAAGTGCGCACACGGGCAACGCGGAACTGGCGATCCAGGCGCTGACCTATCGGGGGCGTGACTTCGTGGCGCTGGTGGAAGCGTTGCGGCCCAGGCAACTCGCTGACTACGTCGGAAGCCTGAGATCCTCAGGCGGCGGAAACTTCCACGAAGCCGGCTTTGCGGGCCTGCGATCCTGCCTGGCGGCATTGAAGCAGGGACAACTCGTCGGCGTGATGGGGGACCGTGACATCCAGGGGACGGGGCTCTGCCTGGAGTTGGCGGGGCGATGGGTGAAGCTGCCGCGGGGACCCTGGGAACTGGCAAGAAGGAGTGGAGCGCCGGTCCTGCCTGTCTTCTGTACGCGCGTGCGCAACGACGATTTCAAGGTCAACGTGGAAGAGCCGATCCTGGTGCGGCACACGGAGGACGCGGACGCAGACGTGCAGTTGGCAGCGGAGCAGTTCGCGCGGATCCTCGAAACGCACCTCCGTCAGGACCCCGGACAATGGTTCGTGCTGGAAGACTTCTGGCGCGTGCATGCTTGTCGCGAGCACGACGGCGAGCACGACGATGGGTAAGGCAGACCTCCACCTGCACACTCGCGTTTCGGATGGGATGGCGACTGTGGAGCAGGTGGTGGAGTACGCCGAACACCAGACCGGTATGGACGTGATCGCGGTGACGGACCACGAGGACGTTGCGGGCGGGCTGCGAGCGCGGGAGCTCGCGGCGAAGCGGAACTACCGTGTCCAGGTTGTCCCCGGGGTGGAGGTCACAACCCTCAACGGACATATCATTGCGCTGTTCGTCGAAACAGCGCCGAAGAGCTTCCGCCGCGTAGAATCGACGCTAGAGATGATCCACACACTCGATGGCCTCGCCATTATCCCCCACCCGATGAGCTGGCTGACGCGGTCGTTAAGCCGCCGCACGATTGACCGGATCACAGAACGCGGGGAGGAAGGCGTCGCGTTTGACGGGATCGAGACCGGCAACCCGAGCCCGGCCGGACGGCTAACCGGCGCGCTTGCCCGCCACCTGAACGCGCGGATTTGGCGCCTGGCGGAGGTGGGGGGCAGCGACGCGCACCACCTGGCGCACGTTGGCACGGGGTGGACCGAGTTCGAAGGTTGCACAACGGGTGACCTGGCGACAGCAATCCGGGCGGCGTCCACGCGGCCCGGGATGAGCAGCTATCCTTCGTCCCGCGAAGTGGGATATGGGCAATTGGCTATCGGCCTTGCATGGGGCTACACCGCCACCCCACGGAAGATGCTCCGGCGCAAGAAAGGTGAGGGCGACTCGTGAGGATCGCAATGGTCACGCCATACGACTGGTGCGTGGATGGCGGCGTGAAGTCCCACATCGTCCACCTCGCCGCGTATTTCCGGCAGTGGGGCCATGAAGTCACGATTTTCGCGCCCGCCTCGGACCGCGTGAAGGCCGCCGGCGAATGCGTGGTGATGGGAAAACCAAGGTCCATGCGGGTAAGCGGCTCGGTTGCCCGGATCACCTTTTCCTGGAAGTCGCCGCAGGTGAAGCGCGTACTGGAGGAGGGAAACTTTGACATCGTCCACCTTCACGAGCCGCTCATGCCGCTGCTCCCGTACCACTTTTTGCGTTACTCGTCGGCGGCGAACGTGGGCACCTTTCACGCGGCGAAAGAGGGCGGCAACCGCTTCTATGGGTACACGACGGCATTTACGCGGCGCTGGTTCCGGAAGCTGGACGGGAAGATAGCGGTTTCGCCGGCGGCAGCGAGCCTGGTCAGCCGCTATTTCGCCGGCTACTTCAACATCATCCCGAACGGGATCGACTACGACCACTTCTCCGCGCCCATGGAGCCCATACCGGAGTTCATGGATGGCAAGTTCAACATCCTCTTCGTTGGCCGGCCAGAAAAGCGGAAAGGGCTGAAGTACCTGCTGCGGGCGTATCTGCGGATCAAGCGGCAGTACCCGAACACACGCTTGATCGTGGTGGGTGCAGGTGATTTCAGCCGGTACGAGCGGATCATGCGGCCGATCGGCGACGTAGTATTCCGCACCTACGTGCCATACGAGGAGCTGCCGAAGTACCACCGGAGCGCGGACGTGGTGTGTTGCCCGAACACGGGTAACGAAAGCCAGGGCTACGTGCTGATGGAGGCGCTTGCGGCCGGGCGGGCCGTTGTGGCGAGCAACATCGAGGGCTTCGCCGGCGTGATTACGAGCGAGTTGGAAGGGCTGCTCGTGCCGCCGAAGGACGACGAGGCGATCGCGAACGCCATCATCCGGCTGATGAAGGACCCGGCACTGCGGGAAGGACTGGCGACGCGCGGGCAGCTGCATTCTGCACACTACAGCTGGGACAATGTGGCCCACCGGGTCCTGTCGTATTACGAGCGGCTGCTCTACGAACGGCGCCAGGTTGCGGAGGTACGGGCAGCCCGGAAGCACGCGCTCGCGGCGCGGGCCGAACGCTAGTGCCCTTCAGCATCCTGCCCCAGCGGATGCCCCAGCAGGTGGCGGACGCGATCGGCCGGACGGTTGGCGGCCTCGGCGTGACGCCGAACATGATCTCGCTATTTGGCTTCGGCGGAAACCTGCTTGCCGCCTACCTGATAACGCAGGAGCAACTGCTCGCGGCAGGTCTTGTGTACCTGGTGTTCAGCGCACTCGACATGGTGGACGGGGCGGTGGCCCGGGCGATGGGGCTGGTGAGCAAGTTCGGGGCGGTGTTCGATGCTGTACTCGACAGGGCCAGCGAAGCGCTGGTCATCGCGGCTTGCGCCTGGTACTTCGTTGACCGTGGCGAACAGGTCCAGGCGGGCGTCGCGTATGCCGGCCTCTTTGGAAGTGTCGCTGTCAGCTACATGCGCGCACGGGCGGAAGTCAACGGGCTCTCGATGCGCGAAGGGCTCTTCCGGCGGCAGGAGCGGGTAGCGCTGCTTAGCCTGGGGCTGCTGTTCAACGGACTCACCGTTGTGATCTGGGCGATGGCGGCGCTCTCAAACTTTACGGCGTTGCAGCGCTTCGTGCTCATCACCCGCCGGCTGCGCACGATGGACTCCGAAGCCCGTCAGGCGACCCCCGGCGGGCCGCCCCAGTCCTCAGGACCTCGTTGAGCCGAGGTTCTCGCCTTGTTCAGGCGGTTGTTCGCCATGACCTGGGAGACGAGGAAACTGAAGACGGCGAGGAGGGCGAAAAGCACGGCAGCGCCCATGATCGCGAACGTCGTGGTGCTGATCTCAGTGCCTCCGTTATTGTCCTGGGTGCGAGTTTGCTGCGCCGGGGCGGTGGTCCGGGTGGCCGCGGGGGTTGCCTGAGCGTTCTGCTGGGGCCGCTGGGTTGGGGCGGCGGTGGGGTTTGGGCGCGGGGCCGATGTCCCCTGGGCTGCCAGGAACTCGGTCTCAAAGCCCGCCATGTCGAAGCCATAGACCGTCTTGAGAGCCTGGTCGAAGCGAGCACCCCTCTTGATGGTGGCGAAGAACTCGCCGTACTTCTGGGCCCCGCCCCTGTCGATCAGGAACTTCACCATGTTGTAGGACTGGCCGTAGAAGATGCCGACTTTGTTGGAATCGGAGGTCGGTGTCGCCATTTCAGCGAAGGGGATCAGCCGGTTGACGCGTGCCGCCTGGGCGAAGGCGGTCTGGTAGTCGCCGGGAGAGGTCTGGGCGTAGACGGCGGTGCCTTCGTCCAGCCACGAAGGCAGCTTCGCGAGCGACCCTTCGCCCGCCGTTTCGTTCAGGATGTGGCCGAATTCGTGACGGAGGGTATCGGTCCGGTCGGCTGACCCACAGGCGACAGGGATGGCGAGGACAATATCGTTCGTCACCTTCGTGCCGCATGTCGTGACCGTGGAATCGAACGAGCCGGTGCCGGAGCCCGGCCGGGCGGGATCGCTTTCCTTTTCGTTGTCGAAGAGGATGACCTTCACGGGTACCTGCTTGAGCTGGATGTTGAAGAGGTTCTTGCCAACCTTCTCGTAGGTTTCGACGCCGGCCTTGAGGTAGGTGTTGGCGGTGGCTTCCTTGTCGCCGTGATAGTAGACGGTCATGAAGTCGCCCTTTACCGACTTCCAATCCTGGTTCGGCGGGAGAAAGAAGAAGGTTTGTTCGGGGCTCGAGACAGTCTTCCCATCCGCGCTCGTGATTTCCCAGTGGTAGACGAACTCGCTGCCGACGGGGATGTAACTGGAGCCGGAGTTGACCTGGATGACCACTTCCACCGTAACGTTCTTGCCGGGAGTGAAGTTGGTGGGCTTCCCGAGTGCGCTCGTGCCACGGCCCGTGAGGGAGTAGTTGAGGGTGGCCTCGGTGATGTCGGAATCCGAGCGGGCGGTCACCTTGAAGGTCAACTGCTTCGGGTAGCCGTTATCGATCGAGGTGGCCTCAATGACGGCCTCCGCCCGGGCGGGCGTGACAAGGGAAGGGAGCAAAGCGGCGACGCTAAGCACCGCGAGCCCGATTAGCAGCAGACGCCTCATGAATCCTCACCCACGCGCGACTTGAGGTACGCCTCGATAAACGGGTCGATTTCGCCATCCAGGACCGCGGTGGTGTCGCTGGTCTCGAAGCCGGTGCGCACGTCCTTGACCATCTTATAGGGGTGGAGGACGTAGTTGCGGATCTGGCTGCCGAAGCTCATGTCCACGTGCTGGCCTTTTAACCGGGCCTTTTCTTCCTCGCGGCGGTTGAGTTCGATTTCGAGGAGGCGTGATTCGAGGACCTTCATCGCGCTCTCGCGGTTGCGGCCCTGGGAGCGTTCGTTCTGGCAGGTGACGACGATGCCGGTGGGAAGGTGGGTGAGACGCACGGCGGTGGAGTTCTTTTGGACGTTCTGGCCGCCGGCTCCGCTGGAGCGAAATACGTCGATCTTCACGTCGTCGGGGTTGATCTCGATCTCGCCCGCGGCTTCAACTTCCGGCAGGACTTCGACCTTCGCGAAGCTCGTCTGGCGGGCGTTGGATGCGTTGAAGGGCGATTGGCGGACGAGCCGGTGGACGCCCCGCTCGCTCTGAAGATAGCCAAAGGCGTAGGGACCGTTGATCTCGATGGTCGCGCTCTTGATGCCGGCTTCTTCGCCTTCGGCGACGTCCAGGACCTCGGTTGAGAAGCCCTTGCGTTCGGCCCAACGCAGGTACATGCGGAAGAGCATCTCGGCCCAGTCCTGGGAGTCCGTGCCGCCGGCGCCGGCGTGGACCGCGAGGATCGCGTTGCGGCTATCGTACGGGCCCGAAAGCTGGAGCTGGAATTCCAGCTCCGCGAGCTGCTTCTCGGCGGCATCGAGATCCGCCTCAGCGGGGGGGCCGAGGGACTCATCGGATTCGGCGATGGCCAGTTCGAGGATCTCGGCGGCATCATTCACCTTGCGTTCGAGTGCGCGCCAGGTTTCCGCGCGCGTGCGCAGGGCAGCAAGCTGCTGCATGAGGGCGCGGGCGGTTTCGGCGTCATCCCAAAAGGAGGCTTGGCTGGACTGTTGTTCGAGTTCGGCTACGCGCGCTTCGTCTGCCGCGACGTCAAAGTCGCACCAAGATGTCCGAGATGCGGGCGGCGAGCGCTTTCGCGCGGGCGAGTTGTTCTTGCATGAGGAAATTGTCGCATGGGGGGCAGCGAGTGGCGACTGGTTGATTGACATGCATGCACCTGCATGCATGATCGAATCATGAGGACGACGATCGAACTGGACGACAGGGTGCGGGAGGCGTTGCTCAAGCGGGCGGCTGAGCGCGGCGAGAAGGGCTATTCGAAGATCATCAACGAGGCCCTGGTGGAGTACCTTGGCATCGAACCAGCGGAAAGGGCCGAGCGGTTGCGGCGGGCGGAGGGTATCCGGCGGCTTTCCGGCTCAATTTCAGAGGAATTCGCTGCGCGTCTTTACGACAGCGTGCGCGAGTCGCGAGAGCATTGGCAGACCGGCTCGTAGATTCGGACGTGCTCATTGATTCCCTGAGGGGATTCGGTGACACGGGGCAGCGAATGGTAAGCGCGTCGCTCCGGGACACGCTGTTCACGACCGCGATCAACGTGTTCGAGCTTGAACGAGGGGCACGGACCGCCGAAGAGATTTCAGAGGTCCGGGACCTTCTGGACAAGGTGACGGTCCTTGAGCTAGACCGCGACTCCGCGCGCGAGGCGGCTTCTATCGATCGGGAGTTGCGAGCAGCGGGCATTCGCCTCGACACACGAGACACGCTCATCGCGGGCGTTGCGAGGAATCACCGGATGCCGCTGATTACGCGGAACAGCCGCCATTTCGACCGCATTCCCGGACTCGTGGTCGAAGAGCTTTAGCCAGTGGCCCGGGAAGAACCTACGCGCGCTTCATCTGCCGCGACGTCGAAGTCGCACCAGGATGGCAGAGATGCGGGCTGCGAGTGCTTTCGTGCCCCCGGCCTGTTCTTGAATGGCTAAAGGATAGAGCAGGCGGCGCGTGATGCGAACAGAGACATGCATATGCATGGTATCATCCGTGCATGCGGGCCACGATCGAACTCACGGACGAGCACCGCGCGCTGCTGAAGGATCTCGCCGCCCAGCGTGGCGAAAAGGGGTACTCCAGGGTCCTGGAGATCATCGTCATGTGGTACCTGGAGACGCTGGACGCGGAGGCGCAGGGACGTACGCCCCCACCACTCCCTGCGCTCGTTCAGCCGGAGCAGGCCGGATGAAGACGACCCTCGACCTGTCCGACGAGACACGAGCCCGGCTCAAGAGTGCCACCGCCAAGCGGAGGCTGGCAGGCTATTCGCCGCTCATCGGGGAAGCGCTGGAACGCTACGTGCGCGCTAGAGAGGAGCGTGCGAGCAAAACGGTTGAACTCCTCGCACTGGCGGGCGCGCTTCGCGACGAAGCCGACGATATGGCGCCGCGAGTGGCTGAGATACGGACGAGGCAGTGGCGGGACTCGTAGTCGCCGACAGCGACGTGCTGGTCGACTACCTCAAGGCGATCGACCCGGGATTCTCCGCAGTGCGGCAAGCGATTGCCGACGAGCGTCTCGTGACCACAGTGATCTCCAGATTCGAACTGCGGATGGGAGCACAGACGCCGCTCCAGCGGGAGGTGATTGGTGCACTGCTCGCACGGCTGACCGTGTTGCCGCTCGACTCCACCGCGGCGGAGTTGGCCGCTGAGGCCGGGCCCAAGCTGGAACGCGCCGGTGCCCGATTACCACTTGGGGACCTGCTCATCGCCGGAATCGCGCTGGCCCATGGGGCGGCACTGCTGACGCGGAACACACGGCACTTCAGCCGAATCCCGGGCGTCGAACTCGAACCCCTTTAGCCGCTCGCCATTTCCGCGGCGCGGATGGTGTTGACGAGGAGCATCGCGCGAGTCATGGGGCCAACGCCTCCGGGGACCGGGGAAATCCAGCTTGCCTTTTCGCGCACGGCTTCGTGGTCGACGTCTCCCACCAGGCGCCAGCCGCGCTTGCGCGAAGGGTCGTCGATGCGGTTTGTGCCAACGTCGATGACAACCACACCGTCGCGGACCATCTCCGCCGTGAGCGTGTTGGGCCGGCCGGCTGCCATGACAACGATGTCCGCGTCCCGCGTGAAGCGGCCGATGTCGGGTGTACCGGTGTGACAGATCGTCACGGTCGCGTTGGCGCCTTTCGCCTTGTTGCTGAGGAGGACGGCGAGTGGGCGGCCGACCAGCGTCGAGCGGCCGACGACCACGACGTGCTTCCCCGCCGGGTCGTTGCCGCTGCGAGCGAGCATCTGAAGGACGCCGTGGGGAGTGCACGGCAGCGCGCCGCTGGTTTCGCCCCGGAGGACGCGGCCCAGGTTCACCGGGTGCAGGCCGTCGGCGTCCTTTTCCGGGCGGAGAGCATCGATGATGGCAAGCTCATTCACATGCTTTGGCAGGGGCAGTTGGGGAAGGATTGCGTGGAAACGGCTGTCCCCATTCAGGCTGGCGACGAGCGAAAGCAGTTCCTGCTGCCCCGTCGGGGCCGCGAGATGAAACGTCTCGGAAAAGATGCCGACCTCCTCGCAGTCCTTCGCCTTGCCGGACACATAGCTGACGGAGCCAGGGTCATCGCCGACGAGGATCACGGCCAGGCCCGGTGAGACGCCTTTCGACTTGAGGGAGGCGACCCGCGCGGCCACCTCTGTCTTTATGTCCGCGGCCATTGCCGTCCCGTCGATGATCTGTGCTGTCATGGGCCAAGTTTACGAGAGAGTGGGGAACGCGCCCCCCGGGACGGGGCACACTACCGGCTCGTCCCGTAGGATCGATGGTCATGGCTACGAAGTTCGCCGTTGGCGTCGATATCATCGAGATTGCGCGCGTTGCGGACGTCATCGAGCGGCATGGCGACCGGTTCTTGAATCGGGTGTACACGGCGGATGAAATCACCCACTGCAGGGGACGCGTTTCCGAGCTGGCGGCGCGGTTTGCCGCAAAGGAAGCGGTGATGAAGGCGCTCGGGACGGGCATTCGCGGCGTGGGCTGGCGAGACATCGAAGTCCTCCCCAACCGGCGAGGAAAACCACTGATCTTCCTCTACGGCCGGGGTGCCGAGCGGGCGGAGCAGATCCAGATGCGGGGCCTCGAGGTTTCGCTCACGCATTCGCACGACTTCGCCATCGCCAGCGTGGTTGGGGAGCGGGCGATGACGGAGATTGAAGACACGCCACGGCGGGGAGAAGCGGCCCTGCGGCTGATCCGGGAGAAGGGTTTGCGATGAAGCTGGTCACGACCGCCGAGATGCGGGCACTGGAGGCGGCAGCGGTGGCCGCGGGCACCAGCGAAGCACAGTTGATGGAGGAGGCTGGCCTGGCCGTTGCACAGGAAGCGTGGATGCTCCTTGGGACACTGGAGGGGCGCCGAATCGTAGTCCTCGCCGGGCCGGGGAACAACGGCGGCGACGGCCTGGTCGCAGCCAGGCACCTGAGCGACTGGGGTACCGAGGTAGTTGTTTACGCGCCCCTGGGACGGCCCGAGGACGGCAACGCCGCCGAACTCGCGAACCGCGACGTGACCATGGTCGATGGACGCCAGGACTCGGACCCCGGCGCGCTCGAACAGCTGTTAGGAAGCGCCGACCTGGTGGTCGACGCGCTGCTTGGGATTGGCCAGACGCGCCCGCTGGAGCCGGGCAGCCCGATGGCGGGGGCCCTGGAGAAGCTGGCGGGGGCGCGAAGGGGGTTCAACCCGCCGAAAGTCGTCGCGGTAGACGTGCCAACGGGCATCAATGCGGATTCGGGGGTTGTGGACCCCTTCACCGTGGAACCGGACCTGACGGTGACCTTCGGGCTGCCCAAGGTAGGGATGTACCAATCGCCGGCAAGCGCGCTCGTGGGCCGGGTACAGGTGATCGACATCGGCATCCCGAAGGCCGCCCAGGATGCCGTGCAACTGGAGCTGTTGACGGCGCGCTGGGCGCGGCAAGCCCTGCCGAAACGGGCCGAGGACGCAAACAAGGGGACGTTCGGCAAAGTGCTGGTGGTAGGCGGAAGCAGGAGCTACGTGGGGGCGCCGCGGTTGGCGGCCTCTGGCGCATACCGCGCAGGCGCGGGACTGGTGAGTATCGCTTGCCCGGACACGCTCATCCCCATGCTGGCGCCGGCGATTGCGGAGGCGACGTGGCTACCTCAAGTGACCACGACGGACGGCACGCTCCCGGGTGAGGCGGCGATCACGCTGCGGGCCGGATTGCACGGCTATTCTACGGTGGTTTTCGGGCCCGGGCTTTCGCTGACGGATGAGACGCGAGCGCTCACGTGGGCACTGATGCCAGACTTCGGCATCGAGCTGACGCGGGGATGCGTGATTGACGCGGATGCGTTGAACGCACTGGCCGGAATGGACGGCGCGGCGGAGCGCATCCCCGCAAACGCCGTGCTGACGCCCCATCCCGGCGAGATGGCGCGGTTGCTCAAGACCACGGTGGCGGATGTGCAGTCGCGGCGGCTCGAGATTGCCAGGGAAGCAGCGGCGAAATTCGGCTGCACCATTCTGCTCAAGGGCGCGCATTCGATCATCGCGGGCGCGAACGGCAAGACGGCGTTGAGCCCGTTTTCGAACCCGCTCCTGGCGACGGCGGGGTCCGGCGACGTCCTGGCGGGGATGATCGGCGGCTACCTGGCACAGGGGCTGGAGCCGTTCGAAGCAGCCTGTCTCGGCGTATACCTGCATGGCGCCACGGGGGAGGCGCTGCGGCTTGAAATGGGCGAAGCCGGGCTCCTGGCGGGTGAAATCGCGGACCGGCTGCCACGCGTGGTGAAGGACGTAGCGGCGCTGTGATATACACTCGGCAACCAGCCGTGTCTACGCCAGTCGTGTCTATGCTTGAGAAGCCCCAATGAACCGGCGGATTGTTGTTACCGGCACCGGCATGATCACCGCGCTTGGCCACAACGCGTGCGACAACTGGGAAGCGATGACCGCCGGCAAGCCCGGGATCGCGCCCATCACCCTCTTCGACGCCACCGGCTACGAGTCGCGAGTGGCGGGCGAGGTCAAGGACTTCGACCCTGCAAAGTACATGGACCGGAAGGAAGCGCGGCGGGCCGACCGGCTCACGCAGTTTGCCTTCGTGGCGGCGGACGAGGCGCTCAAGCAGAGCGGTTTCGTGCCGGACAAAGCGAATGGCAACGACTTCGCGGTAATTGTAGGGACCGCCATCGGCGGGATTGCGACGCTTATGGCCGAGTACGACACGTTGCGGGAGAAGGGGCCGGGCCGCGTAAGCCCGTTCCTGATGCCGATGATGCTCAGCGACATGACGAGCGGGCAATTGAGCATCAAGCTCGGGGCGAAAGCAGTGAACTACGCGCTGATCAGCGCCTGCGCGAGCGGCGCGGACAGCATTGGCGAGGCCGCGAACATCATCCGCCGGGGCGACGCCGAGATTGCGTTGGCGGGCGGCACCGAGGCAGCGATCACGCCCATCTGCATGGCCGGTTTCTCGGCCGCAAAAGCGCTGACCACCCGCAACGACGACCCGGCCGGGGCGTCGCGCCCGTTCGACCGCGAACGGGACGGTTTCGTCATGGGCGAGGGCGCCGGGCTGCTGGTGATCGAGTCCGAGGAACACGCACTGGCGCGCGGGGCGGACATCCTCGCGGAACTGGCCGGCTACGGGGCGACGAGCGACGCCTTTCACATCACACAGCCCGACGAGAACGGCGAGGGCGCGACGCGGGCGATGCAGAAAGCGCTCAAGCAGGCTGGCCTGCGCCCCGACGACATCGACTACCTGAACGCCCACGGCACGTCCACGCCGATGAACGACAAGCTGGAGACGCTGGCGATCAAGAGAGTATTCGGGGAGTACGCCTACTCCCTGCCGATCAGCTCCACGAAGTCCATGACAGGGCACCTGCTGGGGGCAGCAGGCGCCATTGAAGCCGCAGCCTCCATCCTGGCGATGCAGCACGGGGTGATCCCGCCGACAACGAACTACACGACCCCGGACCCCGATTGCGACCTGGACTACGTGCCGAACGTGGCCCGTTCTGCCAGCATTGAGGCCGTAATGTCGAACTCGCTCGGGTTTGGCGGCCACAACGCCAGCCTGATATTTCGCCGCTACCGGCCGGCCTAGACATGGGCATCACGCTGGGCCTGCCGCAGACGCGCTGGCGCCTTCGCGACCCCTATGCACGGCAAAAAGGCATCCCCCGGTTCCCGCCGATCGTCGCCACCGTGCTTGCGGCGCGGGGAATCACGGAGCGGCCGCAGGCGGACCTGTTCTACAAGCCGTTCCTCGCGCCGGACCACGACCCCCTCGAACTCCCCGGGATGCGCGAGGCGATTGCGCGGGTCCGGCAAGCCATCGCCGAACACGAACTGATTGCCCTCTACGGCGACTTCGATGTTGATGGGGTGACATCCGTCGCGGTGTTGCACCTTGGGCTGCGGGCGCTGGGTGCGAAAACGCACAACTACATACCGGACCGGTTCGCGGAGGGGTATGGCCTCAACATCGGCGCAGTGAAGACGCTGCGGGAGGCGGGATGCGCGCTGATGATCACAGCCGACTGCGGCATCAGCTCCGTGGCGGAGGTGGCGTTCGCGAACACGCTCGGGCTGGACGTCATCATCCTGGACCACCACACCGTGCCGGATGAGCTGCCGGCGGCCGTGGCGGCGGTCAACCCGAAACGCCCCGATTCGCCCTATCCGTTCGATGAACTGGCGGCCGTTGGCGTGGCGTACCGGTTCCTCCAGGTGCTCTACGAAGCATGCGGGCGCCAGCTGGAGGAAGCCGCATTCATCGACCTTGTCGCGCTGGGGACCGTGGTCGATGTCGCGCCGCTGAACGATGAGAACCGGAAGATCGTGACAGACGGGATCGCGCGGATGCAGCGCGGGCTGCGGCCGGGCCTGGAAGCGCTGGCCAACGTGGCGGGGACGCCGCCGGAGCGGTTCACGGCGGAAACGCTTGGCTTCGCGATCGGGCCGCGGATGAACGCCGCCGGCAGGATGGCGCACGCGAACATCGCCCTCGAGCTGATGCTGGTTGAGGACATGCACAGCGCGAAGCGGCTGGCGGCTGAACTCGACCTGCTGAATCGCCAACGCCAGCAGCAGACGGAGGACGCGTACGTGATCGCCGAAGAGCTCCTCGGCGCCGCCGATGACCCGCTGATCATGGTCGCCACCGACAAGGTCCACGCCGGGATCGTCGGCCTGGTGGCATCCAGACTGGCGGACAGGCGGCACCGGCCTTCCATCGTGCTTTCGCGGGGCCCAGAAGAGAGCAGGGCGAGCGCGCGGAGCATCCCGGTGTTCGACATTGTGGCAGCGATCCGGAAGGAGAAAGGGCTGCTCGTGCGCCACGGAGGCCACCGCGCGGCGGCGGGATTCACCGTGAAGAACGAGAACCTCGACCTCCTGCGCGAACGGCTGGTGAACGCGGCAGCGGAACTGCTGCAGGGAGAAACGCTGCGCCGGGTCATCGACATCGATGCCGAAGCCGCGCTTGGCGACCTCACCGGGCTGGAGATCAAGGGACTCATGCGGTTCGAGCCTTGCGGGCACGGCAACCGCAAGCCGGTGCTCCTCAGCCGCGGGGTCAAGCTGCTGAACTCGCGGCCGGTTGGGTCGGACAAGTCGCACCTGAAGTTGACGTTGCGCGACGGGCTGGGGACATGGAGCGGGATTGCCTTCCGCCAGGCGGAATCGGAGCTGGCGCCGGAGCTGGACATCGTTTACTCGCTCCAGCGCGATTGGCGCGGCGAGACGGTGGAACTGGAGGTCCTCGATTTCGCCCCCTCCGCGGAGCGTCGGGGGCTGGAGATGGGGCACGGCGCGTGAAGGCGAAAGGGCGGAGCATTGGAACCCGGTGTAGTTGCCGGGCATGGAATGAGGGTGTAGGTTGGCGGAGACAATTCAATAGCTGTTCGGGATCGCTGGGGGTGCCTTCGGGCTGAGAGTAAACCCCTTGAACCTGACCACGTTTATACGTGCGTAGGAAAGCGGTCGGAACCCTGTAGCGTTACGCGAGGAGTCCGGCTTTTCCGGGCTCCTTTTCGTTGAGCCCGAAGCCACTCCCCGGCGCCCCGGGCGGCGGAAAGCACTCGAATGCGAAATCGCATGGCTGCCGCAATGGCCCTCGTCCTCGCTCTGTCGCTCGCGCTCTTCGTCCTGCCTGGCTGTGGCGGAGACGATGACGGCGAGGCGACCCTCACCCTCGTCACGCACGATTCGTTCAACCTGTCAGAAGACGTCCTGAAGGAGTTCGAAACGCAGAACAACGCGACCGTAAAGGTCCTGAAGAAGGGCGACGCGGGCGCGCTGGTCACGAGCCTTGTCTTCACGAAGAAGAACCCGGAAGGCGACGTTTCCTTTGGCGTGGACAATACGTTCCTGTCGCGTGCGCTGGATGCTGCAGTCTTCCAGCCGTACTCGTCACCTCTGCTGGCGAAGGTGCCGAAGGACCTCCAGGCGGACGGGGCCAACAACGTGACGCCGATAGACTACGGCTACGTGAACCTGAACTACGACATCGCCGCGCTGAAGAAATCGAATCTGCCGGTCCCCCAGAAGCTGGAAGACCTCACGGACGCGAAGTACAAAGGGCTCGTGGTTGTCGAAAACCCGGCGTCATCGTCTCCGGGGCTGGCGTTCCTGATCGCGACGGTGGACTACTTCGGGAAGGACAAGTACCTGGAGTGGTGGGGGAAGATGCGGGCGAACGGACTGGTGGTTGTGGACGGCTGGGAAACCGCCTACAACACGAATTTCACACTCCACGGCGGGCAGCAGCCGATCGTCCTGAGCTACGCAACGAGCCCTGCCTTCGAGCAGATGTTCGCGAAGCCAGCGCGGGATGACTCGCCGACGGGGAACATCCTGCCACCCAAGGGCGCCTTCCGGCAGGTGGAATACGCGGGCGTGTTGAAGGGTGCGAAGAACCCGGCGCTGGCCAGGAAGTTCATCGACTTCCTCCTGAGCAAGCGGGTGCAGGAGGACATCCCCGGGCAGATGGCTGTCTATCCTGTGAACAGTGAGGCGGCGGTGCCCGAGGCCTTCGAAAAGTTCGCGAAGGTGACGGTGCCGCCCGCGACGGTTTCGGCCAGCGACATTGCCAAGAACAGGGACACCTGGATCGCCGATTGGACGAAGGCGGTCCTTCGCTAGTGGTCGCCCGGCCGAACCCGGCGGGCCCACCGTGGACGGCTCGCGCCGGGGCCTGGTTGCTGCTCGCCCTGCCGCTGGCGTTCCTGGGGGCCTTCCTCCTGTACCCGTTGCAGGGGATCATCCGGGAGTCGTTGCTGGGAGAAACGGCCTCGTTGGATGACCTGCGCCCGCTCTGGGAAGACAGCTACTACCTCGAGCGGCTCTGGTTCACGACGTGGCAGGCGGCGCTTTCGACTCTCCTGACGGTGGGCCTGGCGCTGCCTTGCGCCTGGGTCCTGGCGCACCACGAATTCCCCGGCAAGGCGCTGGTGCTGGCGGTTGTGACTATCCCCTTTGTGCTGCCGACAGTTGTGGTGGCGGTGGCCTTTTCAGCGCTGGTGGGACCACGAGGGCTGGCGAACGCGGTCCTCATGGAACTGCCAGGCGTGGACGAGCCGCCAATCCGGCTGTTTAACACGATCTGGATCATCCTCCTGGCGCACGTCTTCTATAACCTCGCGCTGGCAGCCCGGATCATCGCGGCGGCGTGGGCGAACCTGGACCCGCGGCTCGGCGAAGTTGCGGCAGTGTTGGGGTACGGCCGGCTGGAACGGTTTGCACGAGTGACTGCGCCCCTTCTGAAAGCACCGATCCTGGCGGCCGGGTCGCTCGTATTCCTGTTCTCCTTCACGAGCTTCGGAGTCATCCTCATCCTCGGCGGGCCGCGCTACGCGACAATCGAGACGGAGATCTACCGCGAGATGGTCTTCATCTTCCGGCCCTCGCTCGCGGCCGCCCTGGCGTTGATCCAGATGGGTGTGACGTTCGCGTTCCTTGCGTTCTATGCGCGGCTTTCGAAGGGGCGGGGAGTGGCTGCCGGCGTGGCGGCAAGTCCGGCGCGACCAGGACGAGCCGGCCGCCTGGTGGCCGCGAGTATCGTCGTCGCCCTCGTGCTCTTCACGGTTGCACCACTGCTCGCGTTGGTGGAACGGTCCCTCCACGGCGCGGCGGGCTACACGCTTGAGTTCTACCGGTCGCTGGGCGAAAACACGCGCAACCAGGCGTTGTTCGTGACGCCGTTCCAGGCGGCGCGAAACTCCGTGATGTTCGCGGCCAGCGCGACGGCGCTCGCGGTGCCCCTGGGGATGCTGACGGCGTACGGCATCCAGCGCGTGAAACGCGGCGCGGCGCTGGTGGAAGCGCTTTTGCTGATGCCGCTCGGGGTTTCGGCGATAACACTTGGGCTCGGATTCCTCGTGACACTGGACGAGCCACCCCTTGAATTGCGGGCAAGCCGCTGGCTGATCGTGATCGCGCACACGCTCGTGGCCTATCCTTTCGTTGCGCGGGCAATCAGCGGCCAGTTGCGCGCGATTGACCCGCGGCTGCGCGAAGCCGCCCGGACGATGGGAGAGAGTTCCGTGGGGGTGTTCTTCCGGGTGGATCTCCCACTCCTGTGGAGGGCGATCGTGGTCGGGGCGGTGTTTGCGTTTGCCATTTCGATGGGCGAATTCGGCGCGACGCTGCTGATTGCCCGGCCGGAGTGGCCGACCCTGCCGCTGGCGATCTTCCGCTACCTGGGCCAGCCCGGCGCATTGAACTACGGACAGGCGCTGGCGATGAGCACGATCCTGATGAGCGTTACGGCCGCCGGATTCCTCGTGATCGATCGGATGCGGATCCGCGGGCTGGGGACGTTTTGATGGGGGATGAAGGCCTCGAGCTTGAAGGCGTGTCCTTCGCAGCCGCGGGGCGCCTGATCGTGGATTCCGTCTCCCTGCGCGTGCGGCCCGGCGAAACGCTGGCAGTGGTCGGGCCGAGCGGCTGCGGGAAGACGACACTGCTGCGCCTGATAGCCGGGCTCGAGCGGCCGGAGTGCGGGCGCATCCTCTTCGACGGGGACGACCTGGCCGCAGTCCCGCCGCATCGCCGCAACTTCGGGATGATGTTCCAGGAGTTCGCGCTCTTCCCGCACCTGACAGTCGAACAGAACATTGCCTTCGGGTTGCGCCATTCGCGCTTCCCCCGGGGCGCGCATCGCGAGCGCGTGGCGGAGCTGCTCACGATGACCGGGCTGATGGAGTTCGGCAAGCGGACCATCGAGAAGCTCTCCGGGGGCGAACGCCAGCGGGTTGCCCTGGCGCGGGCGCTGGCGCCGGAACCACGGTTGTTGATGCTCGACGAGCCGCTCGGTTCGCTGGACCGCGCCCTGCGAGAGCGTTTGCTGGTTGAATTGAAGACTATCCTGGAGCAGCTTCGCGTCCCCGCGCTTTATGTCACGCACGACCAGTTCGAAGCGTTCGCGATGAGCACGGTGATGGCGGTGATGCGCGCGGGCAGAATCGTCCGGATGGGCACCCCGCGGGAAGTCCATAACGAACCGCAAACTGAGTTCGTCGCGCGGTTCCTGGGGATGGAGAACATCGTCCCCGGAGAGAGGCGAAGCGACGGCCTTGTGGAGACGGCTTGCGGGGACTGGCAAACCGCGCCGGCGGAACCGGGCCCCGTGCAGTTGTTGATCCGCGATGAACAGGCGACGTTGGCGAAACAGGCGGGCCTCGGTGTCGCCACCGGCGTGCTGCGAAGCCGGATGTTCCAGGGGAACGACGTGTACGTCGGGATGGAGACGGCTGCCGGCGAACTGCGCTTCCGCCTGGAGGCGAACGAGGAACTGCCTCCCGAGGGGACGCGGATCTTCGTCCACGCCCCACGGGCGCAGGTGCTGGCCGCGGGGTGAGCCGCCGGCCCGTTACTTCTTGACGCGGATGTGTTCTGGCTTGCCGCCAACGCGCGGGGTGACGGACTTGGGGCCCCCAAGGCCTGGCTTGACCGGCTGGCCGGGCTTGGGCTTTGGCTGTTTGGCCACGGTGACGACTCCTTGCTGGTGTGAACGGCGCCGCCCAACCAGGTTGCGGGCGGGCGGGCGAGGACCCAGGGCTGGGGACCTATCACATCACCGGAGTCCTCCAGGGCCAGGCGGGTTGTCCCTTCATCCTAGCAACTCCGGGGCTGCGTACACCATAGGGCGGGCCCTGCGTTAGACTTCGCTCATGCGGGCAGTATTCGTGATGGTGAAGACGGATCCGGGCCACGGCACGGAAGTGGCCAACCGGATCGCGGAGGTGGAGAGCTTCTCGGAGGCGTACAGCATCACGGGCCAGTACGACCTGCTGGTCAAGCTGTACATTGAGGACGTTGACGGGCTCGGCCGCCTGATCGAACGGCAGATCCACTCGATCCCGCATATCCGGGACACGTTCACGATTCTGACCTTCGAGGCGTTCGGGGCGCGATAGGGCGCGTTTTGGGCTGGGGACACGAAGCCGCGAAGGCTCGAAGTTGCGCGAAGGTTGTGACGAGTAGGAGGCGGCCGCATGTGCGCGGGGCTGATGGTTGTGGTGATCGCGCAGTTGCTGCATGCAACGGACCGGGCCGCTGTGTAGACTCGCTCAATGACAGAACAGGTACTCCCGGCCGAGCCTCTCACCGGCGCGCCGAGCCACAGCGAGACCGTTGACGGGACCATTGAAACGCGCAATCCCTTCGCCACTGCAGGCTATCGCAACTGGTGGGCGGCATCCGTGGTGGCGGGCACCGGCGTGGGCATCCAGGCAGTCACGGTCCCGCTCTTTATCCGCGACCGGGTACCGGACGACGCCCGGCCCATTGCCATCGCGGCGGCGCTCATCTGCCAGACGCTGCCGGGCGCGGCGCTGGCGCTCTTCGGTGGTGTGGTCGCGGACCGGGTGGAGCGGCGGCGGATTCTTGTCCGCACCTACAGCGTGGCGGCGGCCGTCTCGCTGGCGTACGTGGCGTTGGCGGGCATGGATGCCGGCTGCATCTGGCCCGTCTTCTTCCTCGCGGCGATCGTTGGTGGGGCGGGGGCGTTCACGAACCCGGCGCGCGCCAGCATGATGCCGCAGATCCTGAAGCCGGCGCAGCTCCAAAACGGCGTCATCCTGGGGACGATGGCGTTCATGGCCACGCTCCAGTTCGGGGGCCCGACCCTGGGGGGCTTCCTCGCGGATGGCCCGGGGCTGACGTTCGCCTTCGGGGCGGAGGTGGTGATGCTCGCGGCGGCGGCCTTCCTCTTCTCGCGCATCGCGACCGATGCGCCCGTGCCCACCGGGCGCAACGTCCGCGCGGACCTGGTGGAAGGACTGCGGTACGTCCGCCGCTCACCACAGTTGACCGGTGTATTGGCGCTGGGGACCGTCCCCGGCGTGTTCCTGATGGGCCCCTTCAGCGTGACCGTCGTGATCTTCGTGGAGGATGTGCTCAAGGAGAGCGACAAGTTCGTTGGCATCCTCTGGGGCTGCTTTGGCGCGGGGATCGTCTTCGGATCGATGCTGATGACGGTGATCCGGCTGCGGCGGCGAGGGCTGCTGCTCTGTTCCTCGGTGCTCTTCGGCGGGTTCTTCATGATGCTGTACGGGCTGAGCAGCAGCCTGCCGGTGAACATGATCATGCTGTTCGTTTCAGGCGTGCTTGGCCCCGCGATCTTCATAAACTTCGCGATGGCGCTGCTCCAGGAGAATACGGAGCGGGCGATGATGGGCAGGGTGATGAGCATGTACAGCCTCGCGTTCACGGCCTCCACGCCGGTCGGATACGCCCAGGCCGGCCTCATGGCGAGCGCCTTCGGGCCGCAGACGACCGTTGTAGTGAGCGCCATCATTGCGATGGTCATCGGCGTCGCCGCGATGCTGTTCCTGCGGCCGGTAACGAAGCTGCGGTAGATCGGGCGCGTTCGCCGATTGCGCCCCCGAAAGGGAGGGGCAAGAATCGCGAGGTGACGGATCACCTGGCAGCCAGAGTTGCGGGGGTCGTTGGGCCTGAGCACGTCCTGCGCGACGCGGATGTGAAGGCGTCCTACGAAACTGACTGGACCCGCCGGTACTCTGGGGACGCGCGGTTTGTGGTCCGCCCCGGCGACACGGCCGAGCTGGCCGAATCCCTCCGAATCCTCACCGAGGCGGGCGTGCCCGTGGTGCCGCAGGGCGGAAACACGGGCCTGGTTGGCGGCGGCGTCCCGCGCGGCGGGGAGGTGGTGGTTTCCTCTTCACGGCTCTCGTCACTCGGGGAAGTGGATGCGGTCGCGGGCGAAGTCACGGTCGGCGCGGGCGTGACGCTGGCGCGGCTGCAGGAACACATCCGCGCGGCGGGCTGGAACTTCGGCGTGGACCTGGCCTCGCGTGATAGTTGCACGATCGGCGGGATGATCGCGACGAACGCCGGCGGCATCCGCGTGTTGCGCTACGGGCCGATGCGGGCGCAGGTCGGCGGAATTGAGGCCGCTCGGGTGGACGGCAGCGTGATTCGGCGGTTGCCGGGCCTCGCGAAGGACAACACGGGCTACGACATCCCCGGACTGCTTGCCGGGAGCGAAGGGACGCTGGCGATAGTCACACGGGCTCGCCTGCGGCTGATCCCGCAACTGGCCGGCAGGGCGGCAGCCTTGCTCGCGGTCGACGGCGTAGCGGCGGCGCTGGGCGTCGTGTCCGTGGTACGTGCGCACGCGCCTTCGCTGGAGGCGGCCGAGGTATTCTTCGCGGACGGTCTCGACCTGGTGCTCCGCCACACCGGCCTTCCGGCGCCCTTTCCAGACCGGGCGCCCTGCTACCTGCTGTTCGAATGCGCCGCCCGGGATGACCCGATGGGCGAACTCGTGGGCGCGCTCGAAGCGGCCGGGGGTTTCGAGGCGAGCGCGGTCGCCTCGGAGCGATCCCAGCGAGCACGGCTCTGGGCGTACAGGGAGCGGCATACGGAGTCGATCAACGCCGAGGGCGTGCCGCACAAGCTGGACGTGGCGCTGCCACTGCCAAGGCTCGAGGAATTCGAAGCCTGCGTGCGTGGGACCGTGAAGAAGGCGGCCCCGGAGGCGCGCCCGATCCTCTTTGGCCATATCGCGGATGGAAACCTGCACGTCAACGTGCTTGGCCTGGCGGCGGACGACGATAGGGCAACGGACGCCGTGCTGCGGCTGGTTGCGGAGCTTGGCGGAAGCATCAGCGCGGAGCACGGCATTGGGGTGGCGAAGACCCGCTGGCTCCACCTCACCCGCTCGGAAAGCGACATCGCGGCGATGCGGGCCATCAAGGCCGCGCTCGACCCGGCGAACCTGCTCAACCCGGGCGTGATCTTCGGAAAGCAGTAGAATCGCCGAGAGGAGGCGACCGATGCCCATCGACAGCTACAAGTTCCTTCCGCGTTCCATGCGGACGATGTACGAATCGACCCCGGCCATCGACGAACCGCCTGTCTGGACGCCCCTGCCCAAACCGGTCCAGCAGTGCACGATCGCGCTGATGACGTCCGCTGGTGTGTTCCTGAAGGACAGCCAGGAGGGTTTCGACGAGGAGCGCGAGCGGCAAGAGCCAACCTGGGGCGATCCGACCTACCGGGTCATCCCGCGGGATGTCCGGCAGGAGCAGATTGGCTGCTCGCACCTGCACATCAGCCACGCCAGCCTGCTGGAAGACATCGACGTTGTGCTGCCCTTCCGGGCCTTCACCCAGCTGGAGAAGGAAGGCGCGATTGGCCGGCTCGCGGACGAGGCATACTCGTTCATGGGCTACCAGGACCGGAGGCTGGAGGACTGGCGAAACGTCCAGGGGCCCGAACTCGCCGCCCGCCTGAAAGAGCGCGCCGTAGACGTGCTGCTGCTGGCGCCTGCCTGACCGGATTGCTGCAGGAACGTGCCCGTGCTGGCACGTGTGATTGAAAGCCTCGGAATCCCCACGGTCACGGTCACGATGGTGCCGGACCTCGCCCAGAAGTTCCGCCTGTCGCGAATCGTCGGCGTCGAGTTCCCGTTTGGGCACAGTTTCGGGACGCCCCACAACGACGCCCTGATGCTGAAGGTCGCGCGGGGGGCGGTCCAGGCGCTGGCGGAAGCCGGGGAGCCGGGCTACCGCCTGGACATAGACGCCGAATGGCCGGTACCACTGGAAGTGGCGTACAAGACCTGGCACCCACCGAAGCCGAGCCCGATCGTCGAACGGATGCTCAAGGCGCGGCAGCAGCCGTAGCGAGGCTACCCCTCACCGTGGCTACGGCGGCGGCGAGGTCCGTTATGGCGGGCTCCATATCCGGGCGGACGAAGACGAAAACGCACTTCGCCACCTTCCGGCCGGGCATGGCCTGCTGGAGGGCAAGTGCGTACGCGGCGCCTTGAGACGTGTAGCGCTCCATCGCCGCGTTGACTTCCTGCGCGTCCCTGGCGGAGTCGGTCTTGTAGTCCACGATGACGAGGCCCTCGGGCGTTTCGTAGAGCAGGTCGATGAAGCCTTCGATGACGGTGCCGTCGATATCGGCAGCCACGTACACCTCGCGCCAGAAGCGTCCCGAGGCCACAGCCTCGCGCACGGCCCTGGAGCCGAGGGCGACGCGGACCAGACCAATGATCTCGGGCTCCCGGCCAGGGACGCCCTCGGCGACAGCCTGGGCGGCAGCAGCGGCGGCCAGACCCTCACCGGTGGCGAGGTCGATCGACTGAAGGACGGCGTGGACCGCGCGCCCGAGGTTGGTGCCGGCGCGCCCGCGGCGCCATGGCTGTTCGGCGTCGACCTGTTCGTCGTTCACGACGACTTCCGTGCCGGGCAATTCGAGGCCGTGTGCGATGACCGTCGCGGCGAGCGTCCGGGCGCGCATGTTGGCGCGAAGAAGCGCATCACGCTGCGTGAGCCACGCAGCCCGTTCTTCCAATACCGCAGCGGTGGGCGGTGTCCCTGCCTGGGGCGGTCCGGATGCTGGAGCAACAGGGGGCACCGTTGTCAGCGGCATCCCGGCAGCCTGGCAAAGGGCGTACGTCTGGGCAGCGTGGCTCTTGCCTCCCGCTTTGTGGTGGAGACTGACAACCAGGTGATCGCGGGCCCGAGTGGCCGCGACGTAGTAGAGGCGGTAGTCCTCCAGTTCACCCATGAGTTTTTCGCCGGCACGGGCGTCGTCAAAGCCGGCGGTCTGGAAATAGCCGGCAGCCAGGCTGCCAACGCGGACTTCGGGGGTGGCCGAACCCTCCCGCCAGTAGGCGATGCCGCGCTCGTCGGTGTCGTCCCGGTTGAGGCCGGCGAGAAGGACGATGGGAAACTCCAGGCCCTTGGCGGCATGCACGGTCATGACGCGAACGGCGTCGTCGTCGGATTCGGGGACGACGGATTCGGCCACGCGAGAGCCCTCATCGGCCTGCGTGCGGAGCCAGCCGGCGAACTGTCGGAGAGTGGCGCCGCCAGCCTGCTCGAAAGCCCGCGCCTGGTCCTGGACGAAGCGGAGCCGTTGCCAGGTTTCGCGCGGCCTCCGGTTGGCAAGGGCGATCTCCATGAGCCTTCGTTCGCGGATCACGCGTTCGACCATTTCACTGACCGTGAACCACCAGCGAGACCCGTGCAGTTCCCTGAGCGTGGCAAGCGCGGCCGGGACCGGGTGCCCGGGCCCAACTTCCGGGACGGCGCCGGTATAGTCCCAGGAACCACCCGCGCAGGCGTACTCATAGAGCTCGTCGTCGGCGCAGCCAAAAGCTGGCGAACGGAGGGCGGCGACGACCGAGACGTCGTCTGTGGGGTCGTCAATGGCGGCGAGGAGGTTCGTGAGGTCCACAACTTCCTGGGTGCGATAAAGCAGGGAGCGGCTCTCCAGCCTGAACGGGACGTTGGACGCCTCGAGGGCGCGTTCGATGGCGCTGAAGGTAGCGCGCGTCGGAAGGAGGATGGCGATGTCGTTGAGGTGGGCTTTTCGCGTGCCGCCGGCCGCGTCGTCAACATCCCACTGGCCGCGGATGGACTGGATGAGGGAGACGAGGTGGTCCGCTTCCACCTCGCGCACCTGGTCGATGTTGCCGTCGAGAGGGCCGCCCACGAGGTGGACGACCTGCCCGGCGCTCTCCCGGTGCTGGCGGCCACCGGTGAGTGGCCGGTAGGCCGGCTGGCCCGGTTGGGCCTCCATCCCGATCAGGCGGCTGAAGATGCTGTTCACCCAATCCAGGATCGGCGAGCGCGAGCGGAAGTTCGCCGTGAGGCTGAGCTCGCCGCCGAAATGCTCCTTCGCCTGTTGGTAGAGGAGGATGTCTGCCCGGCGGAAACGGTAGATCGATTGCTTCGGGTCACCGACAAAGAACAGGCGCCCCTCGTGGACGGGGATCTGGTGCCAGTCGAGGCCGGCGACGTTGTCAGTGCTGGCCGCCAGCAGGGCGGCAATTTCCACCTGGATCGGGTCGGTGTCCTGGAACTCGTCGATGAGGATGTGGGAGAAGCGCCCGGCGACGGCCGCGCGGACGGCGGCGTTGGTCCGGAGAAGGTCGCGGGCGAGGACCAGGAGGTCGTCGTAGTGGAGCGTGCCGCGCATCCGGCGCTCGCGGGCACGGTCGAGCGTGAACTGCTGGAGCTGGCGGAGGACGGGGATGAGGCACTCGGTACGGGCGCCGGCAATGAGGCGGGCCCGTTCACGCTCGGCGGCGGTCAGGGCTGCGTGGGCACGGCTTTTGACGGCGGGCTGTCGCTTGACGGGGTCCCAAATGGGATTGTCCTCCGACCTGTTCCGCATGCTGACGGAGCGGCCAACAAGGGGCGAGAGGAACTGATCGTCGCCCCCGGCCGTTTCGAGTTCCTCGACCAACGGCCTGAGCGAGAGGATGTGGGTGACGAGGGGTCCGCCGGCGGATTCCAGCCCTCGCGACACCACTTCTTCATCGGCGACCGCGAGCTCGCGCAGCAGATCCTCCCGGTTCACCTGGAATGGCTCGTCAGCGAAGCGTGCCTCGGCGAGGCGGTCCAGGTTCCGGCCGAAGGCGAGCGCGATGGTGCGGAGGTTTCTCACCTCCAGGCCAAGGGTGAAAGCGCGGGCGAGGGCAGCGTTGTCCAGGCGGAGGAGGTGGTCCATGAACTGCTGCCAGTCCTCATTGAAGTCGATGCCCGCCCGGATCTCGTCGCTGATGGTCAGTTGGGGAGGCAACCCGGCTTCCAGCGGATAGAGGGCAAGGATGCGCTGAGCGAAGGCGTGGAGCGTTTGCATCGCGGCGCCATCGAGGTCGTTGAGGGCAGCCTGGCAGCGCACTGCGGCCGGAGAGGAAACGGCGGCCGTCGCCAGGGAGCTTTCAAGTCCGGTGCGGACGCGGTCCTTGAGCTCGGCGGCCGCCGCCTCCGTGAAAGTGATCGCGGCGATCCGGCGGATGGGGACGCCGTGGAGGACGAGGTTCACAACCCGCCCGACAAGGGCCGTGGTCTTGCCGGTGCCCGCGCTGGCTTCCACGAAGAGGGTTTGGTCGAGGGCGTTGGCGATGCGGTCTCGGGCGGGCTGGTCGGCGAGGATCTCAGTGGGCTGCATCCGCATCTCCAATCGTCGCCGTGAGGGCGCGGTAGGGCGCCACGGCATGGTCGGCTTGCTTCCGCTCCCAGGCACGTCTTCGGTCCTGGGCACAAAGGCGGTCGTAGGGGCAGTAGCGGCAGTTCTGGTTGGGGCTGCCGCCCGGGCGCCCGTCCAGCTTGCCGGGGTTCGCGATGAAGAGCCCGTCCGCGATGCCGGTGGCGATGAGCTGGAGCTGTGCGCGGAACGCGGCCAGGTCATCATCGGCGATGAAACTCCCGATGGGCTCATAGCCAGCGCGCCGGGTAACGAACCAGTAGTTGGCATCCACGCCCGCCCGTCCGCCGGGGAACGCCTGGCTGGCGGCGAGGGCGTAGACGGGGAGTTGCAGCAGTTGGCCGCCTTTCGTGGGGTCGGCGTCCATGCCCCGGTACGAAGACGTCCCGCCCGTCTTGTAGTCGTAGACGGCCAGGGCGCCGTCCGCCCGCTGGTCCACGCGGTCGATGCGTCCCCGGAAGGCGATGGCCGTGCCGTCATTGAGCGCGACTTCGACAGGGGGGTTGGGGGCGCCGGCACCGCCGAAGGAGTGCTCGCCCGCGAGAAAATAGAAACCGGTCGCGGCGGAGCGCTCGGCGTCCTTCTCCAGGAACCCCTCCAGGTCGCGTTTGATGCGGTCCCGTTCGAGTTTCCAGAGGAGGGGTTTGCCGGTGATGCCCTCCGCTTCGGCCGCATCGCAGAGGCGGCCGGCGATATCGAGCAACGACTGGAGATGGGCTGGCGTCCAGGGGCCGCGCCAGCCGGTGTTGTTCTTCATGAAGGCGTCCAGGGCGGCATGGATGATGTTGCCGCGCTCAGCCGGGCTGAGGACGAGGATGTCTTCCGGGTCTTCCTGTTCGCTCACGTGGATGACATTCTTGAGGAAGTAGCTGAAGGGGCAGGTCGCCCAGGTCTGGAGAGCGGTTGGCGAGGCCGGGTGGGTGGTGGACGGGCGCAGCTCGGGACGCGGGCCGATGAAGCCGTCGAATCGCGTGACGGCTGCCACCCCCCGGTAGCGTATGGCTTCGATCCCTCGGCCGATGGATGGTTCCGCGAGCGCGAGCGGGTAGCGCGCAGGATCGCCGCCGCGAGTGAGATTGCGGAGGTCGTACTCCTGGGCGAGGGCCGGTTCGAGTGTGCTGTCGAGGGCGGCCTGGAACGAAGGGACGCGCGTGAGCCAGGTGGCGGGCGGGAGCGCGAGAAACTCCTTCGTCCCGAGTGTGGTCGTGGCGCCGCTCAGGCGGGTAGCGGATTCCAGCAGCCAGCGCGACGGGAGATGTTTCTGCTGGCCGCCGAGGTCCGCGGCAGGGAAGAGGAGGAAACGCTCGCGGGCGGTGGCGAGGGCGGCGAGATAGTTGCGCGTTTCTTCGTCGCGCCGCGACGCGCGCAGGGGCAGGGAAGGGCCGGCGGCCTCCCGTTCACGGTCCGGGAGGAGCGGGTCATCGCGGCCGATGGCGGGCGCCTGGCCTTCGACCATGCCCAAGATGAAGACGGTATCGAACTCCATGCCCGCCGCGTGGCTGATGGCCGCGGTGAAGACGCCGGTTCCGAAGTTCTCGACGCGCGGCCCCGCCGATTGGAGCAGTTGATCGAGCGCGCGCATGAAGGTGGCGGAGGAGATCGTCCGGGCGCCACCGGCACGGGCGGCGATGACGTCGAGCGCTTCGAGATTAGCAAGCTGTTCGAGCACCTGCTCGTAGGCAGCCCGCTCGGCCTCCTGGTGCTCGCGGGCCAGGCCGCCGGATAGGTCATCCGGGTGCCCCAGGTAGCGTTTGAGCAGGCCGCGCGCCCACTCCCCGTGGTCCTTCCAGGTCGACCGCCCGGGCGCGGCCAGATCAGTGGCAAGGCCGTGGATGAAGTCCCTCAGCCTGCGGACCTGGGTCAGTTCGTTCGCGACCCGGCGTTGCTGGCCGTCGGAGAGCGGGCGCTCCGCACTGGTCTGGCGCTCCTTCAGAGCCCGCTCATAGGTGGCGAGCCGCTGTGCCCACTGCTCCGGACCGGCCACAACGCCGGCAGCGCGGGAGATTGTGTCCCACCAACCAGTGGGAACGTGACCATGGCCAGGTTCGATGACCGGCGCGGAGGTGAGCCAGTCCATCACAGCGTCGCGGCGATAGCCAGATTCCTCCAGTTCGATCATGGCGAGCAGGAAGCGGCCGGCGATGCATTGGGCGAGGGTGACCACGGACGGACCGTTGTGCGGGATGGCCGACGCCTGGAACTGCTCATGGACCGCGGCGGCGTACTTTTCCGGGACGGGGTAGAGGACGGCCATCCGGTAGAGCGGCGTGCCGCTCCTGAGGCGCTGCATGACCAGGCGGGCAACCATGCGCACCTCTTCATGGGTGTCAGTTACCGCAACGACGTGCGTGGCGATGGGCGGCTCCGCGGCAGTGAAGAGGGCGGGGCGGACCACGCCGCGGCTGAGGCGCGCCTCCATCCGGCGCGAGGCGGCATCCGCGGGCGAACTTCCGGTCACGCCGAGGATGACGGTGGCCAGGCCACGGTCTGCCAGCGCGTCGATGAGCGTGGCTTCGGATTCGGAGAGGGCCCGAGGCAGGTAGAGGACGACGTGGCCAATGTCCCGGAGTGTCGGCGAGCCGGCGTCCACGGCCCCGGCGGCAGCCGCCGCGAGGTCCGGGGAGTCGTAGTAACCCCCCGCCGTGACCTGGCGGTAGCGCCGGAAGAGGGAAACAACCTCCCGCGCGCGCGTCCCAGACGTAGCGATCCGTTCGAGGACGGGTTCGCCCGCCTCGCGGAGATCGCGGAAGGTCGCATCGAGGCTGACTTCGGTCGCGAGGTGGTCGCCGATGGAGGCGAACATGCTCGCCGGATTTACCTGAATGTGATCTGCCAGGGCGGCGCGGACGGCCTCCGCCCGGAGCCACGGTGTGAGGGGGCGTTTGCCGGCCGCGGCGAGCGAAGGCGCCCCCAACAACTCGGCCACACGCGGAAGGACGAGGAAACGGACGTTGAGGAGCGCCCCCTCCCGCGCCAGTTGGCGGCGAAGCGCGAGGCCAGCGTAGTTGGAAGGCACTGCCACCGTCACCGGAGCGAGAGGGTCACCGGCTTGAGCGGAGGCGATCGCTGAACGGAGTGCGCCGGTGGCTTCCGGACCGTAGGGAACGAGAAGAAGGTTGGCCGGCATCCGTCCTCCGCAGCGGGTCCCTGTCCGCGGCCGGGAAGCGATCCTGGCAACGCGGCAGGCAAGGAGTGTAGTGCATCACAGCGCCGCGACAGGAACTGTCGCGGGCAGACTGGACGCTGCGGGGGCGGTTTGACGGTAGGGAAGCCGTAGCACTAATGTTCGGCTGCATGGGCCATGCGCCGCGGAGGGTTGGGTGACGGAGTTCCGATTCGTACACGCGGCGGACCTTCACCTGGACAGCCCGTTTACTGGTATCCAGAGCGTGGCCCCGCCCAATGTCCACGCCAGACTCATTGAGGCAACGTTTGCGGCCTACGACCGGACCATCGACCTGTGCCTGGCCGAACGGGTGGACGCCCTGCTGGTGGCAGGCGACATCTACGACGGCGCCGACCGCAGCCTGAAGGCGCAGCTCCGGTTCGTCCAGGGGCTCGAGCGCCTGGACCGGGCGGGAATCCGTTCGTTTGTCTGCCATGGGAACCACGACCCGTTGGACGGGTGGCAGGCGCGGCTCCGCTTCCCCCCTTCGTGTCACCAGTTCGGACGCGACGTTGCCGCTGTGCCGCTCGACCCCGCCCGCCCCGGGCTGGCGACCGTCTACGGCGTGAGCTACGCGGAGCGCGACGTGCGGGACAACCTGGTACCGCAGTTCGGGACGGGGCCACGCGACGGCTTTTCAATCGGGCTGTTGCACTGCAACGTGGGCAATAACCCGGAGCATGCGGCCTACTCACCGTGCACAGTGGACGACCTCCGCCAGACGGGCATCGACTACTGGGCCCTGGGGCACGTCCACACGCGCCAGGTGGTGAACGGCCGCGGCCCCGCCGTGGTCTATCCAGGTAACCCGCAGGGGCGCCATCCGCTCGAAACCGGCGAACGGGGCGTCTATCTCGTTGAGGTGCGAGCGGATTCCAATGTCAACCTTTCGTTCCATGACGTGAGCGTGGTGCGGTGGGAATCGCTCACCATCGACGCCACCGGGATGGTGAGCGAACAGGAACTGGTGGACGCCGCCGACGGGCTGATCGCTGACGCCAGGGCCAGCGCGGAAGGGCGGGACCTGATCTGCCGGCTGACCGTGGCGGGGCGCGGCGAGCTTCACGAGCGGCTCGAGCGGCCGAACGCCTGCGAGGACCTTCGGGAAGTGCTCAACAGCCGCTGGACCGCAACCAGTCCGTTCGCCTGGTGCGAGCGCCTGGAGAACAGGGTCCGGCGGGAGATCGACCGGGAGAGCCTGAGGCGCCAGGAGGATTTCAGTGGCGACGTTGTGCGATTGATCGACCGCGCCCACTCGGACCCGGAGTTGCAGGCGGCGCTCCGCCGTCCCCTGTCGGACTTGCTGGAGCACAAGCGCGCGGGCCGGCTGATCGACGGCGAGCGGATCGCGGTCGGCGACCTGATGGCAGATGTCGAAGCGCTGTGCCTTGAGGAGCTGCTGTGAGGATCGAACGGCTCCAGATCGGCGGGTTCGGGCACTTCGGGCAATCGCCGGTCGGTCCGTTCGGGCCGAAGGTGACCATCCTGTACGGGCCAAACGAGGCCGGTAAGAGTACGCTGCTCGCTTTCCTTCGCACGGTCCTCTTCGGATTCCCGCGACAGGGCCGGGCCGAACACTACCCGGCGCTGCTGGGCGGCGAACATGGCGGGACAGTCATTCTGCTTGACGACAGGGGACGCCAGTGGAGCGTGTCGCGGCGGGAGAGCCAACGGGGCGTCGTGCTGGATGTGGTTGACCCGGCCGGACGGCACGATCAATCCGGCGAGGCCCTCGCCGCACTCCTCGGAAACGCCACCCAGGCAACCTTCGAGAACGTCTTCGCGTTTGGGCTGGACGAGCTGCGGGACATCAAGCGGCTTGCAGACGACGCGGTGAGCGCGGAGATTTTCAACGCCGGCATGGGCGCGCGGGCGCTCCCCGGGGTGCTGAGCAGGATAGAGAAGCAGCAGGAGCGGCTTTTCAAGAAGCAGGGCCGGAACGAATCCGGCATCCTCATCCTCGGGGCATTGGCGGAGATCGAACGGATCGACGCCGAACTGGACAGCTTCGCGGGGGCCGCGGAATCGTACGCCCGGCTGACAGGCGAGCGGGAGCGGCTGGCAGACGAGTTGGCCTGCGCGCAGCGCGATTCGGCCGCGCTTGAACGTGAGCGGCGCCATCTTGAGAACCTGGGAGCCGCCTGGGAAGACTGGGTTGGGCTTGGGGCGGCGCGCACGAGGCTGACCGAGCTGCCGGAGGTGCCCGGTTTCCCGGAGGACGCGCTCGTCCGGATCGAGAAGCTGGAGGAGCGCGTCCACAACGCAGAAAAGGCGGAGGCGGAGGCCCGCCGGCTGCTCGAGCAACGCCGCACCGAGGCGGAAGGAGCTTCGCCGTTCGAGCAACTGCTGGACGACGCAGCCGAAATCGAGCAGTTGCGACGAGGGCGGCAGGCGTTCGATTCCCTCTGCGAGGCCGTCCCAAACCGGAAGGCAGAGGCGCGGGAGGGCGAGGATGAGCTCGGGCGCATCCTGCGCCAGCTCGGCCCCACCTGGGATACCGGGCGCGTGAAGGCGTTCGACGACTCGACCGAGACACGAGCGGCCATCGACCGCTGGGCGCAGCGGCTCGCGAGCGGCGACCGGGAGCAGGCCGAAGCCGGAAACGCTTTCGCCCGCGCTGCCGAGGCGCTGGAAGCAGCGGGCGAAGCGCTCAGTCTGGCGCGGGCTGCGGCGGACAAACTCCGCAAGCCGGACGCGGACCAGGCCTCCATCGCGCGGCGGCGCGGCGAGATCCGCCAGGCGAGGCAGCGTTTGACGGACTGGCAGCGTGCCCAGGCTCGCCGGGAAGACTTCGAACTCCAGCAGGGCACGCGACGCCCAGCGCCCGCTTCATCAGAGAGGCGAATCCCACCCTGGCTCGCGCCCGCGGCGGCCCTCGCCGGCGCCGGCGGCGCGGCCGGTAGCGCCCTCATGGGGGGATCAGCGGCGGTCATCGGTATCGCGCTGGGTGTGGTCCTGCTCGGGCTCGCGGCGGTCCTCTTCGCTGGCAGGCGAGCCGGGGACGCCACCGCGGGCGACCGCGAGGGTCAGACGAACGCGGCCCAAGCGCTGCGGCAGCGAGAGCGGGACCTGGCCGCAGAGGTGGCGGCTTCTGCCCAGGCCCTTGGAGTCGACGCGTACGACGCCGAAGCCCTGGTGGCGATGGAAGCCGCGCTCGACGAAGCGGCTGAGGATCTGCGCGCGTGGGAAGCGGCCGTCGCCGCTTTGGACACGGCGAGCACTCGCCACTCCCGGCTGGCGGCCCTGCAGGCCGAAGCGGCGACGAAGTTACAGGGCGTGGAGACCGCGGCTACGGAGCGGATTGCCGCCTGGAAGGCGTGGTTGGCGGCGAGAGGCCTTTCGGAAGACCTGCTGCCAGGCTCCGTCGGCGCGGTCTTCGCGCAGGTAGAACTGGCGCGTCACGCAATCAGCGAACTGGCAAAGCGGACGGAGCGCCTGAACAAGATCGAGGCGGATATCGGCCACTACAGCGAGCAGGTGCGGGCGCTGGCTCTCAAGCACGGGATGGACTTGACGCGGGCGGGCGAGGCGGCGACCGCCGACGAGCTCATCAGGCGATTCGGTCAGGCCACCGCCGCCGCCGCGCGTCGCGAACAGCAGGTCGCCGGGGTGGGCGACGCAGAGAAGGCGCTGGCTGCCTGCGAGGCGGCGCTGCTCGCGGCGCGGACGGAGTGCTCCGGCCTGCTGCACCTGGGCGGATGCGCGGATGTGGAGGAGTTCCGCCGCGTGGCCCGCGAACAGGAGGAGCGGCGAATGGAGGCGAAGCGCGCCCGCGACTGCGAAGAGCGCCTCCAACGCGTCATTGGCCCGGGGGACGCCTACGACCACCTCCTGCTGGAACTTTCGAGGAGTGACGCCGAGACAATCGCCGCGGAACTGGCCCGGGTCGAAGACGCAGCCGAGGAGACGCGCAGCCGCAAGGATGAGTTGATCGCCCGCCACTCCGCGGCATCGAGCGAGATCGCCCGGCTGACCAGCGACGACGACGCATCCCGGCTTCGGCTGCAGCGCGAGATCCACAGGGGACAGCTGGAAACGTGGGCGCGCGAATGGTGCGTGCTCCGGGTGGCGGAGGCAGTCCTGAAGGAAACCCAGCGCAAGTACGAACGGGAACGCCAGCCAGACGTGGTCCGCAACGCCCAGCAGTACTTTTCGCTGATAACTGGCGGGCGCTACCGGCGCATCCTCGCACCGTTGGGGACACGCGAGATCGAAGTGGAAGACTGGGACAGCAAGTTAAAGAAGCCCGCCCAACTGAGCCAGGGGACCCGCGAGCAGTTGTACCTGGCCCTCCGCTTCGGCCTCGTGCAGCACTTCGCCGAGCAGTCCGTGCGGCTCCCGGTCGTCGTGGACGACGTCCTCGTGAACTTCGACCCGGACCGGGCTAAGCGGGCGGCGCGGGCACTCGTGTCGCTGGCCGAGACGACGCAGGTAGTGGTCTTCACCTGCCACCCATCGACCGTTGACCATTTCCTTGGTGAGGACCCGGGCATCCCGGTCATTGACATCAGCCGCGTGAGTTTGACCAGGCAGCTCCTGTAGCTGGGCCTCGGTGGCAGTGGTTGTTGCGATGAATAATGAGACTGGGTATCATCAAAGCGCCTCCGCTTAATGATACTTGGTCTCAGGAGCATCGCGCTTGAAGTCGCTCGCAGTCGCTGCCGCCGTCATTGTTGCCATGGCCCTTGCGAGCTGTGGCGGGGGCGACGGCGGCTCGGACGCTTTGGGAATCAGGGTGGTGGCCACGACCACACAAATCGGCGCGCTGACACGCGAAGTGGCGGGTGGCAAGGTCCGTCTTTCCGTGTTGCTGAAGGCGGGGGCGAGCGCGCATGACTTCGAGCCCGGGCCCGATACGCTCAAGGAGATCAATGCGGCCCGACTCGTCCTCAAGAACGGCATCGGGCTGGACGACTGGCTGGACAAGTCGATCAAGAGCGCCGGGGGGAGCAAGACGGTCGCCCTGGTTACCGAAGGCGTGAAGACCCAGAAGCGGGACGACGGCGAGGAGGACCCGCATGTCTGGCACGACGCGGACAACGCTGCGCGGATGGTGGACAACATCGTTGCGGCGCTTGCGGCGGCGGACCCCCCAAACGCAGCGACCTTCCGCGCGAATGGGGACGCCTACAAGCAGAAACTTGCCGCGGCGGATAAAGAAATCCGCGCCCTTATCGAGACTATCCCAGTCGCGAGCCGGAAGGTGGTCACCAATCACGACGCCTTCGGCTACTTCCTCGACCGCTACGGCCTGACCTTCGTCGGCGCCGTCATCCCCAGCACCTCGTCCGAAGCGCAGCCGTCGGCGAAGGAGATTGCGGCACTGCAGGACCTGATCAGGCGGGAAGGGGTGAAGGCGATCTTCGCGGAAGACGAGATCGACCCGAAGGTGGCGCGGGAGATCGCGAAGGATACCGGGGTGAAGATCATCGATGACCTCTACGCCGATTCGCTCGGCGAACCGGGCTCCGGCGCGGACACCGTGGACGGTATGCTGCTCAGCAACGCCCGGAAGATCGTGGAGGCCCTGAAGTAGACACCCAGCAGAGCCCGGCTATGGCGCAGCCAGGCGGCAGCCCGGACGCGACGCTCCACCTCCGCGACATCGAGGTGAGCTACGGGGCCAGCCTCGCCCTGGGCGGAGTAACGGCAGACGTCCTGCCGGGCACGGTCGTGGGGGTCATTGGCCCGAACGGCAGCGGAAAGAGCACCCTCCTGAAGGCGATCGCCGGCGTCCTCAGCCCCTCGCGTGGCACTATCCGGCTGGGCGCGCAGGACATCCGCGAGCGCGCCGCCCAGGTCGCCTTCGTCCCGCAGCGGGAAGAGGTGAACTGGGACTTCCCGGTCACCGCGCGCGATGTCGTCCTCATGGGACGGTACCGCTCGAAAGGATGGCTTCGTTGGCCCGGCGCGGCGGACCGGCGGATGGCGGAGTCGGCGCTCGAGCGGCTTGGGTTGAGCGGCATGGGAGACCGCCACATCAGCCAGTTCAGTGGCGGCCAGCAGCAGCGCATCTTCCTCGCCAGGGCGATGGTCCAGGAACCACTCGTGGTGCTCCTGGATGAACCGTTCACCGGGGTGGACGTTACGAACCGGAAGGTCTTCCACGAAACGATCCAGGAGTTCGCGCGGCGGGGCATCATCGTCATGATCGCGACGCACGAACTCGGGGAAGTGCAGGAGACCACGGACTTCGTGATGTGCCTCAACCGGCGAATGGTGGCTTTCGGACCGACTCCCGCGACCTACACCCCGGAGAACCTCCGGGCGACCTTCGGCGGCCAGGTGGCAGTCTTCGAGGCGAGCCGGTGAGCTATATCACGGAGCCCCTTAGCTACCCGTTCATGCAGCGCGCCCTGATCGAAGTGATGATCGTCGGCACGCTCTGCGGACTCGTCGGCTGCTTTGTCGTGTTGCGGGGGCTGGCGTTCATCGGGGACGCGCTGGCGCACGCCGTCTTCCCGGGCGTTGTCCTTTCGTACCTGGCAGGCCGGAGCATCATGATCGGCGCCTTTGCCTTCGGGCTGATAACGGCGCTCGGAATCGGGATCCTCTCGCGGACCCGCCGGGTGAGCGAAGATTCGGCCATAGGTGTCATCTTTGCGGCCTTCTTCGCGCTCGGCGTCGTGATCATCTCCCGGCAGGGCGGCTTCCGGAAGGACCTGGGGTCCCTGCTCTTCGGCAACATCCTGGGGGTCAGTGCGACCGATGTGTGGGCGACGCTCATCGTGGGGGCGATCGTGGTTGTGATCCTGCTTGCCCTGCTCAAGGAATTCACGCTGGTGGCCTTCGACCCCACGATGGCGCGTTCCGCGGGTTACCCGGTGTTTGCGCTGGACGTGCTCATGCTCCTGCTGGTTTCGGCGACGATCGTCGTGAGCCTCCAGACGGTCGGGAACATCCTCATCCTGGCGCTGATCGTGACGCCCCCGGCCGCAGCGCGGCTGCTGACGGACAGACTCGGCCGGATGATGGTGGCGAGCGTGGGCATCGCGGCAGGCAGTGGCGTGGTGGGACTCTTCATCTCCTACCATGCGGCGACCGCCGGCGGTGCGACGATTGTTCTCACCTCCACCGCGGTCTTCCTCATCGCGCTGGTGTTCGCGCCAAACCATGGCGTGCTCGCCGGGCGGTGGGCGCGACGGCGCGGGCGGCACCACGTCCACCACTACCACGGCGCCGGTGAAGAAGTCGAACTGCACTGACGGTGGCGGCGCCCTCCCCGGCGCGCTAGAGTCTCTCCACACCACCCAATCAAGAATCGAGGCGAGACCATGACCAGCGCTCCTGCCCACGGGACGAACCGCAAACTCACCGCGGACGAGATCGACGAACTTCGGACGAAGGTGAAGGACTTCATGAAGTCCGATATCCACCCCAACGAAGCGTACTTCCACGAACATCACGCGCGGAGGACAAAGGAAGGGCAGGCGGCAATGCGCGACCTCCAGGCCAAGACGAAGGCCATGGGGATGTGGGCGCCGCACCTGCCGGCCGAGGCCGGCGGGATGGGCATCGGTTTCATGCCCTACGTGTACATGAACGAAATCCTTGGCCGGAGCACCATCGCGCCGATGGCGTTCGGTTCCCAGGCGCCGGACTCCGGCAACGCTGAGATCCTCTGGCAGTTCGGCACCCCGGAACTCCAGGACCGGTTCATGAAGCCGCTCGTCAACGGCGACATCTGGTCCTGCTTCTCCATGACGGAGCCAGAAGTCTCCGGCGCCGACCCGACGAACCTTCAGACGACGGCCGTGCGCGATGGCGACGAATGGGTGATCAACGGCCACAAGTGGTTCACCAGCCAGGGCGAAGGCGCCAGCTTCGCCATCGTCATGTGCGTCACCGAACCCCGACCAGCCTCCGCACCGGCGGATGAGCCAGATCGTGGTCCCGACAGACACGCCGGGGTTCGAAATCGTGCGCCCGGTGCCGGTCATGGGGGAAACGGACGGCTCCCACGCCGAAGTGCGCTACACCAACGTTCGCGTACCGCTGACGAACGTCCTTGGAGAAGCCGGCGGCGGCTTCCGCATCGCGCAGAGGCGCCTCGGGCCCGGCCGCATCCACCACTGCATGCGCTGGCTGGGCCAGATGCAGCGGGCCTTTGAAATCATGGTCGAGTACTCCCTCCACCGCGAGGCGTACGGCAGCACCCTTTCGGAAAAGCAGACTGTCCAAAATTGGATTGCCGACTCCTATGTCGAAATCCAGGCGGCCCGGTTGCTGACGCTGAACGCGGCGGCCAAGATCGACTCAGGCGACGAGGCCCGCGTGGAAATCTCGGCGATCAAGTTCTTCGGGGCGAAGGTCTTGCACGACGTGATCGACCGCGCGATCCAGGTCCACGGCGCGCGCGGTGTTTCCGGTGATACGCCGCTGGAAGGGATGTACCGCGGCGCACGGGCAGCGCGCATCTACGACGGCCCGGACGAGACGCACCGGATGGTCGTGTCGCGCCGCATCCTCCAGAGTTTCAAGGCCGGCAACGGCTGGGACTTCGGCGTCTAGCCCACCGGACGGCGCCGGCCGTCCTGTCTTGGGGGTAGCAGATGGAACTAGATGAACTACAGGGAAGACTGACGCGGTTCATGCGCGCGCACCTGGATGACCCGCGGGCGGAGGTCACCTCGGTCGAGCGCGGGCCGGGCCATGCCGGGTTTTCTTACTTCTTCGATGTCAATTCGGAAGGCCTGCTGACGAGCTATTTTCTTCGCATGCCGCCTCCCGGCACGAAGCACGAAGGGACGGCGGACGTGCTCCGGCAGGTCGCCGCGGTCAAGGCGCTGAAAGATACGCCCGTGCCCCATGCGCCGATCCTTTGGTCGGGCGACGACGAGCAGTGGTTCAGCGACCCGTACTTCATCCAGCCGCGGCTCGACGGTGACACGCTGAAGGACGGCTACCCGCTGCTCTTCAACGACGCACAGAAGCACTGGATGGCGAAGCAGGCGATGACGGCGCTGGCGGAGATCCACAAGATCGACGGGAAGGCGAAGGCGCCCTACCTCGGTGACTTCTGGGGCTACGAGTTCGACATCACCCGCTGGGATCGCTTTTACGAGCGCGCCGCGGACCAGGAGTTGCTTGCCCTCCAGCCGCGCATCCGGCAGCTTCTCCTCGAGAAGGCGCCGCAAGACGCACGGATCGGCCTCGCGCACGGCGACTTTCAGTGGACGAACCTGCTGTATTCGCGGGATGCAAAGCTGCTGGCCGTCATCGACTGGGAGCTTTGCGGCATCGGGCCCACGCTGAATGACCTGGGCTGGATTTGTGTCTTCAGCGACCCGAGCGCCTGGGCGCACCAGCAGTCCGCGGGGATGCCGCATGGCGACCAGTTGGAGGAGTGGTACCGCGAGTTCTATGGCGCGGACGCCGGCGACGTGCGCTGGTTCAAGGCCCTCGCTGTCTACAAGTTCGCGATCATTACCGGCTTCAACCTGATGCTGCATCGGCGAGGGAAACGGCACGACCCGCACTGGGAGGACATCAAACCGAGCATGCGGAGCAACATGGAATACGCGCTGAGGATGCTGACGGGGTGATTTCGAGCGGCCGTGACCCGCGCGTGGGCCTGTGCAGCGTCTGCTTGCACGGCCGGCGGGTGGAGAACGGGCGCGGTTCCGTGTTCTGGTTGTGCGAACGATCAATGTCGGATTCCGGTTACCAGAAGTACCCCTCGCTCCCGGTCCGCGCCTGCCCGGGATTCGGGCCGCGGGACGGGGCGGCCGCGTCCACGAAGGTCCCGGCGGAGCCTTTTCGCAGCCGAAACCGCGACAAATCAACTGCTTAAGCGCTTGACACTTACCGTCACTGCCTCAAGGATGCTTCCAGCGAGCAATCGCGCGCCTAGTCCGCGCAGGCGGAACGGGGGAACCAGTACTCGGGGCGAGTCCGCAAGGGTCGCAGCTTCCCGGCAAGAAGCACGATGACGGCGGAACGGCTATTCTCCGGCCGTAGCCCGACAGCTAACCTCGGCGGCGTAGGAAGTTCCTCGATTAGTGGGATCTTCTGTCATGGCCATTCGGGCACAGCGCCAAACCGTCGCGTTCGACGCCCCACGGGGTCAGGTCATTCTCACCGTTTCAGCCTCAACGCCGCTGCGAGAGCGTCTCTGGAACCTGCTTCCCATTAGCCTTTCACTGTTCCTCGCGTCGGCCGCTTTTTGGGGTCCCTATCGAGCGCCCCAGGTCCTCGCCGTTGGCATCGTGGCGTTCTTCGCCTACTGGCTTGTGCGCTCCTACGCCGTGGCCGTCTCCTGCGTCATCGGCCTGCACCGGATCAAGAAGTGGAAGGCCACGAACTGGCTTGCGAAGTACTGCGAGTGGCTGCCAGGCCACCCCGGCGCCGAGCAGTGGCACTGGCCCCGTCACATGGTGATCATCCCGAACTACAAGGAATCGGAAGAGGGGCTTTCGCGCACGCTGGACGGCCTGGCTGCCCAGGGGAACGCGCGCCAACTCGTCATCGTCATGGCCATGGAGGCGCGGGAGCCGGAGGCGCGAGCGAAGGCGACGCGGCTGGTGACGCGCTACCGCACCCACTTCGCGGAGATGTTTGCCACCTACCATCCCGCCGGGCTGCCCAACGAAACGCCGGGCAAGGGTTCGAACGAAGCCTGGGCGGCGCGCGAGGCGCACATTCATCTCATCGAAAACGGCGGCGATGACATCGGCCGCTACACCGTGACAAGCTGCGATGCCGACGCGGTCTTTCATCCGAACCACTTCGAGGCCCTGAACTACCTGTTCCTCACCGCGGAAGACCGCTACCGCACGTTCTGGCAGCCAACCATCTTCAATTCGAACAACATCTGGGACATCCCGGCTCCGTTGCGGATCATGGATGGGCTGAGCGGCATCAACCGCCTCTCCAACCTCGTCATGCCCGGCAGCGTGAAGTTCCCAACATCCTGCTACTCATTGAGCTGGCAGATGCTGAACCAGGTGGACTATTGGGACGAGGAGGTCATCCCCGAAGACTGGCACATCTACATGAAGTGCTGCTTCACACTGGGTGACCGCGTCCACGTTGAGGGCCTCTATCTTCCGCTGGGCAACGACTGCGTCCTGACGGACAGCTACATCAAGACGATGAAGGCGCACTACGCCCAGAGCGTCCGCCACGCCTGGGGCGCGAGTGACATCCCCTACGCCTGGCGCTCTGGCTTCAACAAGCAGTCGCCGTTGGGCAAGAAGCGCAAGTTCCTCCTCGCGGGGGCGGTGACGAAAGTGCACTCGCTGTGGGTCTCGCAGTGGTACATCATCACGCTCGGCAACCTCTTCCCCATCATGGCCACGAAATACCTGGGGGCGAAAATGCCCGAATGGTGGACAAACCCGTTGGGGGCGTTCCCTGGCCCGACGTGGCGCATCGGAGAGATGGCGCGTGGAGATTTCTCAAACCCGGTGGGTGGCATGATGAACCTCAACCCCGCCGGTGCCCTCGTCTATTTCTGTCTGCTCCCGCTTATCGCGATGATTATTATCGAGTGGCGGGTCCGGCCGCCGCGCCCAGACTACGTCTCGCGCAAGGCTGCCTGGGCGCAGTTGCTCGTCTGGCCCCTGATGGCGCCGATCACGTTCTTCTTTGCCAGCCTGCCGGCGCTCAACGCCCAGCTCAAGCTGGCGAGCGGCACTGGGCTCATCTACCGCGTCGCCGAAAAGGGCAGCAGGGTCCATCACCTGCCCGTCCCGGCGGGTATCGTGGCCGCGGTAAGCGCTGCCTCACAGGATCATGGTGGCGATCCGGTCGGCGCGGCGGGCGGCGGCGCCTAGCTTCCGGTCGAGAAACTGGCGTTCGTTCGCGCGGCCCTGGCCCTCACCCCCCGAACCCCTCCCTCCTTCCGCGGAAGGACGACAGGGGAGGGGGAGTACGCCGTTGACGGGATCCCGAATGAACCGCCGAATCCCTTGACTCAACACCGGACTCCGAGTGGCCCGGCGGGCGATAAAGCGAGGTCCCGTCCGCAACAGGACGGGCCCTTGCCGTTGACCTATGATCGGCGGGCGGCCGGCCTGGAGGCCCGCACGAAAGGAAGTCAACCGTGGCGGATTTCGAGTACACCGTCGATGGCAACATCGGGCTGATGGTCCTCAACCGGCCCGAAAAGATGAATGCGATCACGTACGAAATGCTGGCGGCGATCGAAGATTCTATCCGCCGGGCGGGAAGCGATGGGCGGGTCCGCTCGGTCGTGCTGACCGGGGTTGGGCGCGAGTTTAGCGCGGGGACGGACCTGCAGCAGCTCTCCACAACGCCGCCCACAACCGGTCGCGCTGAAAGTTACGCCAGCAGCTACGACGAGGGCCGCCCCGCGCCGTGGACATTCGCGTCGATTGCCAAGCCAACGATCGCGGCGGTAAACGGCGCTGCTGTGGGTGTCGGCGTGGAGTTCACTTCGCAGTGTGACCTCCGCATCGCTGGGGAATCGGCGCGATTCGGCTGGGTATTCGTGCATCGGGGGCTGGTACCGGACACGGCCGCCGGCACCTGGCTGCTGTCGCGCATCGTCGGCCTGCAGAACGCGGCGCACCTTTTGTATTCCGGAGAAATCATCAATGCGGCGAGGGCGAAAGAGATCGGCTACGTGCTTGACGTGGTCCCGGACGCTGAACTTCGAGACCGCGCGATGGCGCTCGCCCACTCGGTTTCTAAAGGAGCGCCGCTCGCCACCGGCGAGGTGAAGCGTCTGCTCTACCGCAGCCTGACACGGGATGCCACCGACCACCTCGTGGACAGTACGGCCACAATCAACCGGATGTTCGCGAGCGAGGACTTTGAGGAAGGCGTCAAAGCCTTCCTTGAGCACCGGAGCCCGGAGTGGAAGGGCCGCTGAGCCTTCGTCCTCCCGGAGCACCCCTTACCGCACGGTGAACAGCTGGCCGACCCCATCCGGCTCGGCACGCTCGGTATACACACCGCCGGTGACTTCGTTGATGACCTTCCGCCAGAATGCCTGTGCGGGGAGATTCGACGGCAGCTGCCAGACCTCCCAGTCGCCGGGGAAGCGGGCAAACACGGCCTTCGCGGCCTGCGCGCCGACTCCGCCGCGCCGGTACCGCCGCATCACGAAGAACTCGGCCATAGAGTAGCGCCCGCGCCTCAGCCGCACGAGCGCGCAGCCGGCGAGCTTTCCATCGACGCGGATGAGAAACGGGAATCGCTGGTCATCGGGGTTCGGCACCCAGTAATGGTCGAGGTAGCGGTAGCCGAACTCGCCGTGCTCATTCAAGTCGTCGCCAGTGAACTCGGTGAAATCGTAAAGGTATAGCTCGAGCAAGCGTCGCAGCACTGGCTTGTGGGTGTAGGCAACCGGCTCGAGTTCGACGGTCACGGCCCCTGCTTCCGGCCCCAGATGAGGATGCGGCGGTAGGGGTAGAAGAACGGGCGGCGGTCTTCCACGGTTTCAAAGAGCCGATGCCGGTAGCGCTCCAGATAACGCAGGTACAGCTCCGGGGAAAGCCGCTTTTCGTAGCCGGTGAGGTACGTGCCTTTCACCCACTCGACGACACCATCGCGCGAATCGAGTTGGTGCCCATAGATGCGCAGCGAAACGTCCTGCTCACCGAACCCCATGCGGTCGAGGAGGATTGCGTACCACTCCGGAGGCCGCACCGGCCAGGAACGGATGTAGCCGCCCATGGCAGAGAGGAACGGCTCCTCGAGCGCCACTTCCTTGGCAACGGCGTGCGTGACGAAATCGTCGTTGTCCGGCATCTGGATGGCCACCTGACCTCCTGGTGCCACGAAGCCAACGAGGCGCGGGAAGACCGTTTCGTGGTCATCGACCCACTGCAGGGCGGCGTTGGAAAAGAGCACGTCCACCGGCGCCGGCGGCGCAAAGTCAGTGATCGAGCCCAGTTCGAACCTCAGGCCATCCCCGGCGAAGGCTGCGCTCTTCGCCAGCATGGACTCGGATGAATCAAGACCGACGGTTTCTCGCGCACGGAGCTTCTCATGCAGCAGCTTCGTTAGTTCCCCGGTTCCGCAGCCGAGGTCGATGGCGGTGCCACCGGGCGCCGGAGAGACGAGGTTGAGCAGGTCGAAGAAGGGTTGGCTGCGTTCGTCCCGAAAGCGCTCGTACTGAACAGGGTCCCAGGGGCTTGTCATGGGGCTGGCGCCTCCCCGCCGCGCGGCTTGCTGGACGGCATCACTTGACCACACCCGCCGCCCGCAGGCGCTCTACCTGCGCGGCTTCGATGCCGAGCCATTCGCGAAGGACGGCCGCCGTGTCGCCTCCATGCTCCGGCATCGGCTTGCCCACGACCGCCGGCGTCCCGGAGAGGTGGAGGGGAGAGTTCGGCAGCTTCAGCGTGCCCGGCAGGCCATACGGAAGGGGGACGTCGATGAGCATGTTCCTCGCCGCGACGTGGGGGTCTTCGAACAGGTCCGCGATGCTGTTGACCTTGCCGATAGAGCAGACGTTGGCGGGCTCGATGAGTTCGAACCATTCTTCGGCCGTCCGCGCGGCAAGGGCGGCGACGAGGCCCTCTTCCATGGCGTCGATGTTCTCCAGGCGGGCGCGGTTGGTGGCAAAGCGTTGGTCGAAGGCCATGTCGTCGCGGTCGATGAGGGCGCAGAAGAGCTCCCACTCCTTCACGTTGGCAATCACCACCCAGCCATCGCTGGTGGGGAAAGGGCCGAAGGGGGCGAGGAGGGCGTGGCGGCTGCCCTGGCGGGTCGGGTCTTCGCCAAACGCGGAACGGCGGACGATGGCGTTTTCGCAAAGGGCCATCTGGGCTTCCATCAGCGCGACATCGAGAAACTGGCCGCCGCCGGTCACATCGCGTGCCCGCAGGGCGGCGAGGACGCCGATCGCAAGATAGAGCCCCCCTACCATATCCCCGATGCTGACCCCGACGCGCATGGGGTGGCCGCCAAGTTCGCCGTTGAGGCTCATTGTGCCGCCCATGGCCTGAGCGACTGCATCGACGGCGGCCATGCCGCTGTAGGGGCCGGTTTGGCCGTAACCGCTGAGCGCGGCGTAGACCAGGCGCGGGTTCTCCGCGCCGAGGGATTGGTAGCCGAGGCCGAGGCGGTCCATGGTCCCTGGCCGGAAGTTCTCGGTGACCACGTCCGCTTCGCGGGCGAGGCGTTTGACCAGGTCCTTGCCCTCGGCGGATTTGAGATCGATGCAGATGCCGCGCTTGCCGCGGTTCGCGCTGAAGAAGAAGGTGGAGATGCCCTGGTAATAGGGGCCGAAGCCGCGCAACTTCTCGTCCGTCTCGGGATACTCAACCTTGACCACCTCCGCCCCGAGATCCGCGAGCTGCATCGTCGCGAAGGGACCGGCGAGGGCCCACGTGAAGTCCAGGACCTTGATCCCGTCCAACGGTCCGTTCACGGAAGATTCGCCAGGACGTGAACGTGCATACGGTTCCAAGCCTAGCAGCCGCGACGGTTTCGAGCCCCGGCGCGAAGACGGCGAACACGGACCCTGGTCAGTAGTCCCTGGGGTCGGCGGACGCGTTCTCGTCGCGAAGGCCGGCGAGGCGGCTGCGCTCCGCGAGCAGGCGGAGGATTTCGATAGCCTGGGACGCCGTTGGGGTGTCGCCCGCCTGCTCCACCAGGCGGGCGATCTGGGCGTCCAACTGGCGAAGCTGGCGGTCAATGTCCTGGGTGGTAGTCGGGCCGGGCGGGCCCGCGCCAGGGGATGCGCCAGGCGCGGGGGTGCCGGGGGCCGGGACGGGCGTCCCGGAGGCGGAGGGTGTGCCGCCACCCCCTGCTCCGGGCGACGGGCTGCCGCCGTCCGCTCCGGGGGCCGGTGTTGGCGTCCCCGGGCCAGGCGTCGGGTCGGCGGGCGGCTCGGGCCGCTCCGGGTTCAGGAGACGCCAGACGACTTCGTAGTCGTGGCGGGCCGCGCTGTTGTCGGGGTCTTCGAGGAGCGACCGGTGGAACGCTTCGAGGGACTCCGGGAGGCGGCCCGCGGCGAATTCGTGGTGGCCGAGGCTGGCGAAAGCCCTGGCGCGGTCGTCGCTGGCGGCCGAACCGGTGACACGCCGGGCAACGAGCGAGGCTTCATCGTAGCGGCCGGCGGCGTGGAAGGCGGCGGCAAGGTTCAGGCTGAGGTTCGGGTCATCCGGTTTGGCGGCCTGGGCTTCGGTGAACTTTTCGATGGCGAGGGTAGCGTCGCCAGCCTTAAGCGCGCGCCGCCCTTCCTCGTTGGCCGTGTGGGCAGCGGTCTCGCAGCCAGCGAGAAGGATGACCGGAAGGAGCGCGGCGCCGAGAAGGAACAGGCGGCCGGAGCGGCGGCCGAGCCACTCGGCAACGCTTCCCAAAACGAGCGCGGCAAGCGCGGCACCCGCGAACCACTGGTAGCGCTCCACCGGGATGGTGGTCGGGCGCTGCTCGATCCGCGTGCTCTTGAGGGCCTGGAGCCGGCCCGCGACGGCGCCGGCGATGAGCGTGGGATCCGAACCGATGTAGCGTCCACCCGCGGCAACAGCCAGGGCGCGCAAGAAGGGTTCGTTCAGCTTCGTGATTATCGGCTGGCCAAAGGCGTCGAGTTTGTCCGCGGCCTTGCCCGTGCGCGGGTCGACTACGGGGACGGGCGCGCCGGCGGACGTACCGACGCCTGCAACGAGGAGGTCGATGCCAGCGTCCTTGACTCGGCGGGCGGCGGACGCGGGGTCGCCACCAAGGTCGTCCCCATCGGTGATGAGGAGCACCGCGCGCCCGCCGGGGTTTTCATCGGCGAAGGCGGCGATGGCGACGTCGAGCCCGAGAGAGGCGTTCGTGCCGCCCTCCACGATGATGGCGCCCGTGGCAACCGAGGAGATGACCTGTGTCGCTGCCACGAGGTCGGTCGTGAGCGGGAAGCGCAGGCGGGCGGTCCCGGCGAAGATTACGAGTCCAACGCGGTCGCCGCCCAGGCGGGCGAGGGTCTGGGCGAGGGCAACCTTGGAGGCTTCGAGCCTCGTGGGGGCGGCATCCGTGGCGTCCATACTTCGGGAAACGTCGAGGATGACTATCAGATCGGCGCCCGTGCGGGGGACGTACGACTGTTTCGTGCCCCACTGCGGCAGCGCGGCGGCGACGACGGCCAGCGCGGCTGCCGCGCTCAGGAGCACGGCGGCGAGGTACGGGGGCCGTGGGATTGCATGGCGTGACACCAGCCGCGCCCTCGCCCGCCCTCGGGCCATGCCCCACGCCCAGAGGACGAAGACCGGCGGGATCAGGGGGAGGGCGGCGAGCAGCCAGGGCCGGGCGAACTCCACCTCGCTCATGCCGGGCTCCTGCGCAGCCAGGTGGCGCGAGCGGCAAGGTCCAGCAAGAGGAGGCCGCCCGCGGCAGCGGCGAACCAGGGAGAGAGCTCCGTGAAGCGCTCGAACCGCTCCCGGCCGACGCGGCTCGTCTCCAGGCGGCCAATCTCTTCGTAAATGTCGAGGAGCGCGCGTGGGTTATCCGCCTTGAAATACCGGGCGCCCGTGCGGTCGGCGATTGCCTGGAGGAGCTCTTCATCGACTTCGGCCCGTCGCGCGGCGGTGTCCGAGACGACGCCAATGGTGTAGACGCGGATCTTGAGCGCGTTAGCAAGCTCGGCGGCGTCTTCGGGGGAGATGGAGGAGGCGTTATGTTCGCCGTCGGTCAGGAGAATGACGATCCGGCTGGCGGCGGTCGATTCCCGCAGCATGTTCAAGCCCTCGGCAAGGCCGACACCGATCCCCGTTCCGTCTGGCAGCAAGCCGCTTTCCAGGTCGGCGACGGTCTTGTCGAGCGCTTCGTAGTCGAGGCTCGGCGGCGTCAAGGGGAGAGCATCCCGCTGAAACACGACGATGCCGATGCGGTCGTTTTCGCGGCCCTTGATGAAGTCGCGGATGACACGCTTGGTCGCCTCCAGGCGCGTGCCGGAACCGAAGCCGGAAGTGTCCATGGAGCTCGAGATGTCGATTGAGAGCGCGATATCGATGCCCTGGCCGGGGACGACGGCGTTGGCGTTGCCGATGCGTGGTCCGGCCACGGCAACGGCAAGGGCACAGACGGCGAGCGCGCGCAGCGCAGGGAGGAACGGCAGCAGGCGCAGCCTGAACGAGGGCCGCACGGCGAGCAGCGGCCTGGTTGAGGGGACCGTCAACGAGCGCTTGCCGCGAAACAGGGCCAGGAGGGCGACGGGCAGGGCGAGGCCGGCGAGCGCCAGCGCGGCGGGGGCGGCGAACTCCATCAGGACACCGCCTCAACGATTTCGCGGGCCATGGTGAGGTCCGCCTCGCGACGCTCCACGGCCGGCCGGTAACCCGCGTAGACAACGGCGTCGCATTCCTCGAGGAGCCCTTCGACGAGGCGTGCCTGCCAGCGGTCCACGCCCGCGGCTTCCATGCGGCGCTTCAGTTCGTGGGTGGTGAGCGAAGGGGCGGGGAAGCCGTAGCGCTGGCCAAGCACGGACCGCACGACGGAGGCGAGGGTCCGGTAGGCGGTCACGGGGTCCGTGACGATGTCCCGCTCGGCGCCCAGGAGCGTTGGCGGCACGGGTGATGCGGCTGGCGGCGAAACCGCGGGCGCCCTGCGCGTGAGGCGGCGCGCGATAGAGACGGCGAGCGCGACGAGGAGAGCCAGCGCGGCCAGACCGCCAAGGCCCAACGCGGGCTTCAGGAGGGGAGACTCGGCGCCGCCGATGGATACTGGCGGAGGGAGTGGCGACAGCTCCAGCGGCTCCCCTGGGCGCAGACTGGAGAGCACGTTCAGCTTCACCGCCGGGAGCAGCCGCGGGGACGCCTCCGCGCCGGCGACAACGGTGACGGAGGGCTGGAACTCCACCTCTCCCGGCACGAAGGCAGCGACGACGATGTCCAGGGTGTGGAGCGTCTTCCCACCCGCGGGGCGGGACGCGCTGGCAGCGACGCGCACCAGCTCGACTCCGTTCCAGGACGGGCCGCCAGGGTTGATTTCGACGGACTGCCCATCCTCGGTGGTCACCTCAAGCCGGACCGCGACCTGCTCGCCAACTTCGAGGGAAGCGCGCGTCACGGTGGACCGATCGCCGTCCTCGGCAAACGCGGAGAGCGGCAACATCGCCAGAAGGGCGGCACAAAGGAGAGGGGCGGCGCGCTTCATCCGGCCGCCGCCATGCCCCGGCGCTTGAAGAAGCGCAGAAGCGCGGGGACGTAGTCCACGCCCACTGTCACCGCTATTTCGTCGATGCCAAGCGCGCCGAACAGGTGCTTGCGCTCATCGTCGAGGTCGCGCACATGGGCCGCGTATGCCTCGCGGACGGAGGCGCTGCCAGCATCGATGTCCATCATTCGCCCCGTCTCCGCATCGGCGACGCGGATGAGCCCCGCGTCGGGGAGCGCCTCATCGATAGGTTGACGCACGCGCAGGGCGATGATGTCGTGGCGCCGGGCAGCCGCCCGGAGCTGGCGGGTGAAGCCGGACGTGAGGAAATCCGAAACGAGGAAGACCGTGGCGCGGCGTTTCTGGACACCCGTGAGATATTCGAGGGCGGCGCCGATATCCGTGCCAAGGGTCTCGGGCTGGGCCCAGAGCACCTCCCGCACGACGCGCAGGACGTGGGTGGTACCGCCCGCCGGGCGGACGTAGCGCTCGGGTTTGCTGGCGAAGAGGAGGAGGCCAACCTTGTCCTTGTTGCGGATGGCGGCGAGCGCGAGGACGGCACAGAGTTCGGCGGCCAGGTCCTCCTTGGTACGCGTAAGCGAACCGGCTGATTGGGAGGCGCTCACATCGACGACGAAGATGACCGTCAGGTCGCGGTCTTCGCGGTAACGGCGGATTGACGGTTGGCCGGTGCGCGCCAGGGCCTTCCAATCGATGGAGCGGACATCGTCGCCGGGGACGTAGGGCCGCAACTCGTCGAACTCAAGGCCGTGGCCGCGAAAGACGGCGTGGTATTCGCCGAGGAAGAGGTCGTTTACCAGACGCCGTGCCTTTATCTCAATCGCCTTCACGCGTTCGAGCATCTCCGGCGGGATGCTGCCGGGGCCCGCGCGGCCGGGCGGCTCCGCGCGGCCGGGTTGCGCGCGGTGGGCGGGACGGCGAAAGGGCAAGCGCATGGCTACCTCCGCGCGTCAGGGCACATCCACGCCCTCGAGGACGCGGTCGATCAGGTCGTCGGTTGTCAGCTCTTCGGCTTCGGCTTCGTAGGTGGTCACGATCCGGTGGCGAAGGACGTCGTGGGCGAGATCCTTCACGTCATCGGGTGTGGTGTAGGCGCGGCCCTGGAGGAAGGCGTGGGCGCGGGCAGATTGGGCGAGGGCGATGGAAGCGCGAGGCGAGGCGCCGAACGCGATGAGGGAGGCGAGTTCGGGCATGCGGTAGGCAGCCGGCCTTCGCGTGGCGTAGACGAGCTGGACGATGTAGTCCTTAAGGGCCCCATCGAGGGTGACTTCGTTGACCGCTTCGCGCGCGGCGGCAAGGGCCTCCCGTGAAGCAACAGGCCGCGCGGTGGGCATTCTCCCATTCAGGCCCTGCTCCAGGATCTGGCGCTCCTCGGGCCGGCTTGGGTAGTCAACGCGGACCTTCATGAGGAAGCGATCGAGCTGGGCCTCCGGCAGGGGGTAGGTGCCTTCCTGCTCGATGGGGTTCATCGTCGCCATGACAAGGAACGGCTCATCGAGCGGGAAAGTCTCGCCGCCGATGCTCACCTGCCGCTCCTGCATCGCTTCGAGGAGGGCGGACTGCACCTTGGCGGGCGCGCGGTTTACCTCGTCGGCGAGGACGATGTTGGCGAAGAGGGGCCCCCGGCGGACGGTGAAGCGGCCGTCCTGGGGGCTGAAGACTTCGGTGCCGATGAGGTCGGCGGGGAGCAGGTCCGGCGTGAACTGGATGCGGACTCCCTTGAGGTTTAGCGCTGTCGAGAGCGTCGAGACCGTCAACGTCTTCGCCAACCCCGGGACGCCTTCAACGAGCACATGCCCGTGGCAGAGGAGGCCGACCAGGAGCCGGTCGATGAGCCGATCCTGGCCGATGATGACGCGGTGGACTTCGCTGCGCACGGTCGCCAGGATCTGGGCGGCGCTCGCTGCCGCGGGAGAGAGCATGAGGGCACCGGAGGCCAAGGGCTGCTCCGCAATCGAAAATCGCCGCGAAGAGACGCGGCGCAGGCTCATTCTACGCGCGCCGCGTAAAGAGGGGATGAATGGCTCTCGCGGCCGAATTGAGCGACCTGGCGGACGCTCAATCCTCGATGGGGGCGTCTGGAAGCGCGACCCTGTAGCTGGCCCTGGCGAAGGCCACGCCCCACACCTCGCGGGCACCGGCGGCGCGCAACAACACGGCGCACTCCTGCATCGTGGCGCCGGTCGTGATGACGTCGTCAACGAGGGCGACGCGCAGTCCGGCAAGGTCGCGGCCCGCGTAACGGAAGGCGCCCGCGACATTCGCCCGCCGCTGGCGTTCGTGCATTCCGACCTGCCTGCCCGTGTTACGGACGCGCGTGAGCCCGGGCTCGGCGTCCCACCCCGCAGCCTGAACGAGAAGCTCCGCCTGGTTGAACCCGCGCGACTTCTCGCGTGAACGGTGCAGCGGCACGGGGAAGACGGCGTTGAAGGAGTGGCCTGAACTGGCGCACACGAGGTGAGGCGCCATCGCGGGCGCGAGCGCGCGGACGAACCGGTACTTGAGCGCGTGGACCGCCTGGCGCGCCGGTCCCGCCATTTCAAACGAGGCGAGGACCCCTTCCAACGACTGGAGGTGAAAGCAGCGCGGGCAGTTGCCTCCGCCTTCCCAGAAAGCGCGGCAGTGCGGGCAGCGCCCTTCCCCCGTCGCTGGCTCCATCAACGCCGTGCAACGCGCGCACAGGAGCGACCCAAAACAGCCGCACCCAACGCACCGTTCGGGGTAGAGCAGGCCGGCGGCCGTGGAAGCGAGGCGGCGAAGCACGGCGGCAGTGTACGCCGGGCGTGGCCTCGCTGGCAGCAGCGGTCTCAACGATCGCATCGATGCCCACGCCGCTTCGCATTCGTCGCCTACAATGGACGGCATGGAGATCACGGTCCTGCTGTTTGCCTCGGTAGCCGATCGCCTCGGGACACGGCGTCTTGCCCTGGACGTACCGGAAGAGGCAACCGTGGCAACCGCACGTGACCTGCTCCTGGAGCGCTTCCCGGCCATTGAGCCGTTCCTGCCTAACCTGCTTTACGCGCTCGACGAAGAGTATGTCCGCGTCACTCAACCGCTCACCCAAGGCGCCACGCTGGCGCTTATCCCACCCGTTTCCGGAGGCTAACCGTGCTCATCCGTGTCACCCGGGACCCGCTGGTCAGCCAGCAGGCGATTGACGCCGTCGCCAGCCCGCGGGCGGGCGCTATCAACGTCTTTCTCGGCGTTGTCCGCGACAACAACCTGGGGCGCGAGGTCCGCTACCTGGACTACGAAGCGTATCCCTCGATGGCCGAGAAGGTGATGCGCGAAATCGCCGAGGAGTCGATCCGGAAGTTCGGGTTCGAAGATGTGGCCGTGCTGCATCGCACCGGGAAGCTTGAGATCGGGGAGACGAGCCTCCTCATTGCGGTGAGCAGCGGCCACCGGGTGGAGTCGTTCGAAGGCGGGCACTGGCTGGTGAACGAGATCAAAAAACGCGTGCCGGTGTGGAAGAAGGAAGTCTGGGCCGACGGCGAGTCGTGGATCGAAGGGCCGGAGTCGCTCGGCATCCAGGCTCCGGGCCAGCGATGAGCACTACCAGCCACCCCCACGCGTTCAGCCGATACTGCATGCACTGTGGCCAGCGGTTGACGTCGGCGGTGCCTGAAGGCGACTCCAGACGGCGGCTGGTGTGCATGGACTGCGGCTTCGTCCATTACATCAACCCGCGGCCGGTGGCGGGCACGATCCCGGTGCGCGAGGATGGCCAGATCCTGCTCGTGCGGCGGGCAATCGAACCGAGGATTGGGACCTGGGTGTTCCCCGGCGGATACATGGACGTTGGGGAAACCGCGGAAGAGGCCGCCGCCCGCGAGACGCTGGAAGAAGCCAACCTGGAGGTGACGGACCTCGTCCTGGTCGGCGTGTTCACCCGGCCGGAGCCTGGGGTGGTGGTCATTGTCTACGAAGGGCGAGCAGTGAGTGAAGCGTCGGCTGGTGACGAGACGAGCGAGGTGGGGTGGTTCGGTGTTGATCAGATCCCGTGGGGGGAACTGGCATTCGACAGCACGGAGTGGGCGCTGCGGCAGTGGGTGGCGCGGCGAGGATAGGTTTCTGAGCGGCTCGCGCGACGCCCGGAGCTGCGCAGTCTCGCTTGGGGCCGAAATGCGGACTGGAGGTGATATACTCTCTCAGTGAGCGCTCGATTTCTCATTTCCGACTTCATCCGCGCTGGGATGGACGTGGCGTCGTTCAAACGGCTTGAGGATGGGTCTTTTGCAGGCCGGATTCCTCCCTGTACCGGTGTGATCGCCTTCGCCGAGTCGGAGGAAGAGTGCCGCATCGAGTTGCAGTCGGTATTCGAAGAATGGGTTTGGCTCGGCTTGAGGCATGGGCATCCGATTCCTGTGGTGGGCGGCATCAATCTGAGTCAGGAGCCGGTGCTTGCCACGGCGGACTCCCTGTAAACGTCGCGACCTGATTCGAAAGCTGCGAAATCTCGGCTTCACCGGGCCGTTCGCCGGACCCCGGCACGAACAGGTCGAACTCGGACCGGCACGTCTGCCGATTCCGTCGTACAACGAGCTTTCCGTCCCGAAATTGCGCGACTTCCTCAGCGAAGTCGAGGAACTGCTTGGCCGGGAAATCACGCTTGAGGAGTGGACGGAGCTCTAGCGTTCAGGGAACCGCCGCGATCGGCGTCTTTGGGCCACCGGGGGCGGGTTGGACGGTTATCACCGCCGGTTTCGCGCCGTCCGGGAGGCTGAAGGCGATCCAGCCGGTTCGCGTGACCCCGGCAGCGAGCACGCCCTGTTCCAGCTTCGGTTCACTGTTCCCCAGGGCCCAGCCGTATTCCTGGCCCGCGGTGTCGATAAGGCGGAACTGAGTGAAGCTGTAGGAGAGCGGCGCCGAAACTGCGATGACTGAGACGTTGACACCAGCGATACGACGCCCGACGGGTGGCTTGAACAGCCCCGGCGGTTCCGGATCCAGGATGATATTCACACGGTAGAGGACTCCGCCGACCGTTACGCCCGCGGGAGAGAGCGGAGGGGCAGTCGGCGTGGAGGTTGCCGGCGTGCGTGTCGTGGCCGCCGAACGCGTGGGCGTTCCGGTTGCTCGCGGGAGGGCCGTCAGGGTGGCGGAAATGTCGGCGCTCTCGATGTCGGGCACGCCTGGGGCACTGGTCTCAGCGATCGTCTGGCCCACCGTGGACCAGTCCCGAGCGAAGTACGCGAACACTCCGGTCCCGGCCGCGAACAGCAGACACGCGACGAGGAACAGGCTCGCTCTCTTCTGCGTCATCGCTTGAGACGATCGCCGGCCGGTTTCCGCTTCGGGCTATATCCTCGCGGTTCCACGACCCGCCCGAGGGTGTAGTGCGGCGCGAGGATTTCGATCTTGTTGCCAGAGAGGGGGTCCAGGACGCGGGCGGCGATGCGCGGGTAGGCCGAGCGCATGCTTTCCGGCAGAACATCCGTTGTGACCACCGTGGGGAGCTGCATGAGCGTGCGGTAGTTGACGATCTGATACAGCTTCTCTTCGGCCCACGGCGATGACTTCTGCGCGCCGAGGTCATCCAGGATGAGGAGGTCAGCGCCGCGCACTTCGTCGAACGTTTCGTCGTAGCTGGCTTCGTTGCCGGGCGCGAATGAAGTGCGGAGGTGATCGAGGAGGTCAGGGACCACGGCAAAGAAGACCTTGCCGCCGTTGGCGAGCACTTTGTTGGCTATCGCTGCCGCGATGTGCGTCTTGCCGCAGCCGTTCGTGCCCATGATTACGAGCCAGCCGCCGGGGCCGTCGGCGTATTCCTTTGCCGCGCGGACGGCGGCGCGGAGTGAGGCGAGTTCTTCGGGCGTTGCTTTGGGCGGATCGACGAAGTCGCGAAACTGCATCTCGGAGAGGCGCTCCCGGGACATGCCGCCCACCTGGCGGTAGCCGCCCTTTACAGCGCCTTCGAGCATCAGGACGCGTGACAGCGCCGCGTCACAGAGGCGCGTAGAGAGGCGGTCGTCGAGCTGTTGTGGCCGCTGGGAGGTGGTGTACACGGTTGGCAATTCGGCGTTGTAGCGGTGGTTCACGATTTGGAAGAGCTTTTCACGCGCCCACGGAGTGCCGGATGAAGCGTCGATGTCATCGAGGATGAGGAGGGGCGCGTTGCGCACCTGGTCAAACATCTGCTCGTAGCCAAGTTCGTCGATGGTGGCGTCGTAGCTGGCGCGGAGGTGGTCCAGGAGGTCCGGGACGACCATGAACAGGGCCGCCTGGCCGGCCGCGATGCGTTCGTTGGCGATGGCCGCGGCGAGGTGCGTCTTCCCGCTGCCGCTGCCGCCACTGAAGACCAACCAACCGCGCGGCTCGGCGGCGAAGGCTTTGGCGGCTTCGCAGGCGGCGAGGAAGTAGTCGCTGTCGCCGGTGCGGCCGGCGGGGATGAGGTTGGCGAAGGTGAAGCGGGTGAGCGAGCCGAGGTTGCTGAGGCGTTCGAGCCGGGCGCGCCGGACGCCGGTGTCTTCATCGAGGACGCAGTCGCACGGCTCGGCCTTGCCGAACCTGGGGTGCTCAACCGGCCGCTCGCGCCGGACGAAGCCAGCACCCCCGCAGAGGGGGCAGGCGGGCTCTTCAGCGATAGTGGGCGACAGGTCCGGGGCTCTCTCCGAAGAAGCGGAGTTGAGGCTCTTCGCGAGAATCTGGTCCAGCCTTTTCATTCGCGCGGCCCTCCTCGGCCCAACGTTGAAGGATGCGCTCAATGTAGCGCCAATTGCGGATATTTAGCTCGGCCGCCTCGCGGAACGCTTCCTCGATCCATTCGAGGGGGTAGGTCTCCTCGGCGTCGACGAGACGGTCGCCGACAAGCGGGGTGATGGTGCCGACCTGCTCTTCGTAGAGGCGGAAGATGCCCGGCCGCTCCTCGGTCTCGATTGGAGTGACCACCGTCTCCGGCTTCAGCTTCAGTTCGCCGGCCCGGGCGCGAGCGATGGCTTTGCGAGAGGCGGGGTTGTTGACGAAGTAGAGCCACTCCGTGCCGGCCGGGCCGTTCAGCCGCACGCCCAGCAACGCGCCGGCTTCACGGCACTCCTCAAGGCCCCGTTCAAGGCCTTCGCGTCCGCCGCCCAGGTGCTTGAAGGTCTTGCGGGCACCGGGGAGCATCCAGACCTGGTCGGCCGTGGCGAAGCGAGCCTCCGTGCGCTGTTCCTGGACGACCTGGGACACGAGAAGGAAGGCGAGCAGCGCGCCGGGTGACTGGAGGTCCGGCAGCACCGTGGTGAAGAAGAGGTTTGGGATGGCGGTGGCCCGGCCAACTCCGGGGAAGCCTGTGAAGCGCTCGCCGCTCACATCTCACCGCCGTCGGTGCGCAGCACCCAATCCTCGAACTTCGCAAGCCGCTCGCGGAAGCGGAGCTCGACACTCCCGGTGGGGCCGTTGCGGTGCTTGGCGATGCTCACCTGGGCGACACCCTTCGGGTAGGCACTCTCCGGCAGGTCGGGATGTTGCTCAGCCCACTGCGCGGGCGTCATGTAAAGCTCCTCGCGGCTGAGGAAGATGACGATGTCCGCGTCTTGTTCAATGGAACCGGAGTCGCGAAGGTCCGAGAGCATCGGCGTGCGCGGGTGGCGGTTTTCGATCGCGCGGGAGAGCTGGGCGAGGGCAACGATCGGGACATCGAGTTCGCGGGCGAGATTCTTGAGCGTGCGCGAGATGTAGCTGATCTCCTGGACGCGGTTCTCCCGGCCACCGGAGTTCTCTCCCTGCATGAGCTGCAGGTAGTCGATGACGATCAGGTCGAGTCCCTTCGCTTCGGTGGCGAGGCGGCGGCTCTTGGCGCGCAGCTCCGCCGCGGTGAGGATTGGCGAGTCATCGAACCAGATGTTGGCTTCGGAAAGGCGCCCGGCGGCGGCGATGATGCGGCGTTCCTCCAGCTCGGTGTTCTGGCCGAGGCGGAGGCGGTTGCTGTCGACGCCGGATTCACTGGAGAGGAGACGGATGGCAAGCTGCTCGCTCGACATTTCGAGGGAGTAGAAAGCAACGTTGGCACGCTGCATGACGGCGGCGTTGCGCGCGATGCCAAGGGCGAAGCTGGACTTACCGACGCTGGGGCGGGCGCCAACGATGACGAGGTCCGAACGTTTGAGGCCCGTGAGCAGCGTGTCCAGGTCGTTGTAGCCGGTGCGGATGGCAGCGAGTTCCTTGCGCTCGATGTCATCCGGGTCCTGGTCAAGATAAGCGTCCAGGAGCTGCCGGATGTGGACGAACTCGCGGAAGTTCTCTCCGCCACGAAGACGTTGGAGGAGGTCTTCAGCCTTCGAGAAGACGTTCTCAATCTCAGCAGGGGCTTCATACGCCATCTGCATGATGCCCGTGGCAGCGTGGATCAGGCCGCGGTAAGTGGAGTCGCGCTTGACGATGCGCGCGTAGAACTCGACGCCGAGGCTGGTGGGGAGGCGGCGGATCGTGTCCGCCAGGTACGCCTGGCCGCCAACATCTTCAAGGCGATCCTTCGTGGCGAGCTCATGGGCAACGGTGATCTGGTTGACGACGTCGTCGCGTCCCCAGAGGTCGACACAGGCCTCGTAGATCCAGCCGTTCTTTTCGCGGAAGAAGTCGTGGGGCTTGATGATGCCGTGGACGGCGACCATGGCTTGCGGGTCGACCATGAGGGCAGCGACGACCGCTTCTTCAGCCTCGATGTCGTGCGGGGGTAGCCGTTCAAACGGTGAGAGGACCATCGGTGAAGGAGGGGGCCAGTGAGCCAGTAGTGGATATCGCTGCTAGCGGCGTGCGACAGCCGGACCCCGTTCCCCTCCTTCCCCGCTTATTCGGACTCTTCTTCTTCGGAGTCGTCCTGGTCCTCAGCGGTTGCGATGCCAGCCTGCCTGGCGGCATATTCGGCCTCTGCCTTGCGCTTGGCTTCGGCGGCAGCCTCGGCCGCCCGCTCGGCGAGCATCTTCTCGACGATGGGCTTCGAGGCCTCATCCGGCTGGACATCGACCGTGATTTCGACGGAAACGTTGCGGGTGAACTTGATCGTCACCGGGCGAGGGCCGATATCACGGATGGGTTCCGGGAGCAGGATGATGTGAGGGTCGATGGCGAGGTTCGTGGCGGCGTTGAGCTTCTCGGCGATGTCGCGGTTCGTGATTGAGCCGAAGAGACGGCCGGATTCGCCAACGCGGGCTTCGAGGGTGACGGTGTAGTTCGTGATCTTGTCGGTGATCTTGCGCGCGTCGCCGTCCAGCTTCTCCTGGCGGCGGGCTTCTTTCTGCGCGAGCGAGTTCGCGCGCATCACGTTGTCCTTGTTGACGGGTCCGGCGGCGCCTCGCGGGAGCAGGAAGTTGCGGGCGAAGCCGTTCTTCACGTCCTTCACTTCGCCAACCTGCGCGGTGCCTTCCACGTCTTCGAAAAAGACGACTTTCATGGTGTCCTCAACTGGTTCGGGATAGCCCGGCCGTTGTGTGGCGGGGCGAACATTGCCGCCGGGACCATCCCGCTGGCAACGTAGAACAGTCATCGTATCCGAACCACCGGTTATCGTCGCGTGGGACGAAGCCTGAATCTTTCTTGATGCCCTGCACGGCTTATGACGTTAGGGGCGGAACGCGACACGCCGTGTCGCGTAAGGGCGCAGAACCCAGAACCCAGACCCCCCGATAACCGTCATCTACCAGAACATGAGGACTGTCGCCTGAATGGTCCCATCGTCGTTCTCGACGCCGATCACGATCACGGACTTCGACGGATCTCGCGGCACGAGGCCTTCCGTTGGCACCACGTTTCGATCGCCGTCACGCGGGGGGTTGGAGGAATCGAACACAATCTTTCGATACCGGCCAGTCGCCACCGCGCCCGCGCTCCCGGCTCGCTCTTCGACGAGCCAGGACCCGTCCTCGTAGATCTCGACGACCGGCCCGCGCACCTGCGTGATTTTCGATTCGTCCACGCCCTGCGAGGCGCGCCAGGACTGGATCGAGACAGCCGTGGGGAAGCCCCCAGGACGCACCCAGGGGGTCGGCGATAGCCCTGTCCGAGGCGGTCCGCCCCGCGCTGGTTCATCGCGGGCAAGCGCCCATGTACCCGCAGCGACCGCGGTCAGTGCGAGCGCACCCAGTCCAAGGGCGACGGCAGGCCGTCTACCAACGCTCATGCTCCGATGCTACCACCAAGCAGGCGGATCAAGGTTAGTCTCGGGGCTCCTGCACCAACGGCCAGTTGCTCGCAACCAGCCCCTACCGTCGCATCTCGGCCCAGGCTTTCTTCAGCAAATCCGGGTTGGCGTAGAGGTCGAGGGCGGTCATGGCGAGGGCTTTGGAGGCGCGGAGCGTGGCCCGGTGGGCTTCTTCCGTGGCCGCGGCGGCGGTGAAACCGGGTGTGTGGTTGCCCGCGCCGTCTTCGGTTGGGATGCCGAAGACCGGGTGGATGCTGGGGACGACGTAGCTGACGTTTCCCATGTCCGTGCTGGCGCCGCCGAGGCCGGCGCTGGCCTCCTTGGAAGGCATGCGCATTTCGAAACGCTCCATGTTCTCGCAGTAGGCTTCGGCGATGACGTCGTTCGTGGAGACGTCGGCGTAGGCCGGCCCTGGTGGCGGGACGACGTTGAGGCGGCAGCCCGTCGCGAGCGCGGCGCCTTCGAAGCAGCCGAGCACCTTCGCGCGGACTTCGTTGAGGTCGGACAGCGACTTCGACCGGATGAGGAACTGAGCCGAGGTGTAGTCGGGGATGATGTTCGCCTTTTCGCCACCCTTCGTGATGACGCCGTGGACGCGGTCCGTTGGGCGGAGCTGCTGGCGCATAGCGGAGATGGACGTGTAGGCCAACACAATGGCGTCCAGCGCGTTCACGCCCGCCCAGGGCGCGGCGCCGGCGTGGGCGTTGCGGCCGAAATACTCCACGTTCACCTGTTCGAGCGCGATCATCGCCGGCCAGGCGGTGTCGCCCGGCGAGGGGTGCAGCATCATCGCGGCGTCGACGCCCTCGAGCGCGCCCCGTTCCATCATCCGGATCTTGCCGCCACCCCCCTCTTCGGCGGGCGAGCCGAGCACGAGCACCGTCCCGTTACCCTCGCCGAGGGCAGCCTTGAGCGCGATGCCCGTCGCGAGGCCTGAGATGGCGATGAGGTTGTGGCCGCAGGCGTGGCCGATGCCGGGCAGCGCGTCGTACTCGCAGAAGACGGCGAGGGTGGGGCCGCCGCTGCCCGTCACCGCTTTGAACGCGGTCGGCATCCCGTAGGCGCCGCGCTCCACCGCGAAGCCCTGGGCGGCCAGGTAGTCCGTCAGGACGGCGTGGGCGTGGTGCTCTTCGTAGTTCAGCTCGGGCTTCGCGTGGATGCTCAGGCTGACCTCGCGAAGGGCGCTGGACGCGGCCTCAATCGTCCGCTCCGCCGTCTGTTTGGCCTGTTCGAGATCGCGCAACGCCATCGCTGAAGCTCCGTGGTGGGAAGTGCGGGCGAGCATACCACGGGCACGAACGCGCGCCGGGCCGTACGCTTTTCGCATGACCTTCGAACGGCCGGTGCTCATCATCCTCCACGGCGGCACCGGCGACGGCGACGCGGAGCGGATGCTGGCCACGGCCCGGGTTGCCGCCGCGCGCGGGACGGCGGCGAGTGCCCTGGCGGCGGGCTTCGAAGCGGTGATTATCGGGACAGATGACCCGCCGGCCTTCGAGCCGCTGCAGCCCAACGTCCTCTTCGATGCGGACACGCCGGGAGAACCGTTCGACTTCGACTCGCGGCTGCGCGGGATTGTGAGCCGCTACGGCCTGCATCGGCCGGCGGTGATGGGTTCGGGTTCCGTGCCGCTGGTCGGTGTGGAGGAGTTTCGCTTCATCGTTGAGCAGCTCGATGCGCGCGACGCACGCTTCGTGACGAACAACTTCTTCTCGGCGGACCTGACGGCGTGGACGCCGGGAGATGCGATCTCGGCCACGTCGACCATGAGCCGGGACAACGTGCTGCCGAGGCGGCTGCGGGATGACGCGGGGCTCGCTCCGGTGATCCTGCCGCGCACGACGGCGACCCAATTCGACCTGGATACGCCCTCCGACCTGGCGGTGCTCGCCCTCACACCGGGTTTACACCCCACACTGGCGACCGCGGCCGCAGCCGCGACAGCGACCGCGGAACGCTACCGGGCGTTCCTCCCGCTGCTCTGTGACCGGACGGCCCAGGTTGTAGTCGCCGGACGAGTGGGCAGCGCCACGTGGCAGTACCTGGAGCGCGAAACCGCCTGCCGCATCCGGATGTTCAGCGAAGAGCGCGGGCTGGCAACGGCCCCGGCCGGTTATCGCGCGCATTCGGCCCTGGGGTTTCTGCTCGAAGAGGTCGGGATTCAGCGGTTCTTCGAGCGGATGGCGCTGCTGGGCGATGCGCTGGTCCTGGATACGCGGGTTATCGAGGCGCACCTGGGCCTTGAACCGTCACGCGAAGACCGCTTCCAGAGCGACCTCCTGAACCATGCCACAATCGAGGATGACTTCCTCCGGCGGTTCACAGAGAGGGCGGCGAGCGCGCCGATGCCGGTGCTGCTCGGCGGGCACTCGCTGGTGGCGGGCGGGCTGATGGCGATTAACGACGTGGCCTGGCAGGAGAACGACCGGCGGCTGGGGATTGGCCAGTAGTCCTCAACCGTCAGCCGTTAGCCAGCAGATGCTGATCGGGGCAATCGTGAGCCCATCAGGAAACGGCGGCGGGCACACGCGCCGGCACGATCGCCCTGACCACGTCTTCCGCCGAGTAACTGCCGTCTTGCTGGACGGCCAGGCGTTTGTAGAACGCAAGGTCTTTGCCCGAAGTCACAATAATCGGTTCTTCCGCCCCGCTCCTCGTCTTCTGGCCGTGTCCGGCCGCTGCCCCGAGACCGTTGCAGAGGCAGATCTTGCCTTCAGCTTCGGCCCTGTTTCCACCCTTCTTCACAAAGAGGTCAATCGGTTCGCCGGGGCAGCGGAAGCCGACCCCTCCGCCTTCGTCAGCATCTTTCTGGTAAGCCTCCACGAGATGCCCGATGTTGCAGATCCGCTCGCGGCTTGCGTAAACGCACTGCTCCGAGAGGCTGCCTTGGAGCTGTGCCACCTGAAAAGGGAACCCCGATGGGGAAGCCGTAGCGCTGGTCTTGATTTCGAGAGCGCCGGCCGCGATGCGATGCCTTAACTCGCACTTGATGTCGTCGCGAAGTCCCGATTCGTTGCAGAGCGCAAACGCCGTGCCCACCTGGACACCCGCCGCCCCGAGCGCACGCGCCTCCTCCAGCCGTTCGGGACTGGCGTAGGACCCGGCGAGCCAGAACGGCTTCCCGAGTTCCGCCACCTTCTCAAGATCCGGCCTGTCCCGGTCGCCATAGATCGGTTGCCCGTCCTCGCCAACCGTCTTCCCGCGGGCGGGCGCGTTGTGGCCGCCGGCACTTGGCCCTTCCATCACGAAGCCATCGACTTCCACGGTCGAGGCGAGTCGCATCGCCAGGGCGTGATGCGAGGCGATGACCAGGAACCTGGGGCGGTGCAGGCGTTTTCCCGCCGCCACAAACCGCCGGGGATCGAGCTTCAACAGATGCTTTTCGCTTGACCCGGCAACGTCCATCCGATAGCTGGCCGGTTCGTTTCGCGCAAAGTTAGCGAGCACGGCCGGCACCTGGTGAGGAATACCGGCGCCCACGAGCACGTACTCCACGCCGGCCATCATCGCGCCCAGAAGGACCGGCAGATGCATCAACTGGACCTTCTCAAGGACGTTGATCCCGATCGGGCCGCTGTGTCCCTCCTTCGCCAGCCAGATCTCGACAAACGCCGCAGCGACGGCCAGCTTCGTCATCTTCGACTTCGTCGCAGGGCTGCCCGTGACCAGGACTTCTGGCTTCGGCGGGAGCTTGCGGCGCCGGTCCGAAGGCGACGGGCATTCGACCCAATACTCGTCCATAATCTCGCTGGCAATGCCCGGGTCGAACGCCCTCAAGGCGCGGGCCACGTCCTGGTCGCCGGCCTGGAGACGGCCGAGCAGCATGACCGGAAGGCCCGTGCCCGAAACGACTCCCAGGGCGCGCACCCCAAGGCGCTGCCCCGCCAGGGCGACGGCGCGGGCCAATTTCCAGGTGGATACTCCGACCCCCATCCCGCCCTGGATGAGTTCAGGGTAACCGGATGCGATGGCAGGACGGACGGCGGCGAGTTCAAGCACTTCGATCATGGTAGGACAGCCTGCCAGTACAGGCAGCGCCCGCCCACGCAGCCGCGTCGCCGGTTTATGTTTAGTCGACCGTTGCGGCTTCCGGGCGTGACGCCGGGCCTGGCGCAAGAGTCCTCGCTGCGTGGTATGCGCCGGTCTGTGCGCCGGTGTACACTCCGCGCCTGCCTCGGGCGAAGGTCCCGAGGACAATGGGGAGGGAAACTCGATGGAAGGCAAGGCAATGTTGCGCCAGCAGACGCAGGCGATGCACAACTACATGGAAGCCGCGATCGTGGACTGCACACCGGGGGTGCTCGGCAAGCGCCTGCCCGGCGCCACCATCAACTCGGCGGGAGCGATTTACGCACATACGATCTTCAGCGAGGACGGCATCCTCAACGGTCTCGTCCGAGGCACGACCCCTGTCTATTACGCGGACGGCTGGGCCCAGAAGATCGGCATCGACATGCCGAAAGGCGGCATGGAACCGGATTGGGATGTCAACCTGGACCTCGAACTCTTTCGCCAGTACGCGGCAGCGGTGTACCGCCACACGGATGAGTATCTCGCAAGCGCCACTGACGCAGAATTGGCGCGTGTGGTGGAGCCCGGCTTCGTCCCCGCCCTCGCGGTGTCGGCGCTTTTCGCGGACGTGCTTGTCTGGCACGCGGCCACTCACCAGGGCGAAATCTCGGCGCTCAAGGGCGTCCAGGGAGTGAACGGCCTGGCAGCCCCCCACTGATCGCTGACGGCGAGGGCGTAGTATGGCGCGCATCTCACCGGGGGCCGCGCGCCATATGTACAAGATGATCTTCGGGGCGAAGCGAAAGGCGGGCATGTCTCGCGACGAGTTTGGGCGGTATTGGACGACCACCCACGCCGATAAGGCGCGCAAAGTGCCCGGAATTAAGCGTTACGTGATTAACCTGGCGCCGGACCTTTCCGGGAGCGGGAGGGAGATGGCCTACGACGGGTTCGCCGAGGCCTGGTTCGAAACCGAAGAGGACATGCGCGCCTCAAACCGTTCGCCAGAACTCCGTATCGTCCTGGATGACGAGCCGAACCTCTTCGACCTGTCGACCCGCTTCAGCGTCATCGTCCAGGAGCACGTCATCATCGAGTGAGGCTACGCGGGCTGGAATAGCTCGACCGCGTTTCCGGAAGGGTCCTCAACCAGGATCTGCTTGCCGCCGGGGCCGCTCACGATCTCGTTGCGGAAGGCTACGCCTGCGGCGCGCAGCCCGCGCGCGAGTGTCTCGACATCGCCGACTTCGAGGACGAGGCGGTTCCAGCCGCCTGGCTCGGGCTCCCGGCCGTCCGGCATCGGGCGAGCAGCCGAGCTGCCGGGACCCGCCAACCAGAGGGTCAGGTCGCCCCGCTCAACGGAGGCGAACGGCCCTCCCATGTGCTGCTTCACCTTGAATCCCAGGTGAGTTGTGTAGAACGCCACGGCGGCGTCCACGTCGTGGACCATGTACCGGACCGAAGCCATTGTCGTCACCTCCATTTGCGCGACCGCGGCAGCGATGCTACGGCATGCGGCCCGGGTCGTGCCACGGCGCCGTTCCACCGCGGCTCAATTCCATAGGATGACCACGGCGCCGCTTCATCACGAAGGTCCGGACCTGCCAGCGGCCGGCGTTGAAGCGGATGTGGCGGGCGATCGGCTCGCGGTCCGCTGGCCTCACTTTCCAGAGCTGCGCGGCAAGGTCCTTGTCGAAGTGCCAGCGAGTTTCGATCAGTTCGAATCCGAGGGCGTGGTACGCGCGATGGGCTCGTTCGGCGAAGCTGTTTGAACTGAGGATGAAGTCCGGCCCGTAGGGCCGGTGCGACTCCAGCGCGGTCATCAGGGCGGCCAGCATGCGGCGGCAGACTCCGCGGCCTTCGTGTTCCGGCGGGACGTGGACTGCCCAGATGTAGAACCCGGATGTGTCCTGCAGGTTGATGGAGACACGCCCCACGGCAACGCCATCCTCGCAGGCAATGTAGTGCCGGTGCGGACCTTCCTGCTGGGCGAACTGAAGCGCGTCCGCGGCGCGCGCGGGATCCTTGAGGTGGCCCATGTCGAAGGCATGGTAGGGAAAGCCCCGCTCGCCCCACGCCGCCATCTGGCGGACGAGGTTCGCATCCCAGGGCCGGAGTTCAAGCCCGAAGCCCTCAATCGGGGCGAAGGAGGTGGCGGCGGTGGTCACAACCTGAGTCTACGGGATCAGAGGGGCAGGTGAAGGATGGTGAGTCCCGGCAGCCGTTCGAATTCGCGGACGTTGCCGGTGAGCAGCGAGTGGCCGCCTGCGAGGGCGGTTGCTCCTATCTGTAGGTCACGCTCGCCAATCGTCCACCCCTGACGCCGAAGGTAGTCGAACAGCCGGGCGTGTTCGAGCGCCTGTGGAGTGTCGAACGGGATGACGGTGAGGCTGGCGATGACCGCCTGGACGAAGGCCTCGGCTCTATCCGCCCGAACCTGGGACTCAGCCCTGTAAGCGCCGGCTTGCAGCTCGGATATGGTGATCGCAGCCACCAACGCATCCCTGGGAAGTTCCGCCAACCCGTTGCCGATACGTCGGCGCTCAATGCGGACCAGTGCCGACGTATCAGCAATTAGTCCCACGTACGCATCTCGACCGGCGTGTTGCCAGCGCGAACCGCCTCCATCACGGCGTCTTCCCATTCTTGGTCGAGGGGGGGCTGGTTGCGCCGGGCCTCGAGGAATGCCAACAGCCCACGACCCTTTTCGGCCGGCTTGAGGCGCGCTACCACCGCCCCTTCGCGTTCGATGAGCAGTTCGTCTCCCGGTTCGAGATCCGCAATCGTCTCCCGCAGTTCGGGGGGCAGTTGTTCAAATCGAAGCGTCACCTGGGTCACACGGACATTCTACCACCGGCGGCAGTCAAACATAGGATTCAGTCGAACCAGCGCATCTCCCCGGGGGCGAGTTCGACATCGAAGACCTGGCCGCGCGCCTCGACCGCCAGGACCCGGCTGCGAGCAAGATCGTTGCGGACCTGGATGCGGCCGCTGACCGGGCGCTGATACAGTCCCGCGTAGGTCAGGCTGGCCGAATCACCCACGACGCGCGGCGTGGGGCCACGGCTCGCGACCTGCCAGATCTGGCCTTCGTGAGGACGAAGCATGACATCGCCCATGCCCAGCTTCTTGCCGTTCCAAACGTCAAACGCGACTTCGCCCGGGCGAAGGTACCCGCCAGACACAATCCAGCGCGGCGCCTCGCCCCAGTTGAGGAAGCCTACGAGAAAGCGGCCCCCGCCGAGGTCCGCCCGCCAGGCGAAGGGCGCGGGGCCATCGGACGAATCGTATGGGCGGGCCGCCACGCCGGGTGGGGGGAAGAGGGCAAGGGCCATGTTCCGGCGGCTGTCATCGAGCTTCGGGAGGTTGTCGCTGGCGACGACCATGCCGCCGCTGAGGGCGATGCCGGTCGCGAGGAAGCGCACTTCCGGCTCGCTCAGCTGGGTGTCTGTCTCGCGGACGATGAGGCAATCCGGGTCGTTCGCCCACCAGCGCATGTGCATCCAGTTGCGCTGGAGGGTGAGGCGCATGGCGTGTTTCACGGAGGGATTCGGGCCATCGGCCCAGATTTCTTTGACGTCCGGGCCGACTCGCATGGCGTCCACGAGTCCGACGGCCGGGCCGAAGTGGCAGGTGCAGCCGAGGATGAAGGTCTCGTCACCGGCTTCGTCGCGGATGATTTCGAGGCCGCGGCGGAGGTTCATCGGTGCCGTGGTGCCAGCGGTGTGGTAGTTTGCGAGGGAGGCGGCGCTGGCGGCGTAGCTGAGGGCGTCCAGCTTCAGGTACGTGTAGCCCCAATCCCGGACGACGGTGCGGATGGTGTGGCGGAGCCAGGTTTCGGCGCTGGGGTGTGTGCAATCGAGGATGGCGCAGCGGCCCAACCAGGTCTGGACGAAGATGGTCTCGCCCGTTGTGGTCCTGAGGACCATCTCCGGGTGCTGTTTCAGGGCGACCGAGTCCTCGTGGAGGACGAAGGGCGCGAGCCAGAGCCCGGGCTTGTAGCCGGCCTCCCGGATGCTGGCGGCGAGAAACTCCATCCCTGAAGGGAACTTCTCGTTGGGGATCAGCCAGTCGCCGGTGAAGCTCTGGAAGCCGTCGTCGATCTGGACGTACTCCGCCGGGTGCCCAGTGGCGGTCATGTCAGCGAGGTTGGCGAGGATGTCTTCCTCGCTCACGAGGTTGTAGAAGTAGTACCAACTGCACCAGCCGGTGGGGACATGGTCCGGGACGCGGGCCGACATTTCGGCAGCGACTTCGTCCGCGTATCGCTCCATGAGGGCGTGGGCGTCGTGGCCGTCCAGCAGCAGTACGGGCGGCAGTTCGAGCGACTCGCCCGGCGAAAGCTCGACGCCGTCGAGGTCGAAGACCAGGCCGAAGCCCATGAGGCGGGACTCGTCTTCGTTCAGTTCGAATTCGACATCGAAGAAGAAACGGTCCATGCGGAGGCAGCCAGCGAGGAGGGATGGGGTGGACTGCGCGATTAGCGTGAGCGTGCCCGCCTCGCGGCTGACGTAGCGGCGGCCAGTTTGGGTAGCCCTCACGTAGCGGCCATCGTAGCCCTCCTCAGCGGGCGTGCCGAAGTTGCGGACGAGGGCGTCCATCTGCATGTAGCGACCGTGTAGCCACGCCCAGCCATCAGCGGCGGGGACATCGAGTTCGGTCCAGAGACGGATGTCGCGCGGCTGGAGGGCGTCTTCCGAGCGGTTCGTGACGGTAATTGCGAGGCGGCCGCTGGCCGGGTCGTAGGCATGCTCAACCTCCAGCCCGCTCGGCAGGTCAACGGGATGGAGCCAGAGGTCCCAGGGGAGTTGAGGCATGGGAGTATGTTAGCGGGCGGCTGGCGTTGGGGCGTGGGCGGGGGACGAAGCCGTCGGACTTTGGTTCGGACAGCGGTATGGGACACGAAGCCAAAAAGTCGCGAAGCGCCACGAGGATTTGGGATATCCTTGCGGGATGCGCTCATGCGACCAGGAGACGACGACGGTGAACAATGACGCTCTTGAAGCGCAAGTCCAGGCCATCCTTCGACGCCCGTACCACCGCGTCATCACTGGCGAACCGGGTCGAGGGCTACCTTGGCGAGGTGCCGGAACTCCCGGGCTGCGTCACGGCCGGTGAAACCGCCGAGGAAGCCCTCGTGAACCTTGACGAGGCGATGGCAGTTTGGATCGAGTCAGCGCTCGTGCATGGCGACCCTATTCCCGAGCCGGTGGCGGGGCCGGTGCGGCTCAGCGCGTAGCGTCCAGGGCTGGGCCGGAATGGTTACCTTCGGGCGAACCAGTTCCGCCAAGCCTCCCGAGCCGCAATCGCCTGCGCTTGCTGAGCACCATGCCACTCGGGGACATCTTCGATGTGCCAGTACTGGAGGCCGAGGTCTTCGCGGGAGCTGCGGAGTTCGCCGCCGGTGACTTCGCAGAGATAGAGCACGCTTACGAGCGTGTAGGGCGTGTATTCGGCGCTGGGCAGGCGCGTAAAGACATCGACGAGTTGGACGATGCGGACATCGAGTCCGGTCTCTTCCTTCGCTTCACGGGTGGCGCAGTGGGCCGGAGACTCGCCGACTTCTTCGAGGCCGCACGGCATGCACCACCTCTTGTTGTCCGTGCGCTTCATCAGGAGGATGCGGCCGTCTGAGTCGAAGATGGCGGCATCAGCCCCGACCTTCGGAGTGATCGTTTTCAGGTCCAGCGCGAGGCGTTCGCGTGCGTCATCCGGTGGGATGTCCAGCGACTGGCCGTACCAGCGGGCGGCAAGGCCAATGAGCTGCTCGTAGCGCTCGCGGTCGTAGACGTTCGTCGCGTAGGTCAGGCCGATGCGGCCGATGGCGGCGATTTCTTCGAGCAGGGGGAGGATGTCGGCCATGGTCACTTCCTGTGGGCTGGACGGGAGAAGGATCAGAAGCTGCGTTCAGCAACGGCTTCAGTTGGCGTTACGCCGGTTGGCTTCGCCGCGATCCCTCGGCCACGCCTGGAGCGTGGGGCGTGCTCGGCACCCTTGAGCGTCATCGGCAGCCTCACGGTCTTGCCACGCGCGTCCTTGAACCTGATATCGAGATCCGCTTCGGCCGCCGACAGCAGCCTGGCCATGGTGTCGAACGTTGGTGAGGCCTCGGCGGCTTCGATCCTGGCGACTTCGGACTGCGTCACCCCGGCCCGCTTCGCCAGCGCCGCCTGGGAAAGCCCGCGCTGACGGCGAAGTTCGGCGAGTTGCAGGGCGAACAGATAGGCGGGCCTGCGGGCCTCGAAGGCGGCCCGGGTCGCCGGGTCTTCGAGCATCTTGTCTCGAAACTGTTTGAAGTCGTCTTGCATGGGGACGCCTCCGTTGTAGCTACTCATTTTGGGCCGGGCCTCGTCAGCCATATGGCCTGTCGCCTTTTCGCGGTCTCGATTTCGGCTCGCGGCGTCTTCTGGGTCTTCTTGGTGAAGCCGTGGAGCAAGCCGAAGGTGTGGCCGAACCAGTGGAAGTAGACCACCCGATAGATACCATCCGGACCCTTCGCCCGAAGCTCCCACAGACCACCTTCAATGTGTTTCGCGAAGGGTTCTCTTAGCCCGGTTCCATGCTGCTCCAGAAGGTCAATCAGAATGAGAACTTCGGCCATCGCAGCTGGTGGGAGCGAGGCGATCCACCCCTCAACGGGCTTGGCACCCGTGGCGGTCGTGAATGTCCGCACGAGCCAAGCCACCCCCAAAGGATACCCGCTCAACGAGGTGATTGCAATAGCTTATAAGCTATCGGGACAGCTGCTGGCCATGGTCACTTCCTCCACGCCGCCCGCGCACGCTCCAGGTCTTCGGGGGTGCCGATGTCGAACCAGTCGCCTTCGATGGGGACGGCGACGACGCGGGCGCCGGATTCGACCAGGGCGGCGATGGCCTGGGGGAGTTCGTATTCGCCGCGAGGGGATGGTTGGAGGCGGTCAACCTCGGGCCAGATGGCCGGGCCGAGGACGCCGAAGCCGGCGTTGTTCCAGTGGGTCGTGGAGGTGCCTTTCGGGGGCTTTTCGACGATGCGCTGGACGACGTTCGCTTCGTCGACGTAGACGGCGGCCCCTGCCCACGGGTCGTCGACGTGGTTTACGGCGATGGCTGCATCGGCCAGGCGGGCGGCCCGGACGACGTTGCGGTAGTTTTCGGGCCGGACGAGAATGTCGCCCCAGCCGAAGAAGAACTGGTCGTCGCCGAGCCAGTCGCGGGCGAGCTGGAGCGCGCGGGCCGTGCCATCGGGCTGTCCCTGGCGGACGTAGCGGAGGTGGAGGCCGCTTGCCTCGCCGTTGCCAAGCTCCGTCTCAAGCATCTCGGCGAAGTGGCCGGTGACGATGGTGATGTCCTCGATACCCGCACGGCGCAGCCCGTCCAGGATGTGGACGATGATCGGGCGGCCCGCGACGGTGAGGAGCGGCTTGGGCGTGTTGACGGTGAGTTCGCCGAGGCGGTTCCCCCGGCCTGCCGCGAGAAGGACGGCCTTCGCGATCACAAGACCCGGAGCCCGTCCGAGGGGTGGACTTCGAAGGCGGGTCCGCCGGTTGCGGCGAGGGCAGCTTCGATGACGGCAGCCACGTTTTCCGGGGGACAGGCGGCAAGGGCGTACCCGCCAAAGCCAGCGCCCGTGAGCCGTGCGCCGAACGCGCCTGCCTTGCGCATGGCCGCGCAGACGCGGTCAAGGGCCGCGGTGCTGCAGCGGAAGTCCTCGCGCAGGCTGTTGTGCGATTCGTTGAGCAGCGCCCCGAAGCGCTTCAGATCACCAGAGAGCAGCGCTTCCTCAGCCAGGCCCACGCGCTCTGCTTCCCCCAGGATGTGGCGGGCGACACGCTTCACCGGGACCTTCGCCATGTGGTCGAAGGTTGCGGAAGTGAGCTGGACGAGGCGGGCGATATCCACCTGGGCACCGTGGGCGACTTCCTGGGCGGTCACTTTCTCCGGGAGGCCGTCGACGAGGATGTCGACCACGTCCACGCCCGCGATCTGGCCCAGCGTTGGGGGAACATCGAGATCGACACCGATCTCGTCGGCGATCATGGAGGCAGCGATACGCGCACCGACGACACGTTCGTTGTAGGCATCGCGGGCGGCGCCGCCCTTGGGGGCGTCTTCACCTGACGAGGCAACGACGAAGCACAGCCCTGCCGGGATGGCTACGAGACGGCGGGAGGGGGGCTTGAAATCGATGCGAAGGGCATGGCCCGCGCGGGCGAAGACGATGGCCGCCTGGTCCATCCCGCCAGTTTCAACGCCAACATGGCGTTCGGCGACGATGGCGCGGCGGACGAGGTCTTCGAGCTCGAGGGGGAGGCCCCATGCGTGGCCAAAGGCCGCGATCAAGCCGACGGTGAGGGCGGAGGATGAACTCAGTCCGCCGGACGCGGGCAGGTCGCCGGTTACGAACACGTCGGCGCCCGGGCCGGGGGCCAGGTCCGCAAGTTGGGCGAGCGCGCCCGCGAGGTAGCGGTGCCATGGTGCGGGGAGTTCTTCATCTCGCTGGCCACGGTGCAACTCGGCGGGAGTTTCGAACAGGCTCGAAACTACGCGTACGACCGCGTCGTCCCGCGCGGCGGCGGCGATGGTGAGGGCGCGGTCGATGGCGATGGGCAGGACAGGCAGTTCGGAATAGTCCGTGTGCTCGCCAATGAGGTTGACGCGGCCCGGGGCACGGACGGCAACGTTGGGCAGGCGGCC
>PNKC01000003.1 GCA_013822275.1 Anaerolinea sp. | reverse complement strand
GTGGCGTCCGGCGATTGCGCTACGCTTCGTCCCACATCGCGTAGGCGGCATCCCGGGCAACCCCGAACCGCCTGGCCGCCTCGGCCGATGCGTGCGTCGGAGCGCTTCGGAGACCCGATTCCAGGCGCAACATCGCAGCGCTTGCTGACGCGCGCGCTACTGACAGACCCTCGGCGGCTGCGCCCATTTTCTCGATTTTGGATTGGCGATTTTGGATTTTGGATTGGGGTGGGCGGTGGCGTCCGGCGATTGCGCTACGCTTCGTCCCACATCGCGTAGGCGGCATCCCGGGCAATCCCGAAACGCCTCGCCGCCTCGGCCGCCGCGGCCGAACGTCGCGCGCCCGCGCGTTGCATCTCCGCCATGTACTCGCGCACTTCGTCGTTGGCTGCTTCCGCCGCGGGCTCGCAGCGGACCACCACCGTGCACTCGCCTTTCGTCTCCTTGAACCGGCCGGCCAACTCGGATGCGCGCCCGCGCACGACCTCCTCGTGGATCTTCGTCAGTTCCCGGCAGATGGCGACCTCGGGGTCGCCGAGCGACCCCGCGAGTTCCACCAGAGTCGCCCCGAGCCGGTTCGGGCTTTCGAAGAACACGAGCACGGACGCCGTCGCCGCTACCTTCTTCAGCAGCCCAATCCTCGCCCCGGCGGCCTTCGGCAGGAAGCCGAGGAAGTGTGCGTCGTCCCCTTCGAATCCCGACACCGAAAGCGCCGCCGCCAGCGCCGACGGTCCGGGCACGGCGATGACAGGCACCCCGGCCCTGTGGGCGGCATCGACCAGCCGCCCGCCGGGGTCCGCAACCACGGGCGTCCCGGCGTCGCTCACAAGGGCGACAACGCCCGTCCTGGCCGCTTCCACCAGTTCTGGGGCGCGCTGGGTCACGTTGTGCTCCGTCAGGCTTACCATCCGTCCCGTCCCACCGGCCATCCGCACCAATTTTTCGCTGACGCGCGTGTCCTCGGCAGCGATGTGCGTGGCGGCCCCGAGGACTTCGCGAGCGCGTGGCGAGAAGTCGCCCAGGTTGCCGATCGGCGTCCCCACCACGTACAGTCCCGGCGCGAAATCACCCATCGGAAACGCATTGTACGGGCCATCCCACATAATCGAATGGCCGAATCGAATTTGTGTTGACCCTCTTCCCCACCGCCTTCTACACTCGGAGTAATAGGCGGCCTCGGCCGTGAATCCACCCCCCGGGATTGCGCTGAATTGACTACTGCTGTTTCTCTCCCCAACGCCGCCTCTGAACACTCGGAGCGCGGCCATGCGCCGTTGGACGACAATTTCGTCCCCCAGTTCAAACAGCTCCGCCGGGCCTACGGCTTCGACGAAGTCGCCATCGTGCCCGGCGACGTCACCATCAACCCGGAACTTGTCGAAATGGGGCTCCAGATTGGGCCCCATAGCTTTACCATCCCGTTCGTGGCATCGGCCATGGACGCGGTGGTGGACCCGACCTTCGCCGTCGCCATGCACAGGGCCGGCGGTCTCGCCGTCCTGAACCTCGAAGGCGTCTGGACCAAGTACGACGACCCGCGCCCGATGCTCGAAGAGATGGCTTCCGCCAGCCGCAACGAAGCCACGGCAATCCTTCAGAACGCCTACCAGGCGCCGATGCGCGATGACCTCATCGCGAAACGCATCCGCGAAATCAAGGATGGTGGTGCCATCGCCGCGGTCTCCGTCACGCCGATGCAGACGAAGCGTCTCGCCCCGCTGATCCAGGACTCCGGCGCCGACATCCTCGTCGTCCAGAGCACCGTCACCACGGCCCGCCATGAATCCAACAGCATCGAAGGCCTCCGCTTCGACAAGCTTTTCAAGAACATCCGCATTCCGGTCGTCGTCGGCAACACCGTCGGCTTCAAGGCTACGGTGGAGATCATGCGGACGGGCGTCGCCGCCGTGCTCGTGGGGGTTGGCCCCGGCGCCGCCTGCACCAGCCGCGAAGTCCTCGGTATCGGCGTCCCCCAGGTGACGGCGACGATCGAATGCGCTGCTGCCCGCGACTACTACTACAAGGAGTCCGGCCGCTACGTCCCGATCATCACCGATGGCGGCATCCGCACCGGCGGCGACGTCTGCAAATGCATCGCTTCCGGCAGCGACGGCGTAATGATGGGTTCGCCCTTCGCCGGCACCATCGAAGCGCCGGGCCGCGGCTACCACTGGGGCATGGCCACCCCGCACGCGAACCTGCCGCGCGGCACTCGCGTCCAGGTTGGTGTGAACACCACCCTCCAGAAGCTGCTTTACGGCCCCACGAGCCGCACGGACGGCACCGAAAACCTGGTTGGCGCGCTGCGCACGGCGATGGGCATGTGCGGCGCCCACAACGTGCGCGAGTTCCAGCAGGCCGAGATGATCATCGCCCCCTCCATCAAGACGGAAGGCAAGATCTACCAGTTTGCACAGGCTGGCGAATAGCCTCCCCGCCCTCGCGATAGCGCTGACAGCGGCCCTCATACCGGGGGCCGCTGTTTTTGCGCAGGCGCCCGTCGCGGGCGCCAACTGCCTCGAAGCCCGCCTCGAAACGCTCCCCCAGGCCATCCTTGTCACGGACCTTATCGTCATCGGCATCGTCCACGGACCCGACGGTGGCGGGCCTTCCCGCATCGAACCGCAGGCCTACCTCAAGGGCGCCGCGTCTGCTTCCAGCATCCCCCTCGTGCCACGTGCAGGCGGCACAACGTCGTCCTGCGAACTCGCGAAGCTCGACGAAGGTCAGCGCGTCATGGCATTCCTTCACTCCGCCAACGGGCAGGTGGAATTGCCGGGCGCGAACCAGGTGTTCTGGCTTCAGGACGGCCGCGCCACGGGCCCCGGCGGCAACCTGCCCGAAGCCGAACTGATCTCGAAGGTGCGCGCGGTCACCGGCCAGTACGCCGTCCCCGCGACCTCATCGTCCGAAGGCGCCGGCATCGATTGGGGCAAGACGGTTCTGCCGCTGTCGGCTGCGTTGGGCCTGGTGTTTGTGATCGGGCTGGCGCTGATGCGGGTGTGGCACCGGATTGACCCGAGTTGAGGGGGGTTAGGGCCTGCGGCCGCCGGCCGAACGCGACGAGAAATCATTGACAAGCGTCGGGCAGTTGCCGACTATTAGATCATTAAAGCCCGTCGACGGTTAGCTTTCGCACAAGCGAAATGAATCCGCCGGCTATCACCGCACCAGGGGTCGCCAGAGATGGGGACCCCTGTATTTTACCCCAAGCGGCCAGTCAGTGGGTTCCAAGGTAGCGGAAGATGTCCAGTGAAGCCCAATCCACCGCCTCTCCAACCGCGGCCTTGCGGGCGCGGATATTCGTGGACTTCTGGAATCTGCAACTAACCATGAATGAGCGGCTGGCCCGGGAAACCGGCGAGCGGGGGTTCCAATTTGATTGGTCGAAGCTGCCTTATTGGCTAACTTCGCGAGCTGCGGATCTCTGTGGCAATGCCTCGCTCGCGTACGAGGGGATGCACGTCTACGCCTCGTTCGATCCGCGAGGGAACGACCAGCGATTCAAGACCTGGATAGAGACGTGGCTCAACCGGCAGCCGGGTGTGCAGGTGATCCTGAAGGAACGCCGGTCCAAGGATGCGCCGAGTTGCCCAGGCTGCCATTCGAGCGTCGCTAACTGCCCGAATTGCGGTGCTGGCCTCAAGCGGTCGCAGGAGAAGGGCGTCGACACCGCAATCGTGACGGACATGATTCGCCTCGCCTGGGAGAACAGCTACGACATCGCTGTCCTCGTTTCATCCGATAGCGATCTCGTCCCGGCCGTTGAGTTCCTGGATCTGCGCGGGCGAAAAGTGATCCAGGCAGGCTTTCCGCCGAGTGGTAGCAACCTCGCGACGGCGTGCTGGGCATCGTTCGACATGTTCGCCAGCCGGGATGAGTTCCGGCGCTGACTGAAAAGCGACCGGTCAGACTATCTCGACGGTGATCGTCCGACCCAACCTTCCGGCGATCTCGTCGAGCAATTCCTTTTTCTTGCCCGTACTCGAATGAGTCATCACGAAGTACTTTCCTCGCTGAGCCTGATGGTACTTGGCGCTTCGGGACGTCCGAACCAGAGGGCCATCGTTCAAGGCAATCCCCAGCCGCTCCACCGCGTCCAGCCCAAGATCCTCTACAACGTCCGCAAACGTGTCCGCTGCAAAGGAGCGGAAAATCGTACGCCCGGAAGGGGTGATGACCCGTAGCTTGGTCTTGCGCCCTTTGGGGCTTGCTGTGATGGAACGCGCCGAGGCAACTCTGACCCGTTCCCGCGTTTCCACGTCGATGCCAGATTCCCAGTCTTTGCGGAGTTGCTGAAGCTGCGACCTAAACGCGAATAGTCGTTTGGCCGACTCAAGGATCCTACCCGCCTCATCGTGCCGGTCCGCGGCGAACGCTTGTGTCATCTCGTCGGTCATCTGCCGGTGAACCGCGGAGATTTCGTCGAACATCAATTCCAAGGCTACGCTGACGCCGTCTTGATTCATCGAGCACACCTTCTGTCGGCTGAATATACAGCAACGGGGGCCATCCGCAGCGCCCACGGCATTGTCGAGGGGGAACCAAAGCGCGCCGCTCCACGGTTCGCTGATGCCGTGCCCCTACCTGACCAGGCGCTCCGAAAACCCCCACGGAACCGCCAGCGGCAGGCCGCGAGCGCCGTGCCTCGAGTGCGCTCAGCCACTCACTCCGCAACCATCTTCGTTTCGCAGGGCGGCAATATTGAGAGGTGGGCCATGTTGCCGCCGGGGACGGCACCGTGCCAGTGGACTTCGCCCGCCGGGACGTGGACGATGTCGCCCGCGTGGACTTCGTGTTCCGTGGTGGTGCTGGCGACGATGCCGTGTCCGTCAGCGATGTAGAGAATCTGGTCCGCCGAATGGGTGTGCGGCTTGTTCCGCCCGCCGTCGCTGAACCGGACCATCGTCACCGTAACCGCGGGGCTGGTGGCGGCGTCGATCAGTGGGCGGCTGTGGACCGTCCCAACAAAGATGGGCGCCGTGGCCCGCGCTTCCTCTGAATCGGTCGTCCGGACGATCTTCATTCCTGAACCTCCAATACGGTGGAAGCCTACTCGACCGTGGTAACGGCGCACCACTCCCACCGCCCGCATTCAGGCCGTTCTGGGCGCGCCCCTTGCTGCCCCTTAAGGCGTGGCGAGCGGCACCAGGAGGATTGGGCAGGGCGCGGCGTGGAGGATCTTCCAGGCGGTGCTCCCTATCGTGTGGCGGACGCGGTCGGTGCCGGTCGTGCCGTGCGTACACATGACGATCAGGTCCACTCCGGCCTCCTTTGCGTAGTCCACGATCTCATCCGCCGGGATGCCAAGACGGACAACAAGTTCGGCCGGGATGGATGTATCCCAGGCCCGGCCGCGGACTTCCTCGAGGTAAGCATTGCCCCGGTCCATGCTCTGCACGTCCAACTTCGGCACGTGGATTCTTGATTCAGGAAAGCGAAGCATGACGCTTATGAGCGTCACGCTGCTGCCGTACTTCGCCGCCAGTGATGCGGCGGGCACAAGGGCGCTCTCGGAGTTGTCCGAGCCGTCAAGCGGGACGAGGATGCGATTAAACATGGATGGCACCTGCCTTCGTGTGGCCGGGTTGGCCGCGGTCCATCAGTGGGGGCTGCACGACCACGGGAGGCGACCGCGTCCACCCGTGGGCTTCGTATGCGGCGCGAGCCGCTTGAACTGACCCCTCGTCCTCTGACCGGCGTGAGTCAGGTCAGACTATGGGGTCCCCGTGGTGGGCGGGCGGTACTCGGCCTGCGCCGCGGCGCCCATGGCCCGCATCGACTCCTCCACGGTTAGAAGCGCCCGGGACGTGAACGACCTGACCGCGCCGCTCGCGGTGACGGCCATCGCAAAGCTGGTGGCGGCCACGTCATCCGGAAGTTCCATGATAACAACAGCGGCGGTTTCGCCGGCGACGAAGTAGAACGCCTCAACCTTACCGCCCATTCGCTCCACGATGGGCTTGATCGCCTCCCGGCGATCCTGCGGGTGAGCAATCATCCCGCCGACCGCCCCGGGAGCGTAGGTCGCTTCCACAAGGTAGTGAGCCATTTCATGAACTCCTTCGTTGTCCATGCGCCCCTGCGCAGGATTTCGCTGGCCCTGGAAACCCGGTCCCGCTAGTATTTCGCGTTCGCGGCGGCAATGTCCCCGTCTGCGAGTGAGCGCTTGTAGATCTCGCCGGCCTGGCCGTAGGGATACATGGATTGGGCGTTGTTCGCGCCGTTTGGGCTGGTATGCCCAACGCCCACCACATGGCCGATCTCGTGCGCGGCGATGTCTTCAACGTCGAATGCGCTGTAACTCACGCAGTCGCCGGAACCGGTGAGGTTCCCCCACTCGAGGTAGTTGTTGAAGACCATGTCGAACTCAACGAGCCTCTTCGTCTTGCGGTCGGACCAGATGTACGTCGTGGCGATTGCGTTCCCGCCCAGCGGCGCGAAGAACACGGCGTTCGTTCCGTTGGAGACGACGGAGGGTGCGCCTGCGGCGTCGGCGGCCGAGAAGACGTTCCCGACCTCCGTGCCTTCCCAGGTGGTGAAGGCGTTGTCGATCGCGGGGCCCGCATCCAGGCCTGGTGGGAAGGTGCCCGGGTACTTCGTGTATGTCACGCCCGTGGCGGGCAGGAACCAGCGGTCCAGCTTGTAGGCTCCGTTGGGCGAATTCGTAGGGCAGGTCACGCCAGGCCGGATCGTCTCGACGTTGAGGAGCAATCCGTCGTCATCTCTGTTTCCACCCCAGACCACAGCACCGATTGGCGCGAGGACGCCAACCGTGGCGGCGCTGAGGAGGGCGACCCACTTCCGTTTCATCTTGGAACCTCCTTGTGACGAACCCCGTCTTCCACCCCCGACCGTCTCTAGCCCGCCAACCCAGACTGTGGACCGATCCCAAGCCGGCGCGTCAGGGCCGACGGTTCTGGAGTTCAGCGCCGTTCGACCGTGCTCCGGTGAGCGTCCGGGGCAGGGTCCGGTACCCCTGCGACGCGAGGGGTACCGGCACCTTCGCGGCGTTCCCTGTACCCCGCGCCACCCAAAAAGAGTAGGCTGGCTCCCGAACGGTGGCTACGGTGGTGCGGACCCGCACCCGCCGGCAGTGGAGGGCCACTCCGCACTGCCCAGGAAGGCCAGCAATGAGATTCCTACGCAAGCGAGCAAGTCCGACGCCCAGCCCTGAATTGCCCCCGGCAGAAGGAGTCCATGCCTGTCTCCACGTCGCCCTGGCACCCCAGTGGGACGACCTGGCCGGCATGGGGGTCGAGGCCAAGGCGTCCCACTGGCTGTGCGGCGCCTGTGGTGAGCTATTCACGCCGGAGCAGGCGCAGGAGCTGCGCTCAAACGAGGCGGAGCGCCTGAAGCAAGCTTTGGGCGGCGACTGACTGCGACGAAAAACGCGCCAGAGTTGCCGCCGCAGTCCCGCCCCTCTCATTCCTCATGCCTCATCCCTCATTCCTACGGCGCCAGCCGTTCGAGGAACTCCGCCAGCCGCTCGTCGCCATCGGCCAGCACTTCGTCCGCGGCGTCCAGGGCGTAGGCGTCGCTGTGGGCGAGGGCGACGCCCCGGCCAGCCCAGGCGAGCATCGGTGCGTCGTTCACGCTGTCGCCCACGGCCACCGTTTCGTGGCGGTCGATGCCGAGGTCGGCGCAGAGCAGCGAGAGCGCGTGGCCCTTGTTCGCATCGGGCGCCACCGCCACTGTGACCTCCGGGAAGTCGAGCACATGCAGGGCGTCGCCGTGCTGGTGTACCAGCGACCGGTGGATGGAGCTTGCCTCTTCGTGACTGGAGATGATGCCGACGCCGGTGGGCGTCACGCCGCTGTTCTCCGGGTCGAGGCGGTACTCGGGGACAATCCCCGAAACACGCCCGTACTCGATCGTCGAGGGGGACTGCTGGCTGACGATGTAGCGCAGCGGGTTGAACCATTCGTAGGCCCGCTCCAGCGCCCGCGCGTACTCGACGATCTCAATGGCCGCCTTCCTGTCGATCGGGAACTCGTGAAGGATCGTCCCGTCGAGCAGGTGGACCGAGCAGCCCTGCTGGCAGATGACGGGCTCGGTCACGCCGAGGTGACGCGCCACCCGCGCTGTCCCGGGGAACATCCTGCCCGAGGCGAGCACCACCACGACGCCCTTTTCGTGCAGCCGACGGGCCGCCTGCGTGAGGCGCGGTGCGGGCACGTCCTCATGCCGGTGGACCAGCGTCCCGTCGATGTCCAGCGCGACCAGCTTCACTCCCATCGCGCGCACACCACCCGTTCGATGCCCGCCAGGTCCGGCACGATTTCCGTTTTGGCGCCGCGCGATTCGCAGTACGCCTGCACCGCCCGCGACTGTCCGAACCCGATTTCGAGCGCCAGCAGTCCCGGCCGGAGCCGCCCCGCGCAGTCGTCAACAATCGCGCGCACCAGTTCCAGGCCGTCGCCGCCGCCATCCAGCGCGACGATCGGCTCCCAGTCGCGGACTTCCGGCTCCAGCGCCTGGACTTCCTCCGTGGGGATGTACGGCAGGTTGGCGAGGATGATGTCCGCGCGCCGGAAGGGGGTCAGCAGGTCCGCCACGACGAACTGCACCTTCGCGCCGTGCCTCGCTGTATTGCGCGCCGCGACCGCCAGCGCCAGCTCGCTCACATCCGTGCCGATCACCGTCGCGCCGGGCAGCTTCAAAGACGTTGCGATGGCGATTGCCCCGCTCCCGGTGCCAACGTCGATGATCACTGGCGCGGCCAGGCTGGCGGTTTCCTTGATGGCCAGGTCCACCAGCAGCTCCGTCTCGGGGCGCGGCAGCAAGACGTCTGGCGAGACTTCGAGCGCCAGCCCGTAGAACTCGCGCTCGCCCGCGATGTACGCCGCCGGTTCCCGCGTGAGGCGGCGTGAGACGATTTCGTCCAGCCGCGCGCAATCGCTGTCATTGAGCTCGGCGCGGGCGAAGAACTGTGCTCTTGAAATCCCGGCCGCCGTGCGCACGAGGTACTCCGCCTCGAATGCCGCGTCTTCAATCCCGGCCGAGACGAGCTCACGCGTCACTCGCGCCGCCGCCTCGCGCGCGTTCATCCCAGGCCAAGGCTCTCGAGCCGGTCCGATTCGTCCGCCGTCGCGACTGCGTCGATCAGGTCGTCCAGGTTGCCGTCGAGCCGGTCGGGGATGTTGTGCACGGTCAGGCCGATGCGGTGGTCCGTGATCCGGTCCTGGGGGAAGTTGTACGTGCGGATCTTCTCGCTGCGGTCGCCGCTGCCGACCTGCAGGCGGCGGGCCTGGGTCATCTCGGCGTCCTGCTTGCTCTGCTCCAGGTCCAACAGCCGCGAACGCAGGACGGTCATCGCCTTGATCCGGTTCTTCAGCTGCGACCGTTCGTCCTGGCAGACCACCACGAGTCCCGTGGGGATGTGCGTCAGGCGCACGGCGGTGGCCACCTTGTTGACGTTCTGACCGCCCGCGCCGGAGGAGTGGAAGATGTCCACCCGCATGTCCTTTTCCTCGATGGCGATGTCCACTTCCTCGGCTTCCGGCAGGACGGCCACGGTGGCGGTTGAGGTGTGGATGCGCCCCTGGGCCTCGGTCTCCGGCACGCGCTGCACACGGTGGACGCCGCTTTCGTACTTCATCCGCGAATAAGCGCCTTCGCCGCGCACTTCGAAGACCACTTCCTTGAAGCCGCCCTTTTCCGATTCGGAGGCGCTCAGGATCTCCGTGTGCCAGCGCTTTCGCTCGGCGTAGCGGGCGTAGGCGCGGTAGAGTTCGGCGGCGAACAACGCTGCTTCTTCGCCACCGGCTCCGCCGCGGATTTCCATGATCACGTTCTTCGAATCGCGCGGGTCTTTCGGCAGCAGTTCGCGCCGGATGCGGTTGTTCAGTTTTTCGATTGCTGCCTGGGCTTCGGCCAGCTCCGCTTCCGCCATTGCCTTCATCTCGGCGTCGTCTTCGTTGATGAGGCTCTTCGCGCCTTCGACGGTGGACTCCAGGGCCTGGTACTCGCGGTACAGCTCGACGATCGCCGAAATTTCGGCGCGCTCTTTGGCGAGCTGCGTTGCCCGCTCGTAGTCAGCCCCTACTTCGGGGCTGCCCATCTCGGCCGTGAGTTCGTCATAACGCTGGGTGATGCGCTGCAGTTGCGCCAGGATCGCCTCGTCCATTGCTCAAAAAGACGGCCCGCCAGAGGCGGACCGTGGTACTCCCTTGCTTGAAACCAGTATAGCACCGGATGGGGTTGGGTCAGGGGGTGGCGCAGTCGCCCGGCGCGGTGATGTCAACTACAAGATGGGAAGCGGCCTTGGGGCAAGGCGAGGCCGTTGGGTGGAGGCCAGACATCTCCGAACTCGACCGTTGGGAAGTCATCAAACTCCCGATAGGGCGTAACCACCACCTTGTAGACTTCCCCTCCCGGCGTGCGCACGGTCAGTTGCATCAGGCGGTTATAGACCTCCGACTGGTGGCATGAGTTGTTGCAGGGGTCGCCACCGATAAACTGCAGGTTGGCCTGTCCGGGCCGTCCGAGTGCTTCGCAGCGGTACTCGATCCCCACGACGCGGTCGGGCTGTGCGGCGGGCGCAGGGTGTGACTCTTCGGCGTACCAATGCAGCCTGGTCTGGTCCGCGTAGCCAAGGCCGACGAACAGCAAGACAGCTACGAGGGGGGAGAGGACCCAAGCTGGCGGGATGAGCGCTTTCACTTCGGCGGCCATTCATCGCCGACCGCGACCTTTGTCGTGGCAGCAACCTCGATTCGGTAGATGGTGCCCGCCTGTGTGCGAACGATGATTTCGAGGAAATGCCAAACCGGCGGAGCACCAGACGCCAAACGGGGTAATTCTCCAATCTGGTCCCAGAGCACGTCGCAAAGTCCGACGGCGATGGGGTGGTACGATGCGAAAAGGTTCGTGTCGCCTACGTCCCTAGATTCGCAATGCCGCTCCACTCCCACTACACGGTCGGGCACCGCCTGTGGCGGCGCGTGCGTGGCCTCATCCGCTACCCAATGCAACCTCGTCTTGTCTGCGTAGCCCGCGCCCACGAAAGACAAGACAGTCACCAGCGCGAACGTCCCGAATGCGTATGGCCTCATGCCCGCCCTCCATTCGCGGGGAGTGTACGACGTTTGGGGCGTCATGTTGTGGCGTTCTCTTTGGCGGCGACGGATATTCTGCCTATCGATAACCCATCTGAGCATTTCCGCGTCGCACGCTGAAATGGACTACGGTGGCGGCGAGCGGGTTAACGTCTCGGGGTCTCTTAGGCTTGCTTGAGAGGTCTGGCATGGCGTTGGCGTATCACCCCTACGTGACGGGATCTTGGGCAAAGTCCTCCATCTTTCGCTCAAGGCTCCTGGGGCTGCCAACCAGTGTTAACCTGTAGAACAACGCGCCCTTGAACGTAACGGGAAAGGCGAGGTCGCTGCTGCCATTTAGCTCGATCTCTACTGCGGTAATCGGGGTGAGCCGGATGTCACCCGTCACCGGTCCCACGGAGTCCCCGCTCTTTAAGCGCATGTCCAGCGGAAACTCAGCCCGTGTTCGCCACCACCACCGAAACACACGACGCCGCACGAGCACGGATGCCGCCGTTACCCGAGACACATCGAACTGACCATGGTTGGTGATCTTCACGAACGCGAAGACGATTAGTTTGCGACCGACCGGTGAAATAGACAGCCAAAAGACCGATGCCGGTTTGGAGTATTCGACCTGGAGGTTGCGCTCGCTCAGCTGGTGGTGAACCCAGCGGAGTGGGGGGACGAAATCCCAAACGACGACGAGCGCGGACCAGATCGAAGCGAATGCGCCGACCATCGTCGCACTCTACACCGGCGATCGTCCCGGTCAATCATTATGTCCAAATTGACCCACCACCGAGGGGCCGCCGCTCAGGCGCCCGCGCCCAACTCCCCCGCCACGCGCTCGAACGGCACCTTCCGTTGTTCGGCATCGCCGCGCAGGGGCTTTAGGACGGCTGTGCCGCTGGCCATTTCGTCGTCGCCGATGATGATTGCCTGCTGGGCGCCGGAGGCGTTGGCGGCGCGCATCTGGGCCTTGAACGAGCGGCCGGATTCGCCGATGACCGTGCTCAGGCCGCGCTTGCGCAGTTCGGCCGCCATCCGGAAGGCGACCGGCTGGCTGCCTTCCGCGCGGTGGACGATGTAGACGTCCGCGCTCGCCGCCGCGTCGAAGCTGACGCCGTTCTTTTGCATCTCCAGGATGATCCGCTCGATGCCGCTGCCGAAGCCGATGCCCGGGGTGGGCGGGCCACCGAGTATCTCGATCAGGCCGTCGTACCGCCCGCCGCCGCCAATCGTGCTCTGGGCCCGTTCGTCTTCGGTGGGGACGATTTCGAACACCGTGCGGTTGTAGTAATCCAGCCCGCGCACGAGGAGAGGGTCGATCTCGAAGGCGATGCCGGCGGACTGGAGCGCCGCCATCACCGTCTCGTGGTGCGCCTGGGCGCCGGGGCTGAGCATATCGACCAGCTTCGGCGCCGCATCCTTGAACGGCTGGTCGCGTTCGTCCTTGCTGTCCAGCAACCGCAGGGGGTTCCGTTCGAACCGCCGTTTGCTGTCTTCGGAGAGCTTTTCCAGGTGCGGCCGGTAGTAGTCCTGCAGGCGCTGGACGTAGTCACGGCGCGGGCCGTGGTCGTCGATCGAGCCCAGCCGCACGACCACGTCGCGGATGCCAAGCCGTCCGTACAGCGCCCAGAGGATGCCGATGACTTCGGCGTCCACGAGTGCGTCTTCCGAGCCGATGACCTCGCAGCCGAACTGGGTGTGCTGGCGATAGCGGCCCTTCTGCGGGCGGTCATAGCGGAACATCGGGTGCGTCGTCCAGAGGCGCACCGGCTGGGGCCAGCTCGCCATGCCGTGCTCCAGGTACGCCCGGCAGGACGCGGGCGTCCATTCCGGCGTCAGCGCGAGGTGCTCCTCGCCACGGTCGGTGAAGGTGTACATCTCCTTCTCGACGATGTCCGTGGTGTCGCCGCTCCCTTTTTCGAAGACGCCGGCCTGTTCGAACATCGGCGTATCGAGGCGGTGGTACCCATGCAGCCGCGCGACCTCCCGTGCCTGGTCGAGGACGGCTTGCCAGTAGGGCTGCATCTCCGGCAGCACGTCCTGCGTGCCGCGCGGAGCCTGGTACCTGGTAGTCATAAGGAGAAGTTCTTCCAGTGCGGGGGATAAATGGTAGGATAGGAGACGAATTCTCCCCCGGCAAAGAGGTTAGGCGGGTTTGCCAACACGCACGCAGAATCCCGTGGCCAACGGCGTCGACATCGAAGCCGTCCTCCACCGTGCCGCCGAATACCTCCCCCCGGACCGCATCGCCTTCCTCCGCGAAGCCTACGACTACGCCGCCGAGTGCCACGAAGGCCAGACCCGCCGCACCGGCGACCCCTACATCAGCCACCCCCTGGCCGTCACCTACGAAGTCACCCGGCTCGAACTGGATGCCAACGCAGTGGCGGCGGCGCTCCTCCACGACGTGCAGGAAGACTGCGGCATCCCGAACGAGGAAATCGCGAAGCGTTTCGGCGCCGATGTGGCGCGCCTGGTGGACGGCCTGACGAAACTCGAAAAACTGCCGATGAAGTTCGCCGCCACGGACCAGTTCGCTCGCGACAGCGTCCAGGCCCAGAACCTCCGCAAGATGTTCCTCGCCATGGCGGAGGACATCCGCGTCGTCCTGATCAAGCTGTGCGACCGGCTCCACAACATGCAGACGCTCTGGGCCTTCAACCCCGAAAAGCAGCAGCGCATCGCCCTGGAGACGCAGGAGATCTTCGCCCCGCTGGCCAACCGCCTCGGGGTCTGGCAGATCAAGTGGGAGCTGGAAGACCTGGCGTTCCGCTACCTCGAACCGGAAAAGTACCGCCAGATCGCCGAACTCCTGGCCTCGAAGCGCGAATCCCGCGAAAAGTACATCCACGAGGCCGCCGACGTCCTCCGCGCCCAGCTCGCCGAAGCCGGCATCCGCGCCGAGGTTACCGGCCGCGCGAAGCACATCTACAGCATCTACCAGAAGATGAACCGCTATTCGAGCCAGGAAAAGTCGTTCGACCAGATCTATGACCTGCTCGCTGTCCGCGTCTTCGTGGATACCGTCGCCGAGTGTTATCACGCCCTTGGGGTGGTCCATGCTCTCTGGCGCCCCATCCCCGGGCAGTTTGACGACTACATCGGCAACCCCAAGGACAGCATGTACCAATCGCTCCACACGACCGTGGTCGTGGGCGGGCGCCCGCTCGAAATCCAGATCCGCACGCACGAGATGCACCGGGTGGCCGAGTACGGCGTCGCCGCCCACTGGCGCTATAAGGAGGGCGGCAAGCAACAGGGCAAGGACGAGGAACGGATCGCCTGGCTCCGCCAGCTCCTCGACTGGCAGCGGGACCTCGCCGGCGCCGAGGACTTCGTGGAAAGCGTTAAGACGGACGTCTTCCATGACCAGGTGTTCGTCTATACGCCCAAGGGCGCCGTCCTCGATATGCCGGCCGGCGCGACGCCGCTCGACTTCGCCTACCGCATCCATACCGACCTTGGCCACCAGACGGTGGGCGCCAAGGTGAATGGCCGCATGGTTTCCCTCAATTCGCACCTCAAGAACGGCGACGTGGTCGAAATCATCCGCAGCCGCGCGAGCAAGGGGCCGTCCCGCGATTGGCTCAACGGCAACCTTGGTTACGTCCGCACGACGCACTCGAAAGAGAAGATCCGTCAGTGGTTCCGCCGCCAGGAACGCGCCGAGAACATCGACCGCGGGCGCGAGCTCATCGAAAAGGAGATGCGCCGCCTCGGCCTGGATTTGAGCGAGCGCCAGGACCAGATCCTGGGACTGTTTGCCTACGCCAACTGGGAGGACTTCCTCGCCGCGCTCGGGTATGGAGGCGTGAGCACGAACTCCATTGCCCGCAAAGTGGGCGCGCTTATCCAGGAAGAAGAGGCTGCCGCCGAGCCGCCCCCCGTTCTGCCAACGAAGCAAGCCCCGGCCGCGCTCGGCGGTCCCGGGATGCGCGTCACCGGCGTCGGCAACCTCCTGACGACGATCGCCCGCTGTTGCCACCCCGTCCCGGGTGACCAGATCGTCGGGTACGTGACGCGCGCGCGGGGGGTGACCATCCACCGCGCTGACTGCCATAACGTCCTCAACGAAGGTGAGCGCGAACGGTTGGTAGAAGTCGAATGGGGCACCGTGGCGAAGCTCTACCCGGTGTCCGTGCGTATCGAAGCGTGGGACCGCGTTGGCCTGCTCCGGGATGTCACAACCGTGGTGACCGAGGACAAGGTGAACATGGTCGGCGTCCGTACCGTGGAGAACGGCGACGGTTCCGTCAGCATCCTTGCCACGCTGGAGACTACCGGCATCGAGCAGCTTTCGCGGCTGCTTTCGCGGATCGAGATCATCCGCGGGGTCCGCACGGTTGAACGGAATATGGACCGCAAGCGGGGCACGAAGCTGAACGAGCCCCTGCCCATCCCTCTGCCCCGGCGCGCCGCCCGCTAAGCCGCGCGCAACCGCGCCGAACGGCGGGAACGCCGCGTCATCGTGGTTGTCCGGGCGTATCGTGCCCGGTACGCGCTCTGGGTGCTCCCCACGGCAGCCCCTTTGCTGGCGCGAAACTCAAGCACCAACCCCGCGATGATTGCGGCGGCCGAGCCGATGAGGAAGAGGTCGAAGATGACGGTGAGGAGCGGGTTGACCATCTTTAGAACATCCGTTTCGTTGGTGGGAAAACAATGCAGCACGCATGTTCTCATGTCAACACATCTGTTCTAACTCGTCAGGGGTTGTCGCGTTTTGGGGATTGGCGGAGTGCAGCGTCTTCGGCAGAGGAGCCCCGGTAAGTTAGCTTCTGTCTGCCGGAGCGCTGGCGTAGCCTACCGCCCGGATGTCATCGTCGCCCTTCACTGGCCGTCCGTTTCGAGCGCCTGTCCCGGGGAGCAATGTGAGAAGTCGCGCCACATACTCCGCGCGGGTCAGTTCGCCTTCCGCGTACGCGGTCGCCCACCCTTCCATCTCGCCAAGCATCGACCGCACTTTCGGGTCGGCTTCAACCGCTCCCCAGTCAACGCTCGCCAGGAACTCGCCCAGGGCTTCGGCGTCCAGCCCTGCCCGCACGGCGCGCCGCACCACGGTCTTTACCCGCTGCGGGGTCAGCCCTTCCATGGGCGACTCACTCGTTCGACGCCTTTGCGTCGGCGTCTACTATGCCTTGTCGCATTATGCTCAGGAGTTCGTTCGTCCGGCGTGAGACAACGGGCAACGGCAGCTCGGAGTCCAAGAGTTCGTCGATTCCCTTAAGGTTCAAGTAGATCGACGCGGAATCGTCGCCCCTGGTCGCTATCAGTTCCGCATCGCCGTCCCAGTCGACTCCGGCGAATCGGAATGACACGTCTTGTGGCGCCGATTCAAGGACAGCGGTCAATCCAGGAAGGTCGTGCAAAAGAGCCGTCTCGCCGATCACCCTTTCGCGTTCCGCGCGCGTCGCGTCGCGTCGCTGCTGTTTTCGTGCGTTGAACAGGGCGCGCCTCGGCGACATCGGCTCCTCAGGCGCGGTCGGCAGGAGTAACGGTGAGGGACCAAGCTCGGGCTGCCAGTTCCCGCTTAGCCCGATACCAAGTGACGAGAGATCGCGGGACAGTCCGCCGAGACGCCTGCGGGCAAACAGATCCTCGCTGGCGAGGCTCTCGAGTCGGCTTACCGCGCTCTCAAACCTCCCGATTTGCTCTGCCGTGATGGCTTCATCCGAATCATCGTCAGCGATGGGTTCGTGGGCGATGGCTGCGCGAAACCATTCCTGGAGGATGGCTTGCATGAGCACTTCGTGCACCTTTTGGCCCATCTGGTGGGCGAACTTGTCCAGCAGTTCGCCGATACCCCCGTCGTCGCCAGAAAGTCCATCGAACGAGAAGAAAGCGCTCAGTGGGTTCGGCACGTCGGCCGGAGCTAACCCGACGCGAACGACTGTCACTCTCTCCGGATGCAGCACGGAGGCGATCCCCGTTTCCCAGTACAGCCAGGGCCGTTTCACTGACAGCGGTGTGGCGAGTGCCCAAAGGGCGGTGCATTGCCGCAACTCGTGGTGTATCCGTTCCAGCGGCCAGTTGCCTGGCTGGAGCCCGGCGGCCGCCCTGGTGTCCGACGACTGGAACGTCCCGACCCGCCCAGCGAATGCCTCGTCAATGAGCGTCGAGAGTGCTGAAGCGAGCTTTCGATCTCCATGGGCATGGCTGACGAAGATCTTGTCGGGAGGTGGGGGTTCCTGTTTCGCCGAGGCCTCGAGTTGCTTTTCGTTAGACATTGACCTTTCCGCCCTTCTAGCCGGAGTAATATGCGATTGTAGCGCTCGCAGGTGGGCGTGAACTGCGCCCTTGGGGACGTAAGGTGGCGCAGTGAAGCGGAACATTGCGGCGGATGGCCCGCCCCAGGCTGCAACGTTACAGTTGCTGCACTTTCCCCCGGAGCCATCGCCATGCCACAAAACAAGATCCTCATTGCCGGCGCCTCTGGGCTCGTGGGCCAGGCCGCCGTCGAACACTTCGCCTCCCTCCCGGCCTGGGAGGTTGTTGGCGTTTCGCGCCGCAAGCCCGTCACTGACGCCAATGCGACGTTCCTGTCCATCGACCTCACCGACCGCGAGGCCTGCCAACGAGCCTTCGGGCAGATGGGTGACGTGACCCACGTCGTTTACGCGGCCCTTCAGGAAGACCCCGGCCTGATGCCCGGCTGGCTCGACCCTACGCTGATGGAACGCAACCTCGCGATGCTGCGCAACCTCTTCGACCCGCTGCTCGAAGTTGCTGCGGGCCTCCAGCACGTATCGCTGATGCATGGCACGAAAGCGTACGGGCTCCACCATCCCGCCGTCGCCTCGCGGGTGAAGGTACCGCTCCGGGAACGCGAACCCCGCCTCGACCACCCCAACTTCTACTTTCTCCAGGAAGACTACCTGCGCGGACGCCAGGCGGCCGCGACGTGGGCGATGACCGTCTTCCGGCCGACGGTCATCTACGGTGGCGCGGCGGGGAACAACATGAACCCGATTCTCCCTATCGCGGTCTATGCGGCGCTCCTCAAAGACGCCGGCGAACCGCTGCATTTTCCCGGTACCGGGTCTACGCCAAACCTCCACGAAGCGGTCGATGCGGAGCTCGTCGCCCGCGCCCTCGCCTGGGCCGCAACCTCCGACGCAGCGCGAAACGAGACGTTCAACCTCACGAACGGCGACGTCTTTCTCTGGTCCGGGGTCTGGCCGGCTATCGCCGGCGCCCTTGGCATGGAAGCCGGCGAGAGCCGCCCAACCTCACTCGCCGAGGAACTCCCGAAGCGCCAGGCGCAGTGGGCGGCGCTGGTCGAAAAGCACCGCCTCGCGGCCAACCCGGACCTCGTCACGTTCGTGGGCCAGAACTCGCTCATCTACACCGATATGGTCCTCGGCCGCTGGACACGCCCCGGCATCCCCTATCTCAACAGCACCATCAAGGCCCGCCAGGCCGGCTTCCACTACTGCATCGATACCGAGGATATGTTCGTGAAGTGGCTGCGGCGCCTCCAGCAGGAGCGGCTGATCCCTCTCGCGTAAGGCGGCGCCCGGTCCGTCCCCGCGTGCACGACGAAGCGTCCGCGGACCCGGACAAACCGGTCCGGGGGATGGTGGTCTGGCCTTTGGAGGTGATCCTGGCAACGGCGAGCATTCTCGTCCCCCTGGAAAGTCAGTTCTTGCTTCCTCACCTTACCGCAGCGCACTACCAAAAGGAGGCAGCCAACCGGCTGCCTCTTATCGTTAACTACCGAATCTAAATCGTGGTGCCGAGGCCCAGACTTGAACTGGGGACACCTGCATTTTCAGTGCAGTGCTCTACCGGCTGAGCTACCTCGGCCAATCCCGCGGGTCCGCTCAGACCCGGCATTTGATGGTAGGCACAGCGCTTCCGAGGGTCAAGGCTGACCACGCTCGACAGCCCTTGACTAAGTCGAGCGAATTAGTCAACATTAGCGCCATGCAAAGCGAAATCGTTGCCTACCTCGCTTCCGCCGTCGTTGCCGGTGGCCTCATTGCGGCCGGCTGGGCACTCCGCCGCCTTGTCTCCCGCATCCACGGCGACCCATTCAGCGGAGCCCATCGCTAAAGCCAGCTCGCGGCGTATTATCTCCCGCTATGGAGATCCGCCCCTACCGCATCGACGTAGCTCCGTCTGTCCTTGACGACCTCAACCGCCGGCTCGATGCCACCCGCTGGCCGGCCCAGCTCGAAGACGCTGGCTGGGATTACGGAGCGAATCTCGATTACATCCGCGCGCTCTGTGCGTACTGGCGCAACGGTTACGACTGGCGGGCCCACGAAGCGGCGATCAATGCCCACCCCCAGTTCCTCTGCGAAGTCGATGGCGTGGACATTCACTTCATCCACGTCCGCGGCAAGGGCTCCAACCCGTTCCCCCTTGTCCTGATCCACGGCTGGCCGGGCTCAATTGTCGAATTCCTCGACCTGATCGGACCGCTTACGGACCCCGCGGCCTATGGTGCTGACCCCGCCAACTCGTTCGATCTTGTTATCCCGGCACTTCCCGGGTTTGGCTTCGGCGGCAAGCCGCGCGATCGTGGCTGGGGTATCACTCGCATCGCCGCCGCCTTCGATACGCTCATGAGCGAAGCGCTTGGCTACCAGCGCTACGGCGTCCAGGGTGGCGACTGGGGTGGCATCACGGCCGCAAAGATGGGCTCCGCCCACGCGGGCCACGTCGCGGCCATCCACCTGAACTTTGTCATCGCCCAGCCGCCACCGGGCGACCTCACGGCCGAGGAACAGGCGCACGCCGCGAAGGCCGCCGCCTTCCAGGCCCAGGAGACCGGCTACAGCAACGTCCAGGGCACCAGGCCAGACTCCCTCACCCTCGCCCAGTCGGATTCTCCCGCCGGGCTCGCCGCGTGGATCATCGAGAAGTTCCGCGTTTGGAGTGATTGCGACGGCGATGTCGAGAAGGCCTTCACGCGTGACGCCCTGCTCACGAACCTGATGTTCTACTGGGCGCCGAACAGCGCCGCCAGCGCCGCCCGTATCTATTACGAAGCCCGCAACGATGCCACGTCGTTCCGCTACCCGAAGGTGGAAGTGCCAACGGGCGTCGCCGCCTTCCCGAAGGAGCCGTGGAACGCGCCCCGGCGCTGGGCCGAACAGCGCTACAACATCCAGCACTGGACGGAGATGCCAGCGGGCGGTCACTTCGCCGCCATGGAACGGCCCAAGCTCCTGCTCGATGACATCCGCGCGTTTTTCAAGACCATCCGCTGACTAGGGCAGGTTGTGCGTGTAGACCTCGTTCAGGGTGATCTGGTCGCCGTCAAGCAGTACCAGGTCGAAGCCCCGCAGCTTCCGCTTCGAACCATCCGGCAGGTCGATCGTGCAGATCCAGCGTCCGCAGAAGCCGCCGTCGATCGCCCACACCTCGTCCGGGTCGTAGCGCATGGGCGGGGTGGCCGCGAAGAGGCCGTCCAGGTATGCCTTCAAGGCGGCGTGCCCGGTGATCCCCGCGGCGGTCTGGTTGTCCTTATAGACTGCGTCCGGGCTGTAAAACGTCAGGAGCCGCGTTGTGTCCTTCTTGCTCCAGGCGTCCAACCAGGCGGCGTTGTACTCGCGGATATCCATCAGACGGCCTCCATCCCGGCTTCGAGCGCGTGCCACCGCTCGAGCAGTTCCGCTTCCTTCTCTCGCGTCAGCCCGGCCTTCAAAGGCCCGGGCGGGCGGGTCGCGCCCCATGCGAGCGTATCCCGCACGGTCACCGCCAGCGGCCGGAAGGTCAGCCCCGCGGCCGTCGCCTTGCGGCAATCGATTGCGCCAAAACCCGCCATTTCGTCTCCGCCGCCAACCCAGAGCGGCAGTTCCGCCCAGGGCGCCACACCCGCGTCTCTCAGGAACTTTTCGGGCACCCACGTGAAGCGCGCCACGCTCCCGCTGACGATGCGGCACGTCTGCATCACTTCGTCGAGCGTCAGGGTCGTGGCCGGGCCGGTGGCATTGTACGGACCAGTCGCCCTCGCCTCCACCATCCGCACGGTCCACTCCGCCAGATCACGGACGTCGATGAGCTGCGTCTCGTACCGTGGGTCATCCGGCGCGAGTACCTCTCCACCCTCCGCGATCCTGTGCGGCCAGTAGGTAAACCGGTCCGAGGGGTCGTGCGGCCCAACGATCAGGCCGGGCCGGATAACCAGCGTCCTGCCTGGCATCGCCGCTTCGGCCGCCTGCTCGCAAAGTGCCTTCAGCGGGCCATACGTCTCCCCGTCCACCGTCTCCGTCGAGGGGTCATCCAACGAACCGACCGGCGCCGATTCGTCCATCCCTCGCGCCGCGAACCCCGCGAAGACGGAGATCGTCGAGATGAAGGTGTAGTGCCGGGCCACCCGCGAAGCTACTTCCGCCGACATCCGCACCACCCGCGGGACGTACCCGGCGACATCGATCACGGCGTCCCAGCGCCCGCCTTCAAGGCCCGAAAGGTCCGCAGTTCGGTCGCCGTGGATGGCTGGCACATTCGAAAAGAGGCCGGGGTTCGATTGACCCCGGTTGAAGAGCGTCACCTCATGGCCCCGCTCGCGAGCGGCCTCCACGATGTGGCGCCCCAGGAAAACGGTCCCGCCGAGGACCAGGAACTTCATGCAGGTCAATCCGGCGCCCGGTGTGGCGGTGAGGGCGCGAAGGCGAGTCTACGCGCTGCCCGGCTCAGCCGTTAGTGGCGTTGGAGCCGCTTGCTTCGAGCTCGACCACAAGCGTCGCCCGCTCCGCGTCGATCGCGTTGATCGATACGCGGGCCACGCCCTCAACCCTGGAAAGCCGTTCCTGGAAGTCCAGCAGCTCGCCAAAGCCGTGCCCGCGGACATCCATCTGCACTCGCCGGGGGCGTGCCGCCACGGCTTCGTCCCTGTGGTTGACCGGCGCCTCCGCCGCTGGCCGCGGCTCCGGGGTGGCCGGCGGTCCGGCTGGCGCTGGCGCCGCGTGCTGGCCCTTGAGCGCGCCCGCTGCCAGGGATTCAAGGCCGGAGACCACCGAGTTGATTCCCGCCACAACAGCCACGTAGTCGTCGCGCAGCTTCAGGAGTGGGGCAAGGACGGCGTCCGTGAGCGGTGCGCTCACACCTGCCCCTGGTCCTGCCCCAGGCAGGACCAGGGGCAGGACCGCGGTCTGCGGCGCCCGGCCGGGGGCTTCTTGCCCGGTGCTCAGCCGGTCTTCCAGCTCGCCAATGCGGTCGAGGAGCTGCTCATAATCCTGGCGGAGCAGGTCGTACCGGCGGCGGAGCTGGCGCACGGCGGCGTCTCCCGAGGCGGACTGCCGCAGCCGCTCCAGGATCGGGTCGTCCCCTTCGGATTCGTTGCTGGCCATGCTACTCCCTGGCGTGGCGGCTGCCGGCGCCCGGGGACGCCCGCCGTCACCACTGCCGCCGTCTGGCGGCCCTCGTCGCGCCGCCTTGGGGACGATACCCGAAACCGCGCGCTGTGATCAGAGGCGGCCCCCGGCCGCGGCCCTCGTATCTATCTACTTCGGCGCAATTCCCACGACCTGAACCGCACCGCCGCCGTCCCGGCGGATGGGACGCGGGTGCGCCGCGCCGGCGCGTCGCCTCCGTCCACGGCCGTCGCCGTGCCGCGTCCCGGTCTGCCGTCGCCTGGGCGGCCCTTGGGGCCACCCGAACGGCACGGCCGAATGGCGAGATTGCGCCACTCCCCCTATACTTCGGACTACGCTAACGGCTGTTTTGGCAAGCCGTTTTTCCCGTTCTCCGGAGTTCTCCACGCATGCCGATCACCTCTAAACGCGAGTGGCTTCAGGGCCCCTATCAGAAGGCCATCGAACGCGCCCCCGAACGCAGCCGGGTCTTCGAAACCACTGGCAAGATGCCCATCGAGCCGGTGTACACCCAGGACGACCTCAACGGCTTCGACCCGAACGTCGCCCTGGGCTTCCCCGGTGAGTACCCCTTCACCCGCGGCATCCAGCCCACGATGTACCGCGGCCGCTTCTGGACCATGCGCCAGTACGCCGGCTTCGGCGATGCCGAAGAGTCCAACCAGCGCTACCGCTACCTCCTCGACCAGGGCCAGACTGGCCTCTCCGTCGCCTTCGACCTCCCCACCCAGATTGGCTACGACTCCGACGACCCCATGGCCGCCGGGGAAGTCGGCAAGGTGGGCGTTGCCATCGACTCGATCGAAGACATGCAGACCCTGTTCAACAACATCCCGTTGGACAAGGTCACCACCTCGATGACGATCAACGCCACGGCCGCCATCCTGCTTGCGCTCTACGTCGCCGTCGGCAAGCAGCAGGGCGTCTCTCCTGACAAGCTGGGTGGCACGGTCCAGAACGACATCCTGAAGGAATACATCGCCCGCGGCACCTACATCTACCCGCCGAAGCCAAGCATGCGGCTGATCACGGACATCTTCTCCTACTGCAAGGAGACGGTGCCCCAGTGGAACACGATCTCGATCTCGGGCTACCACATGCGCGAGGCCGGCTGCACCGCCGCCCAGGAGATTGCCTTCACCCTGGCCGACGGCATCGAATACGCGAACACGGCACTCAAAGCTGGCCTCGATGTCGATGACTTCGCCGGACGCCTCAGCTTCTTCTTCGCCTGCCACAACAACTTCCTGGAAGAAGTCGCAAAGTTCCGCGCCGCCCGCCGCCTCTGGGCGAAGATCATGAAGGAACGGTTCGACGCCAAGAGCGCCCGTTCCCAGATGATGCGCTTCCACACCCAGACGGGTGGCGCCACGCTCACGGCCCAGCAGCCGGAGATCAACATCGTCCGCACAGCCGTCCAGGCGCTGGCCGCTGTCCTCGGCGGCACCCAGTCGCTCCACACCAACTCAATGGACGAAGCGCTTTCATTGCCAACCGAAAAAGCCGTCCAGATCGCCCTCCGCACCCAGCAGCTCCTCGCCTATGAAAACGGCGTTGGCGATGTCGCGGACCCACTCGGCGGCAGCTACTTCGTGGAGGACCTGACGAACCGCCTCGAAGCCGAAGCCGCCGACTACATCAAGACGATTGACGGCCTCGGCGGCGCCCTCGCGGCTATCGAACAGGGCTTCCAGCAGCGCGAAATCCAGGAATCCGCCTACCGCTACCAGCGCCAGATCGAAGAGAAAGAACGCGTCATCGTCGGCGTCAACGACTTCGTCAGCAACGACGACACGAAGCCGGAGATCATGCGCCTCAACCCGCGCATCGGCCAGCAGCAGCGCGACAAGCTCGCGAGGCTCCGCGCGAACCGCGACAGCGCGGCTGTCGAGAACCTTCTCGCGCGCCTGGAACGCGCCGCCATGGGCACGGACAACCTCCTTCCCGTGATGGTCGAATGCGTCGAAAACAAGGTCACGCTCGGCGAGATCAGTCATCGCCTCCGGAAAGTCTGGGGCGAACAGCGCGAGACGGTGGTTATCTAATGACAGACGACGACACACGCACCCTGGCGGACGAACGCCGCCGCCTCCTCGGCCACCTGGAACTCGAACGCAACCAGCTCATCCGCAACATTGAGTTCTGCCGCATCCGCGATATCGAACGCCCCTTCATTGATGAGTGGTCGCTGAAGGATATTGTCGGCCACCTCGCCTCCTGGGAGGCCGAAGTCGTCAGCGCCCTCCGCGAACTGCGCGAAGGCAAGCGCCCGCACCTCCTCGACTTCGACTCGGCCTCGCTGGATGAGTGGAACAACGACCACGTCGAACGCAAGCGCGACCTTGAGTTTTCGAGCGTGTTTGAACAGCTCCGTGGCGGCCGCATGCGCCTCCTGGAGGAAATCTCGCTCGTGATGGATGAAGAGTTGACGGCTGAGGGCTCAGTGCCTTATCGCCTCGTGCACTCCATCATCGACCACGAGCGTGAACACTGGCACGAGATCGCCGCGAGGCTTGCGGGGATGGCCGGCGCCCGCCACACCGGCCCCCAGTCTGTGCCCGAAGAAGTCACCGCGGCCGGCGACAGCTAACTGGTTTCCTCGCCCAATGACTCAGCGGCAGGGCGCGCCGCTCCAACGTCCCGGCGCCCGTCCAAGGAGAGGAAGATGCTCAACAAGATCCACCACGTCGGCGTCGTCGTGAACAGCGCCGACGAAGCCCTCAGGTTTTACCGCGACGCCCTCGGCCTCCACGTCACCGATGACCGCATCATCGAAGACCAGGGCGTCCGCGGTGTCCTCCTCAAGATCGGCAACTCCGAAATCGAGCTCCTTGAACCCACGCGCGATGACACCGGCGTCGCCAAGTTCCTCGCCTCGCGCGGCGAAGGCATGCACCACATCTGCTTCGAATCAGACGACGTCGACGCCGAACTCGAAGGCGCCCGCGCCAGGGGCATCCCCCTCATCGACGAAAAGCCGCGCCCCGGCCTCGCCGGGATGATCTGCTTCCTCCACCCGAAGGCGAATCACGGCGTCCTCGTTGAGTTCGCAACGCCGCTCGCCGGAGGCCACGAGGACGCCGCGGCGAGCACCATTGCCAGCCACATCGACCACATCGTCATCTCCTCCAACGACAGCGCGGCGACCGCGAAGCTGTTTTCGGACAACCTCGGCATCGAAATCAAGCGCGCCATGGTACGGCCGGGCACCGGCGCCCACCTGGAGTTCGCCAAACTCCAGGAAGTGATCCTCGAGTTCGCCGGCCCGGGCGAAGTGAAGCCTTACGACGAAGTCAAGGCGAAGCTCAGCGGCGTCGTCCTCGCGGTGGACGACCTCAGCGCCACGCTCGCTGCCATCCGCGCTGCCGGCTTCTCCGCCGGTGACCCTCACCCCGCCGTCCAGCCGGGTGCGCTGTTCACGGGGATGAAGGGCGGCACCAACGGCGTCCCCTTCGGCTTCATCCAGTACAACGCCCTGCCGGTTGCGGAATGAGCCCGGAGCAGCAGCTTATTGATCTTGCCCAGCGCACCTGGGAAGGCGAGCGCGTGGTGGACGCCTATCGTCAGGCCGGAAAGCTCTTCGAACTTGGTGATGAGATGGCGCTCGTGCTCGGGTTCGGCAATACGATTGCTGTGCGAACGGGTGAAGGGCTCGTCATCATCGACACGAGTTCAGCGGCGCATGCTGGACCAATTCTCGACGCACTTCGGGAGTGGGACCGGTCTCGCGTCCATACCGTCATCTATACCCACGGGCACTTCGATCACGTTGGCGGCATGCATCTGTTCGATGCCGACGCCAAAGAACGAGGATACGCGCTGCCAAGGGTCATCGCGCACGAGAATGTGATCGCCAGGTTCGCGCGCTACACGGACACCGCTGGCTACAATCGACGGATAAACGCCCGTCAGTTCCGCGCCCGTACGCAGCAGGCGGAGGACGATTCGCCCTGGCAGCGGTGGCGCCAGCCCGACGAGACCTACCGCGACACGCGTTCGCTCGAGATCGGCGGTCGCACGTTCGAACTTCACCATGCGAAGGGCGAGACAGACGACCACACCTGGGTTCACATCCCGGATTCGGCGGCGGTCTGCAGCGGTGACCTCTTCACCTGGGTTTGCCCCAACGCCGGAAACCCGCAGAAGGCGCAGCGCTACCCCGCGGAGTGGGCGGCCGCGCTGCGCGCCATCGCATCACTGGCGCCAGGGGCGTTGATCCCCTCGCACAACCTCCCGGTCTTTGGCAGGGAGCGCGTGGCGACGTTGATCGATGATGTCGCCACGTATCTGGAGCAACTCGTCCAGGACACCGTCCGGCTGATGAATGAAGGCGCGACCCTCGACCGCATCCTGCAGGAGGTCAAGCCGCTGCCCTCCCTGGCCGCGAAGCACTATCTCGCGCCGGCTTACGACGAGCCGGAGTTCATCGTCCGGAACGTCTGGCGGATGTATGGCGGCTGGTACGATGGCAACCCGGCCAACTTGAAGCCCGCGCCGGCAGCAGCCCTCGCCCGAGAGCTGGCCGGGCTCGCCGGGGGCGTGACTCGCCTCGCGGACCGGGCGCGAGCCCTGGCAGCCGCAGGCGAACTCGCGCTCGCCTGTCACCTGGCCGAGTTCGCCGTCCAGGCGGGCCCAGAGGATGCCGGCGCGCAGAGGGCTCGCGAGGAGATCTACCGGGCCCGCGCGGGCAGGGAAACGTCGCTCATGGCCCGCAGCATCTTCGTGGGCGCGGCAGAGGAATCAGCCCACCAGCCCGGTCAGGCGGGCGCAGGATGATCGTCAAGCGAATCGACCACGTGGGCATCGTCATGAAGGACCTGGGCGCGGCGATCCTTTGCGGCGCGGGCGACCCAGTTAAGGCGCGATTTTGGTGTCCGAGAAGTCGATCCACGGCGTGAACCTACAGCTGGTCCAGCGATGACGCCTGGCCGACGCCGTATACTGTCCCCATGACCCTTGCCGAACGGCTTTACTCCGTTGAAGACCTCCTCACCATGGAGGATGGCGATGCCTACGAACTCGACGATGGAGTCCTGAAGGAGTTGACGGTGGGCGCGGAATCAGCAAAGGTCGCTTACGAGTTACTCCGTCGGCTCGGCAACTTCCTCGAGGGAAAACGGCTTGGCCAGGTGATCCCCGATACAGTGGGCCTCCACATTTTTCCCGACCGGCCGCGCCGCCTTCCCCGTCCCGATGGCGGGTTCATTCGTGATGGTCGATTGCCCGGAAACCGGCTCCCCAAGGGTTTCATGACTGTTGCCCCGGACCTCGTCATCGAGTCGATCTCTCCCAATGAACTGGCCGGCTACGCCATGCAGAAGGTCGCCGAGTACCTTTCCGCTGGTGTCGAACTGGTCTGGGTGCTCTATCCCGAAACGAGGAGCGCGACCGTCTACCGCGCCAACGGCAGCGCAGGCGTCATCCCCGCCGACGGCGCACTCGACGGCGAAGACGTCATCCCCGGCTTCCGCTGCGCCCTTGCTGATATCATGCCCCCGGCGGAGACGGCATAGCGCCCTCCAGCCGCATGGGAACGCGTAGCGATAGCGCCTGGCCGACGGCGTATACTGATCCCATGACCCTTGCCGAACGGCTCTACACCCCCGAAGAGCTGCTTGAACTCGAAGACGGCGAAGCCTTCGAGCTGGACGATGGTGTCCTTCGGGAGGTGCCTGTGGGATTCAAGTCTGAAGCTGCGGCGATCACGCTGATCGCGCGGCTGTTGGTGTTTCTCGAAAAGCCCGGCAACGGGATCGGTCAACTGGTGCCGCCCGGTGTGGGCCTCCAGATCTTCCCCGGCCGGCCGCGTCGCGTCCCTCGCGCGGATGGTGGCTACATTTCGTTCGGCCGGCTGCCGCGAGGTGGGACGCCCGACGGATTTCTCACCGTCGCTCCGGAGCTTCTGATCGAGTCGATCTCCCCCGGCGATCACATGGAGTACATGAACCGCAAGATAGCGGAGTACTTGTCCGCTGGAGTAAGCCTCGTCTGGGTGCTTTTCCCCCTGACGAGGACTGCCCACATCTATCGCGCCGAGGGCACGGTGACGATCATCCCCTCGGACGGCGCACTCGACGGCGAAGACGTCATCCCCGGCTTCCGCTGCGCCCTTGCTGATATCATGCCCCCGGCGGAGACCGCGTAGAGCCCTTATGTTCGCCCCCAAAGTTGCGCGCTAGGTCCCCAGCCGGTAGTTATCGGAGTTACACATGACTGCTCCCACCGCCACTAAGATCCGCGTCCTCATCGCCAAGCCCGGTCTCGACGGCCACGATCGCGGCGCCAAGGTCGTCGCCCGTGCCCTGCGCGACGGCGGCTGCGAAGTCATCTACACCGGCATCCGCCAGACCCCCGAGATGATCGCCGAAGCTGCCCTCCAGGAAGACGTGGATGTCGTCGGGCTCTCAATCCTCTCCGGCGCCCATCTCGAACTGTTCCCGCGCGTCGTCGCCGAGCTGAAGAAGCGCGGGGTAGACGACGTCCTCCTTTTCTGCGGCGGCATCATCCCGGACGAGGACACCAAGCCGCTCGAAGACCTCGGCTTCAGTGCCATCTTTCGCCCCGGCACCAACACCCAGGACATCGTGAAGTTCGTTTACGAGCACGTGACCAAGTAAGGTGGACGACCTCGTCCAGCGCTTCCTCAACGGCGAGCGGCGCGCCCTCGCGCGCATCATCAGCCGCGTCGAAAACGAGACGCCGGAAGGCCGCGAATACCTCCGCGCCCTCTTCCCCCACTCCGGCAAGACCCACACCATCGGCATCACGGGCGGGGCCGGCTCCGGCAAGAGCACACTCACCGGCGCCCTCGCCGCGGAATACCGGCGGCGCGGCAAAACCGTCGGTATCGCGGCTGTGGACCCCTCCAGTCCGTTCACTCATGGCGCCATCCTCGGCGACCGCATCCGCATGCAGGACCTCGCCCTGGACCCGGGCGTGTTTGTCCGCAGCATGGCCGGCCGCGGCGCCCTCGGCGGCCTCGCCCCCGCTATAGACGAAGTTGTCTCCATCATGGACGCGTTCGGCTTCGACTACGTCGTGATCGAGACAGTCGGCGCCGGCCAGGACGAAGTCGAGATCGCCGGCACGGCCCTGACGACCATCCTGGTCAACAACCCCGGCACTGGTGACGACATCCAGGCCCTCAAGGCCGGGATCATCGAAATCGCCGACATACTCGTCGTGAACAAGGCGGACCATCCCGGTGCCGATGTCCTCGTCAGCCAGCTCCAGGCGCTCCTCTCGCTGGCGCCCAAAGGCTCCCGCAGGCCGCCGATCCTGAAGACGACCGCCACCAGGGGCGAGGGCATGGACGCGCTCGCCGACGCCATAGCTGCCCACCGGGTCGAACTCGAAACCACGGGCCAGCTGGAGAAACACCGCGCGGAGGACGCCCGCCACCAGGTCCTCTCCATCGCCCGCGCCATCCTCCTCGAGAAGATCCGCCAGGCGACGCCCGAACACGAACTGCAGGCCCTCGTCGACCGTGTCGCGGCCCGCCAACTTGACCCCCACAGCGCCGCCGAGGAATTGGCCGCGGCGGTTGAACAATCAGAGCCCCGAGCGATCAAGCGACGGGTCTAATCCACGCAACGATCAACGCCCCGCGGAGCGGCAAGGCCGCCCTCAGAAACTCAGATCCAAACTGATATCCAGCGCTCGCGCGCTGTGCGTCAGCGCCCCCACGGAGATGGCGTCCACGCCCGTCTCGGCGATGGCCCGGACGGTTTCCAGGTTCACGCCGCCGCTCGCTTCCAGTTTTGCCCGCCCGGCGTTGATCCGCACCGCCTCTGCCATCTGGACAACGTTCATGTTGTCCAGCAGCACCCACTCCGGCCTGCCTTTCAGGGCGGCTTCGAGCTGCTCCAGCGAGTCCACCTCAACCTCAACCGCGATGCCCGGCGTCCGCGCGCGAATCGCCGCCACGCCCTCCGCCAGCGAAAGCCTTTCCCGCGCCAGCGCCTCGCGGTGGTTGTCCTTGATCATCGCCATCACCGCCAGATCCCGGCGGTGGTTCGTCCCGCCGCCGCAGCGCACAGCGTATTTCTCCAGGTCCCGCAGGCCCGGCGTCGTCTTGCGCGTGTCCAGGATCAGCGCCTTCGTCCCGGCCACCTCATCGGCGAAGCGCCTTGTCAAGGTTGCAGTCCCGGAAAGCCGCTGGAGGAAGTTCAACGCCACGCGTTCCGCTTGCAGCAGCGCGCGCACGGGCCCCTCAACCGCCGCCAACCGGGCCCCACGCTCGAAACGGTCTCCATCTCTCGCCGCCGCGCCCACCGTTACCGACGCGTCAATCTGCCGGAACGCTTCGAGGGCGACCTCCAGCCCGGCCAGCACGCCGGCTTCCTTCGCCAGGAACACAGCCTGGCCCATCAGCCCCGGCGCGACTGTCGCCAGTGTTGTAGCGTCTTCCCCAGCGCGATCCTCAGCCAGCGCGGCCGCCACGCGCGGCCGGTACTGTTCGATGGGAAGCGGTTCAATCCGCACGGCGATACACCTGGCTGTGCCGCCAGCGGCTGTCGTCGGTGGCCGGGAAATCGCGGCGATAGTGCGCGCCCCGGCTCTCGGTCCGGTTCGTCGCCGCGTACAGCATCAGCTGCGCCAGTGTCGCCATCTGCCGCAGTTCGAACTGCTCGCGCGTCGCGGCTGCCCCATGCGCCACCGGCCAGCTCGTGGCGGTCTTCCAGCCTCGCGCCAGCGACTCCCCGTCTCGTTCAATGCCAACGCACTCCCACATCATCTCCTGCACGGCCGCGTGCGAAGGCGGCACATCGTCGCCGAAGCTGAGTGTTTCCACGCCGAACGTTGGCGGCGCCGAGCCTCCCGCGCCGCTCGCCATGTGCTCCACGACGCGCTTCCCGAAGACCACCGTCTCCATCAATGAGTTGCTCGCCAGCCGGTTCGCGCCATGCACGCCCGTGCACGCCACCTCGCCGCACGCGTAGAGGCCCGGCAGGGTCGTCCGCCCGTGGATGTCCGTCCGCACGCCGCCCATCAAGTAGTGCGCCGCGGGCGAGACCGGGATCGGGTCCCTCCGCATATCGATGCCGATGCCCTTGCAGAAGGCGTAGATTCCCGGGAACCGCGCCGCCAGGTCGATCGACTTCAGGTGGCGGCAGTCCAGCAGGGCATGGTCGCTTTTTTCCGCCCGCATCTCCGCCACGATCGCGCGGGCGACCACGTCCCGCGGCGCCAGGTCCTCGAGTTTGTGGTAGCGCGGCATGAACGCCTCGCCGGCAAGGTTCCGCAGCACGGCCCCTTCCCCGCGCACTGCCTCTGAGATCAGGAACGGCGGCGCGGCCTTGTGCCGCAGCGCCGTGGGGTGAAATTGGTAAAACTCCAGGTCGGCCACTTCCGCGCCGGCCGCGAAGGCGAGCGCGATGCCGTCGCCGGTCGCCACGTCGGGGTTCGTGGTGTGGGAGTACATCTGCCCGGCGCCGCCGCTCGCGAGGACGACATAATCCGATTCGTACTGCTCCGTCCGCCCGCTCTGCAGGTCAAGCACCTCCACTCCGCGCACGCGCCCCTGCCCGGCGATCAGCCTCGTCGCCAGGGTATAATCCAGGATCCGGATCGAAGGGTCGTAGGCTGCGGAACTGAGCGCGGTCTCGATTGCCGCGCCGGTCCGGTCGCCGCCCGAGTGGAGGATGCGCGAATGGGTGTGCGCCGCCTCGCGCCCGAGGGCCACTTCGCCCCCGAGCGAATCGAAGGCGACGCCATACTTCACCAGGTCCCGGATTCGCGCGGGGGCTTCGAAACAAAGCACTCTCGCCGCCGCTTCGTCCACCAGGCCCGCGCCCGCGACGAGCGTATCCGCCAGGTGCTGTTCGGGGCTGTCCATTGGCCCTATCGCGGCGGCGATGCCCCCCTGCGCCCAGCGGGTGTTGCAGTCGTCAACGCTCCCCTTTGTCAGGACCAGCACCGGCCCCAGGCGCCGCGCCTCCAGCGCCACAAACAGGCCGGAGATGCCGCTCCCGATGATGATCGCCGCGTACCGCCCGGCTGCCACCGTGGCCGGCTCAAGCAGCGCCTCCACGTCCAGATCGGCCTCGGACTCGGTCACAACAGCGGTCGCCATGAGTTAGTGTAGTCCAGACACGAAGTCGCTCGCCAGCGGCGGGCGCGATTCGGCCCGTCGCGTTACACTCTGCGGATGGCGCAACCCGCGCCAGTCCGCTTTCGGAGAGCGCCTTGGCCATCATCCCGATTCGTCGCGCCGGTGACCCGGTGCTGCGCGAAAAAGCCCGCCGTGTCCGCACGATCGACAGTTCCATCCACAAGCTCATCGAAGACATGTGGGAGACCATGTACGACGCTCCCGGCGTGGGCCTCGCCGCCCCCCAGATCGGCGTCTCCCTGAAGGTCGTTGTCATCGATGTCGGCAACGGCGTCCCACCGATCGCCCTGGTCAACCCGGAGATCGTGAAACGCTCCGGCGAACGCAAAGTGGATGAGGGTTGCCTCTCCGTGCCCGGTTACCGTGGCGAAATCATTCGCTCCGTGAAGGTCGTCGCTCAGGGGTTGGACCCGAAGACCGGCAAGGAAGTGCGCGTCCGCTCCGAAGACGACCTCCTCGCCGAAGCCCTCGAGCACGAAATCGACCACGTCAACGGCATCCTCTACATCGACTACCTGCCCAGCCCCGATGCTCTCGTCCCCATGGGCAATGCCCCCGAGATCACTGCCTGACCCCACCCGTCCCCACTACCGGGAGCGCTGCGCCGCCCCGCGAGGAGAATCGAACCGCATGTTCATCGAAGAGATAGCCGCCCGCGAGATTCTGGATTCGCGCGGTAACCCAACGGTCTACGTCATGGTCATGCTCAGCGGCGGCGTCATGGCCACCGCGGCCGTCCCCTCTGGCGCCTCCACCGGCGCCCACGAAGCCGCTGAGTTGCGCGATGGCGACCCCCGCCGTTACGGCGGCAAGGGCGTCCTCAAGGCTGTCAGGGCCGTTAACGGGGAAATCGGCAAGGCTCTCCGGGGCATCCCGGCCACCGAGCAGCTCACCATCGACAGGATCATGTGCGAATTGGATGGCACAGCGAACAAGAGCCGTCTCGGCGCCAACGCCATCCTCGGCGTCTCCCTCGCCGTCGCCCGCGCCGCCGCCGAAGCCTCCGGCATGGACCTCTACCGCTATCTCGGCGGGCCCACGGCCAACCACCTTCCCGTCCCCATGTTCAACATCCTCAACGGCGGCAAGCACGCCCCGGACTCCACCGATTTCCAGGAGTTCATGGTCATGCCTGTTGGGGCGCCGACGTTCTCCGAAGGCCTCCGCATGGGCGCCGAAATATACCAGGCCCTCAAGGCAGTCCTCCACGACCGCGGCGCCGTAACCTCCGTCGGCGACGAAGGCGGGTTCGCCCCCTCTCTCCCCGGCAACGAAGAGGCCGTCCAGGTCGTCCTGGAGGCGATCGAGCGCGCGGGCTACCGGCCCGGCGAAGACGCCGTCATCGCCCTGGACCCCGCCTCCACGGAGCTCTTCGGTAACGGCCAGTACGCCCTGGCGAAGGAGAAACGCGTCCTCACGAGCGCCCAGATGGTCGATCACTGGGCCTCATGGGTGGACAAGTACCCGATCCGCTCCATTGAGGACGGCCTCGCCGAAGACGACTGGGACGCCTGGTCCGCCATCGTCGAACGCCTCGGCGACCGCTGCCAGATCGTCGGCGACGACCTCCTCGTCACGAATACGGGCCGCATCCGTCGCGCCATCCAGGCGAAAGCCGCCAACAGCGTCCTCGTGAAGCTCAACCAGATCGGCACCCTCAGCGAGACCATGGAAGCGGTGGACACCGCCCACCGGGCCGGCTGGACGGCCGTCATCAGCCACCGTTCCGGCGAAACGGAAGACACGTTCATCGCGGACCTCGCGGTCGCCACGGGCGCGGGCCAGATCAAGACAGGCGCCCCCGCCCGCAGTGAGCGCACGGCGAAATACAACCGCCTCCTCGAAATCGAAGCCGAACTCGGCGACACCGCAGTCTACGCCGGCTGGGATTGCATCCGTCAGCTTGGCCCCCGGCCGGCGCGCGACGAAGCTGTGCGCACCCGGCCGTCCGGCCGCTCCGAACGCCGTCACCCGCGCACCCGCCATTAGGAGCCCCATGCCGCCAACCCCCGAGGCCCGCGCTACCGCCGACCGCTTCGTGTTCGATACCGGGAACCTGAAGTACCTGGCCATGCATCTCCCGAAAGGCGCGCTGGAACGCACCGTGCCTGGTGCGGGGTGGACGGTCCGCCAGATGCTCGCCCACCTCGCGGAGGCTCAGGAGGGCTACGCGGAGATCCTCGAAGGCTTGCAGCAGGGTGTCCCGCCGGACCCGTCCAGGTTCGACCCAACGGCGCACAACGCCCAAGTCGCGGCGAGGCATCACGAAACGCCGCTGCCCGAAATAGTCAACGTCTTCGACGTCTCCGTCCGGCGCCTCGTCGCGGCGCTGGGGTGCGTCGATGAAGCGGCTTCCCGGGCGAAGATCGGCCTCTTCGGCCTGCCGGATGTCCTCCGTGCCTGGTCGAACCACGCCGCCGGCCACGGCATGGAGATGCTGGATGTCCTGCCCGAACTGCGAGACGACCCGATGCTCCTCAACTGGCTCCTCTACGAAGACTTCAGCCAGGAGCCGGAGCACCTGGCTAGCCAGCGGCGACTGATGCAGGAAGTACAGCACAGCTACGCCGCGGGTGAAGATCAGGACCCGCGCGAGGAAGAAGACGAATGACGCCAGAAGTTGAAGCCATCCTGAACGAGCTGGACGGCCACCGGGTCCAGTTCGCCGCCCTTTGCCGCGGGCTCACGTCCGGGCAGCTCGGACGGCCCGTCCCCAACAGCAGCTGGATTGTGAAGGACTACATCTCCCACCTCGCGACCATCGACGGTCCCGTGGGCGGAATGTTCAGGACACTCCACGACGGCGGCGAAACCGGTATCCGCGGTGCTGATGGTGAGCGCTGGAATGTCGACAGCTGGAACGAGAGCCGCGTCCAGGAGCGCCGCGGCAAGACGGTCGACGAACTCCTCGAAGAAGCGGCCCGCGCCCGGACTATCCTTCGCGGCCACCTCGCCCGGCTGACAAGCGACGACCTCGCGAAGACGATCAAGTTCGCTGGTGACGCGCGCCGGCCGGCGTCCGAAATCCCCCTCCTCCAGTACCTCAGGGGCTGGTGCAAACACGACGTCATGCATGCCGTGGACATGCTCCGCGCCATGCCCGAGGCGATGACTCCGCGCCTCGAGCACTGGTTCGACGACCCCGTCGTGCGCGGCTACCAGGATCAGATGAACCGTCCGGGGAGCTGACGATGGCCGACGACACCTCAAAACTGCCGCGCGTCGCCCCGCCGCGCATCTTCCCGGCGGCAACGCGCGCCGGGAAACCGCCGGTGGACGCGGCCGGCTCCGCGGACGCCTATCGCCAGACCACCTTCGTCCTCGGCAAGGACATTGACCTCCTGCTCCGCGGGTTTGCCCTCGAATCCGCCATCGCCGAAGCCTCCTCCGATGGCAAGCACCGCACCCAGAGGATGGCAGCCGGGCTTGGCCTCTGGTCGCGCGCGTGGCTCACCCGGCTTGAGGCGATGCACGCCCTCGAATGGGGGAATTACGTCGCCGCCGTTGCGCTCGTCCGGGCTGCAACCGATTACCAGGCCGGCGGCCTCTACATCCTCCGCGACGGCGCCGCCGAATGGACGGAGTGGCTCGCCCAGGGTGGCATCGTGGTCAACGCCGTAGCCCACGCCACGGAGTACCGCCTTCACGCCTTCCGCGCCGCCGAGGTGCTTGCCGCCCACGACATCCTCGGCCCAGTTTATCGGGCCTCCATGGACCTCTCACTGTCTCACTTCGGCTCCACCCTCCTCCTGGTGGGCAGCGATTCCACGCCCGAGCGCGTGCTCATGACCTTCGGCGACCGCGACTTTCACCTCGGCCTCGCCGAACTGGTCAGCGGCTGGCTGCTGCTTCTCTCCGTCGCCCAACTGGAGGCGGCGGCGGAGTTCGCAACCGTCTTCGCGGTCCCCGATGCGGCCGCGCTGGAGGCGTTCAACCGCGAGGCCCGCGCCGCGGTCGCGGACCCCAATCGCTGCCGCCTCGAAGCTACGGAACTCGATGACGAGAAGCGCTACCTCGTCCACAACTGGCGCCGCCAGCCCGGCGCCGCGCCGAAGCGCCTCCTCCTCTGAACGCGCCCGTACCGCCAGCCGGTGTACGCTTGGACGCTATGCGAGCTTTGTTTTTCCTGGCGGTTGCTGCCGCGCTCCTTGCTTCGGCGGCCTGCGGCAACGGGGGGGACGCCCCGAAGCCAACCGGCAACGAATTGAGTGACGAACAGTACCTTGCGGCCATCTGCTCGGGCACCTCGAAGTTCTCCGACGCCCTCATCAGCAAGACGAAGCCGGAAGAGATCGGCGCCGTCATCAAGCAATTCGCCGCCGACATGAAGAAGCTGGACCCCCCGGGCGACCTCAAGTCCTACAACGAGCAGTTCGTGAAGTACCTGGAAAACGCCGTCGCCGACCCCACCTCGCTCGTCACCCAGAACCCGCCGCTGCCGGCGAAGGAAGCCCGCGCCCGCCTGGCGGCGAAGGAGACGTCGGTGCCTGAATGCAAGGATGGGACCTTCTTCAGCCGCGGCGCCGGCGCCACGCCATCCCCTTGAAGCGGCCTGCCGCTACCAACCACGGCGTTATACTGAGCGGACTCTCCATTTCCCCCGGCGCAAGGAGCCAACGCACATGCCAACCCCGTACGCGTACTTCCAGGGCAACATTGTGCCCCTGAGCGAAGCGAAGATCGGCGTCATGACCCACGCATTTAACTACGGCACGGCGGTTTTCGAAGGCATTCGCGGCAACTGGAACGAAGACGACCAGACGACCTACCTCTTCCGCATGCGCGAGCACTTCGAGCGCCTTGTCCAGAGTTCCAAGATCCTTACCTTCCAGGTCCACCAGACCGTCGATCGTCTCTGCGAGATCGCGGTGGAGCTGGTTGAGAAGAGCGGTTTCACGGAGGACATCTACCTCCGGCCGATGGTCTACCTCTCCACCGAGCAGCTCGGCGTCCGCCTTCACAACCTGGAGAGCGAGACGCTTATCTTCCTCACGCCGTTTCCCGCTTATCTCCCGGAAACCGCCCGCTGCCACACCAGCACCTGGCGCCGCGTGGACGACACCGGCATCCCGCCACGCGCCAAGGTCACCGGTATCTACGTCAACAGCGCCCTCGCCAAGACTGAAGCGAACCTCAACGGTTTCGACGAAGCGATCATGCTCAACGCCAACGGCCACGTCTCCGAAGGCAGCGGCGAAAACATCTTCATGGTCCGCAAGGGCAAGCTGATCTCCCCCACTCCCGCGGATAACGTCCTCGAAGGGATCACGGCCGCGAGCGTCGTCGAGCTGGCCAAGAACGAACTCGGCATCGAACTCGTCGAACGCGAAATCGACCGCAGCGAACTGTACATCGCCGACGAGATCTTCATGACCGGGACCGCCGCCCACCTGACGCCGATTGTGGAGGTGGACCGCCGCACCGTCGGCACAGGCAAGCCCGGCCCGATCACCAGCCAGCTGAGCCACCTTTTCTACGATTGCATTCGCGGCAGAAGCGAGAAATACAGCCAGTGGTGCACACCAGCCCGCGCCCGCGTCGCTCGCTAGACCTGGCCGAATTCCGGCCGCCTCGCGCTCTCGGCGTCATCGTCGGGGGCGCGTTCGCTGCGTGGGCGATTCTTCTCGCCGGCCTCACGTTGAGGGTGGCCATCGGCGCCCCCGCCGAGTTCAAGACGTTCCTCGCCTGGCTCGTCAGTGCCGTCCTCGTCCTCCTCGCCGGCACGTTCGCGAACTGGAGCTACGCCCTCGCGACCCTGAGCTACGTCATCGACCGCGAAACGCTCGTCATCCGCTGGGGTTTCCGCCGGGTCGTCATCCCGATCGACACGATCCAGCGCATGATCCCCGGCCGCACCCTGGATGAGGCGGCGATCCACGGCTTGAACTGGTGGGGCTGCCACGTGGGCCACGCGGATGTGAAACGCGTCGGCTACACCATCTTCTACTCCACCCACAGCTCGCCGGATGAGCTCCTCTACATCGTCACCACGGAAGAGTCCTACGCCCTCACGGTGCTGGACCAGGCGGCCTTCGCGGAGGAAGTCCAGGCGCGCGCCTCGCTCGGCACGGTGGAGCAGCACATCCAGCGCTCGGCCGCCAGTGGCATCGCCGCATTCCCCTTCTGGCGGGACCGCGTCGCCATCGTGGCGGCTGCCGCCAGCGCTGTCACCTGCTCCTTGCTTGCCGGCTACGTCTACTCCCAGTACCCAAACCTGCCAAGCGTCGTCCAGCTCAGCTTCCCGGCCCTTGGCGGCGTTGTCCGCGTGGGCGACAAAGCGGAGCTGCTGCGCATCGCCTACCTGGGCGCCGGCATCCTCGCGCTGAACACGGTCCTCGGCATCGCCGTCCACACCCGCGAGCGCGCCGCCGGGCTCTGGCTGCTCATCTCCAGCAGCATGCTCCAGACCGTCCTTCTGGCCGCCGCCATCCTCGCCTTCCAGAAGAGCTGACGCGCTACCCTCGCGCGACCCGAGTCCCGAGTCCTCAGTCCTGAGTGCTGACACCCGCCACGGAAGTCCCGAATCAGGCCGCGGGGGCGGCCTCCTCACCGGTCCCTTATGGTAAGGTGGGCTTCAGCCGGGCACGGGTTGTGGGAAAGCGTCCACCCCGTGATATACTCCCGCCCGTCTCTTGGGGGCCGCTAGCTCAACTGGCAGAGCAGCTGACTCTTAATCAGCCGGTTGAAGGTTCGAGTCCTTCGCGGCTCACCAAACCCAGTTTCTGACTGGTGGTGTGCCTCCGGGTTACCTCAAAGGGCAGACCACCGGCTTCCGTGGGGGAGTGTCGGAATTGGCAGACGAGCATGACTTAGGATCATGTGCCGCAAGGCGTGGGAGTTCGAGTCTCCCCTTCCCCACATCACTCGAAAATCAGAGGATCGTTGCGGTGCCGGCCGCACTCCGGTTTTGCCGGGGGAGAAGGGAGAAGGGATGGCGCTACTCGAGGTCAAGGACCTGCGGACGTACTTCTACACGCAAGAAGGAGTCGTCAAGGCTGTTGACGGCACTTCCTACGTGGTGGAAGAGGGCGAAACGCTTGGACTGGTGGGCGAATCCGGTTGTGGAAAGAGCGTCTCCGCGCTTTCCATCCTCCGCCTGATCCCCCAGCCCCCGGGCAAGATCGTCTCCGGCGAAATCCTCTTCCAGGGCCGGGACATCCTCAAGCTCGACGAGGACGAGATTCGCAAGATCCGCGGAAACGATATTGCGATGGTCTTCCAGGAGCCGATGACGTCGCTCAACCCCGTGCTCACGATTGGCCGCCAGATGACGGAAGCCCTCGAGTTGCACATGAACCTCCACGGCAAGGCCGCCCGCGACCGCGCCGCCGAGCTGCTCGAGATGGTCGGCATCCCGGAGGCCCGTGGCCGCCTGGACGACTACCCCCATCAGTTCTCGGGTGGCATGCGCCAGCGCGTCATGATCGCCATGGCGATGAGCTGCAACCCGAAGCTCCTCCTCGCCGATGAGCCCACGACCGCGCTCGACGTGACCATCCAGGCCCAGATCCTGGAAGTCATGAGCCGCCTCAGCCGCGAATTCGGCACCGCCGTCATCATCATCACCCACAACCTCGGTGTCGTTGCCCGCTACGCAGACCGCGTGAACGTGATGTATGCCGGCAAGGTCATTGAAACCGCTTCGGCGACCGAGCTCTACGGCAACCCCAAGCACCCGTACACGGTTGGCCTGCTCAACTCGGTGCCGCGCCTGGATGAGACCCGCAAGGAAAAGCTCGTCCCCATTGAGGGCCTCCCGCCAGACCTTGCCCACCTGCCCCCGGGCTGCCCGTTCTACCCGCGCTGCTCGTGGCGCGTGGACCAGTGCAAGGAAGAATACCCGCCGTTTAAGCTCGTGGCCGAAAAGCACTACGCCGCGTGCTGGGAATCTGAGCGTGTCCATCGGGAGGTGGCAGTTGGTGCAGCAAACTAGTTCTTCAGCCCGCCAGCGGGTCGGGACTATCGGCGAAACCCTGGTTGACGTCCAGGACCTCCAGGTCTACTTCCCGGTCTCCGCTGGCATCATCTTCCAGCGCAAGGTCGCCGATGTCCGTGCCGTCGATGGCATCAGCTTCCAGGTCAAGCGCGGCGAGACCCTCGGCCTCGTGGGCGAATCCGGTTGCGGCAAATCGACCACCGGTAAGGCCGTTCTCCAGCTGACGCGCCCCACCGCCGGCACCGTCGGTTTCGAAGGCACCGACCTCACGAAGATCAAGGGCGGCGAACTCCGCCGCTTCCGCCGCAAGATGCAGATGATCTTCCAGGACCCCTACGCGAGCCTCAACCCGCGCATGTCCGTCGGCAGCATCATTAGCGAGCCGATCACCATCCATAAGCTCGCCAGTGGCAAGGAGAAGAAGGAGAAGGTCCAAAACCTCCTCCAGACGGTTGGCCTGAACCCCTACTTCGCCAACCGCTTCCCCCACGAATTCTCGGGCGGCCAGCGCCAGCGCATCGGCATCGCCCGCGCCCTCGCGGTTGAACCAGACTTCATCGTCTGCGACGAGCCCGTCTCCGCGCTCGACGTGTCCATTCAGGCGCAGATCATCAACCTGCTCCAGGACCTCCAGGACCAGTTCAACCTCACCTACCTCTTCATCGCCCACGACCTCTCGGTCGTGCGCCACATCAGCGACCGCGTGGCTGTCATGTACCTCGGCCACATCATGGAACTGACGGACCGGGACTCGATCTTCGAAAACCCGCTCCACCCCTACACCAAGGCGCTCATGTCCGCCGTCCCGATCCCGGACCCGGAGATCGAACGGAAGCGCGAACGCATCATCCTCCTCGGCGACGTGCCGAGCCCGCTTCGCCCGCCGAGTGGCTGCGTGTTCCACACTCGCTGCCCCATCGCAATCGACGAATGCCGCACGCGCAAGCCAGACTGGCGCAACGTGGGCACCGCTGACAAGGAGCACTGGGTCTGGTGCCACCGCGTCTAGGCGCGATGGCCGGGACCAACTCATAACACTGAACGGGGGCCGAAAGGCCCCCGTTTTGCGTGCTCGCGAGGCCTGCCACGTCTGCTAGACTGAGTTCGAAATGAGCACCGCGCAGGTTTCCACGGCGCCGCTTCGCATGGCCGAAGCAGAGTTCCTTCGCCGCTACGCGGACCTGAGTCCAGCGTACGAGTTCGTGAACGGCGAGGTGACGCAAAAGCCAATGGTGAAGCTTCCGCATCTGCAAATCGTCGAGGAGCTCATCGTCCGGCTCGGCGTCTGGCGCCGCCAGTCCGGGTTGAGAGCCTCTTCTGGGCCCGAGCCGACCGTGAACCTGTCCAGGGGTGCTGACCGGCGGTACCGTGCGCCCGATGTGGCCTACTGGGGACCCGGTAAGCCGCGCAACGAGGGCGACATCTTTCTTCCCCCCACGCTCGCTGTGGAAGTCCAATCGCCGGGGCAAACCTTGATGCACCTGCGCGCAAAGTGTCGCGAGTACCGGGAGCGCGGCGTGGATGTCGCCTGGCTGGTCCTCCCCTCGCGGCGTGTCGTCGAAGTGTTCGACGACGAGCGAGACGGCGCTGCCCTCTCCGGCCATGAATCGCTGGTGACCGGCTATCTCCCGGGGTTCGAGCTCGGGGTGGATGAGCTGTTCACGGCACTGGATTCCTGATTCCCGCCCGAAACGTTGTACAGTCCTCTCACACTCACCACAGGGCCACCTCATGCCAAACCTGCCCGGGATGGGCAACGCGCCCACCATGTCCGCCCAGTACGCCGCCCTCATCCAGCGCGTCCTCCAGTACTCCGAGGCTGCCGTCGACGGGCTGACCGTCCAGCAGCTCTGCGATACCCGCGGAGGCATCACCAACTCCATCGGCTGGGACGTCTGGCACGTCGTCCGCACCATCGACAACATCGTCCACTTCGTCTTCGAACGCGAGCAGCCTGTCTGGCTGCGTGACGGCTTCGACGCGAAGTGGGGCCTGCCGCGCGTTGACCAGGGCACCGGCCAGGACCCCAACGACGCCTACTCCATGGCGTTTCCGGAGCCGGCGGAGTTCAGCACATACACCCGCGCCGTCGCGGAGGCCGTCGTCCCGCGCATCGCCGGGATGGGCATGGAGTACCTCTCAGAGACGCTCTTCATCCGCCCATGGGGCGATATCCCGCGCATGGAAGCCATCGGCCACGGACTCATCGGCCACGGCAACGGCCACCTCGGCCGGGCCTCCTACTCCCGCGCCCTCTACGGCCTCAAGGGCCTCCCGTACTGACCCAACCAGAGCCCGGAGCGATCAAGTGACGGGTCTGATCGGCGCGACGAATCCAGCCCTGCGCCAGCCTCAAACATGGCCAGGTTGCCATATGAGCCCGCACCGCCACACCCGGTATGCTTCCCGCATCCTGCCCCGAGTTGAGCCTGTGCCCTCGCCGCTTTCCGGAATCCGCGTCATCGAAGTCGCCAACTACGTCGCCGCCCCGAGCACCGGCGTCCTCCTTCGTGACCTCGGCGCCGACGTGATCAAGGTCGAACCACCTGGCGGAGAGGTAATGCGGGGCGTGCGGTCTGCCAGCGCCGAAGTGACCGGGCCGAATATCCTTTTCGAGCAGGAAAACCGCGGCAAGCGGTCCATGGTGGTTGGTCTCGACCGGCCGGGCGGCATCGAACTCCTCCACGACGTCCTGCGAGGAGCCGATGTCCTGCTCACTAACCTCATCGAGCCGCGCCTGCGGAAGTACCGGCTCCTCCCGGCGGACGTCCACGCGGTCAACCCGAAGCTGATCCATGCATCGCTCACTGGGTACGGCATCCGCGGACCGGAGTCAGGGCGTCCGGCGTTCGATTTCGCCGCCTTCTGGGCGCGCTCCGGCATCATGTCCGTCGTCGGCCACCCGGATACTCCGCCCGTCCTCAGCCGTATCGCCCAGGGAGACCACACGACCGGCGTCTTCGCGGTTGCGGCCATCCTCGCCGCCCTCCGCCTGCGCGATCAGACCGGCGAAGGCCAGGTTGTCGAAGTTTCGCTCCAGCAGGCCGGCGTCTACACCATCGCGACGGACATCGTCCGCGCCCTCCAGGAGCGCCGCCAGCCGCCCAAGATGGACCGCACAGCGCCCTCGAACCCGCTCTTCAACACCTACCAGGCTTCTGATGGGCAGTGGCTGATGCTCGTCCACATGACACCCGACCCTTACTGGCCGGCGTTCTGCCGGGCGATCGGCATCCCGGAATGGGCGGAGGACGAACGCTTCCAGACCATGGCCAGCCGCGCCCGCTTCGGCGCCTTTCTCGGTGATGCCGCCCAGCAGCGCATCGGCAGCGAACCGTGCGCCCACTGGCAGCGCGTCTTTGACGAGAACGGCCTCATCTGGGCGCCCGCCGTCGACCTCCCCGGAGTGGTGGATGACCCCCAATTGCGGGCCATCGGCGCATTCCAGCCCATCCCCCACCCTTCCGGCGCCTTCGAGGCCGTCGGAGTCCCCTTCTCGATCTGGGACGCCGACATCGGCATCCGCGGCGCCTCCCCAGAGCTTGGTGAACACACCGCGGACATCCTCGCCGAAGCCGGAATCGACCCCGGACGCATCGCGGACCTGGCGGCGGCGGGGGTCTTCGGGTAGCGCTGGCCCGCGCCAGTCCGGCCCTCGCGCCGAGTCCGGCGGGTTCTGGTTCCGATCCCGGCGACCTGTGCCACGCGCCCCTTGGTGCTCTCTCACGCTCTGCTGCACCCTGCCCCAAATGGCCGTCCGTACATGTGCCCGAACCGCTGTCCCGGCATCGTCCAACCTCACGAACGCCGTTAACGCGTTGCGACGCGTCCAGAACGCGTTCAAACGCGTTCAAAACGTGAAATCGACTTCGCAGACCCCGTGCGGGGAGGCACTCACCGTCTCATTCCTCATTCCCCATGCCTCGCACCTCATGCCTCCAGCGAGTGGAACACCAGCCCCGTCCCCAGCTTCGGGTGGAAGAAGGTCGACTTCTGGGGCATGCGTTCGCCCTGGTCCGCCAGCTCCATCACCGAACCGATGCCGACCGGGTTGAGCATGAAGGCGACCGAGCCTGGGTGGCTGTTGAGGAATTCGCGCACTTCGCCCGTGTCGTGCGAATACTCCACGGCGCCGGCCCGCAGGTCGTCGTCGCTGATTCCCCAGAGTGGCTCGAGGATGCCGTACCGCACCACGTTCGGCTGGATGGCCGCCCACTCGGCGCTGTGACCGGCCGGGATGCGCGCCTTGAACGCGCCCGGGTCCAGCAGCGTGAGGACATGGGTCGAACCGGGCTCCAGCCCCAGCGCCACGATGTTCGACGCGTCCTTCGCGAGCAGCGAGTCGAGCTCCCGCGCCACTTCCGTGGCATCGCCGATGAGCTTGACCGCCTTGATGGCGAACGCGCCGCCGAGCCGCTCGCGCCAGTCGGCCGGCGCGCGCCGGGGCACCATGCGGTGGATCGGGCGGATGACCAGCCCCGGGTCGTTTGCGGCGACGATCGCCGTCATAGCGAAGCGGGCCGGGTGGTCGCGGGCCAGCGTCTGCGTTTCGGCCAGCCAGTTTCGATAGGCAACCGCAGTTTCGTAGCGGTGGTGGCCATCCGCGATGTAGAAGCTTTCGCTGAGCAGCGGCGCCAACTGGCGCATCTCGTAACGCCCGGCTTCGATAACCCAGAGGCGGTGGTGGTCGCCGTCGATGGTCGTCCCGCGTACCGCCGGCGGTTGGCTGCGGATCATCGATTCGAGGAACTGCGTGAGCTGTCCCGCCCGGTCACGCGCAATCATGAAGACGGGGCTGAACTGGGTCTTCGTCGCCTGCAGCAGTTTCAGGCGGTCTTCCTTTGGCCCGGACATAGTGAACTCGTGTGGCTTGACGGCGCCCTCTTCCCAGGGCTGCGCCTCAACTTCGGCGAGCAGCGCGCGCCGCGTAAACACGCTCCCCGCCTCCACGAACTCTTGCTCGTAAACGTAGAGCATCGGGACTTCGTCCTGGGCGATGGCGCCGTCTTTCTTCCACTGCTCCAGCAGAGCAGCCACCTTTTCATAACGCTCTTCGCCACCTTCGGCCAGCTCCAGCCGAACGGCGTTGCGGGCGTTCCGCTGCTCAAGGGCGCGCTGCTGGGCTGGCGTGATTACGTCGTAGGGCGGCGCCAGCAGCTCGCTGATTGGGCCGGCCTGTGGCGTGTAGCGAAGCCCGCGAAAGGGCAACAACTGCGGCATTCCAACTCCTCCGGACCGCTCTCGTTTGTTCCAGCGCCCCCGCGAACCTAAGATCAAAGGATCGGATGCGCCCGTATTGTGTCTTTTGCAACATTGTAGCCGGGCGTGAGCCGGGCAACGTCATCTACGAAGACGAAGAGGTTGTCGTCATCCAGAACATCCTCCGCTGGGTGCCGGTGATGCTGCTCGCGATGACGAAGGATCACACCACTCAGTCCCAGCTCTGGGGCGATGTTTCCAGGGTGGATGGCACGAGCCTGATCGGCAAAGTTGGCAAGATCGCCGCCGAGCTCGGCAAGCAGCACTGCCCGAATGGCTTTCGCCTCGTCTCGAACTTCGGCTACGACGCGATGCAGAGCCAGGAGCACGGCCATCTGCATGTCATTGGCGGGACCTTCCTCGGCCACTACGTCGGCTAACTCGCCGCCAGCGCGGCCCGCTGCGCCTCGAACAACTCCAGGATGCCCGCCCGGGCCAGGTCAACCAGAGAGTCCATCCCGGCCCGGCTGAACGGTTTGCCTTCCGCGGTGCCCTGCACTTCGACGAAGGCATCTTCGCCGGTCATGACCACGTTGAAGTCCACTTCGGCTGTCGAATCCTCTTCGTAGCAGAGGTCCAGCATCGGCACGCCTTTGATGATCCCGACCGAGACCGCAGCCACCGGCGACTGCACAGCCGCCGGGGAAACGGTGCCCGCCTTCACCAGCTTGGTGATTGCGATCTGCAGGGCCACGAATGCTCCCGTGATCGAAGCCGTCCGTGTGCCGCCATCGGCCTGGAGGACGTCGCAGTCCACGGTTATCGTCCGTGGACCAAGCATCTCGAGGTTAACCACGCCGCGCAGTGAACGCCCGACGAGCCGCTGGATCTCCTGGGTCCGTCCACCGGGACGCCCACGCTCAACTTCACGCTGACTGCGCGTGTGTGTTGCTCGCGGGAGCATCGAATACTCGGCCGTAACCCAGCCGCTCGGCGTATTGCGGAGGAATCCCGGCTGGCGCTCCTCCACGCTTGCCGCGCAGAGGACACGCGTGCGGCCGAACTCGACCATGCAACTTCCCTCGGCAAAGTCGAGGACGTTGGTGTTTATGCTTACGGGCCGCAACTGGTCGGGGCGGCGGCCATCGATGCGTGAAGTCACAGGGGTCTCCGTTCTCAAGGCGCCGAATCCGGGGGCGCAACCGCTCCACGGTACCCTCATCCCCCAGAACAGGCGAACACCGCCTTCACCGCTCCGTGCTCACGCGGATGCGCTTCCCGTCTGTCGTCACTGTCACGCGGCCATCCTGATCGGTCCGCAGCAGCCGTGTGCCGGAGAGCGCTTCCAACGTCTCTTCCGCGGGGTGCCCGAAGCGGTTCTTGTCACCCACGGAGATGACCGCAAGCGCAGGGTCGACTGCCTTCAAGAAAGCGGCACTGCTCGTCTTCGAACCGTGGTGTGGGACCTTCAGCACGTCCGCCGAGACATCGCCCCGCGCCATCAACGCGAGCTGTGCCGCAGCTTCGAAGTCCCCCGTGAGCAGCATCGACACTTCGCCGTACGTCACGCGCAGCACCACCGACCGGTCGTTCAGCTGCTTCGTCTCGTAGTCCGGCGGCGGCCAGAGCACCTCGAACCGGACCCCATCGATGGTGAAGCCATCGCCCGCCTGGACTGTGCGGCGGCGCCCAGCCCGCTGCGTGTACAGCGATGCGGCCATCGTCATGTTGGTCGCGCCGGTGTCCCACTCGGCTCTCACGTCGTAGCGCCGGAGCAGTCCTGGCACGCCGCCGATGTGGTCTTCCTGCGGATGGGTCACGATGACAACATCAATGCGGCGTTGCCAGTGGGGCAGCACGGCGCCAAGTTCCCGCGCCAGACCGATACTGCTCGGGCCGCCGTCCACCAGGACGCGCTTGCCGGAGGGCGTGGTGAGGAGGATGGCATCGCCCTGGCCAACATCGAGCACAGACATTTCGAGGTCGCCGGGTCCGCCGATCGGCAGCAGGCTCACCGGGACGGCGAGCACGACTATCGCGGCTGCGGAGGCGCTCCAGACGAGCACGGCGCGTCTGTTCTGGTTTGGCGCCCATGTCCGCGGCGTCACGGCCGGTGCGAGCCGCCAGTACGCCGGCCAACCCAGGGCGGCAAGCGCTGCGTAGGCCAGGAGGGCGAGTTCGCCGCTCGCCCGGGGAGTCTCCGCCGCAGCGAACGGGATGCTCGCTGCCCAGCCGGCGAACCAGGTTATGAAGCCCAGCGGGTAGTAGGCGGCGAGCCCAATGGCCCAACCCGCGGGCTCCCACACGACCCCTGCAACCGCAGCCGCCGCGCTCAACCAGAATGCGATCACGAAGACCGGCTCCACGACCAGGTTGGCCAACGGCCCGGCGAGCGAGACCTGCCCGAAGTTCACCCACGACAGGGGCAGCGTCGCGACGGTGGCAGAGACGGTAAGCGCCGCGACTTCGACAAGGGCGCCCGGCACGAATCCCTCGATCCGCCAGCACCGCCGGGCCGAGAGCAGCGCCCAGCGAATCCACGGCCCGAAGACGATGAGCCCGGCGGTCGCCGCGAGGCTCAGTTGGAAACCAAGGTCCTGCGCTACGGATGGCCCGAACTGGACGCCGGCATCTCGCAGGAATGCGGGGCTCCAGCCGGTCATGACGATGGTTGCCGCGCCGAGGGCCGCGAGCGAGCTTTGCTGCCGTCCAAGATACGCGCCGTACAGGAAGACAACCGCCATGATCCCCGCCCTCACGACACTCGGCGAGAGCCCGGCGATGCCGACGTATGCGATAACGGCCATGCCTGCGGGGATCATCGCCCAGCGGCGCCCCACCAGAGGGATCGCGAGGAAGAACGTCAGGGCGGTGACCAGCGTAACGTTCGCCCCCGACACCGCCACGATGTGGGCGAGGCCGGTTGCGCGGAAGTCGTCGTAGAGGCCATCCGGAAGGTTGCCGTCGCGGCCGAAAGCGATTCCCGCGCCCAGCGACGCTTCGGGCTCGGGCAGCACCCGCTGCAGCGACGATTCGAGTGCCAACTGCATCTCGGCCAGGTTCGCCGGGATGGAGTACCGGCCGGGTTCATCCAGCACCTCGACCCGAGGGAAGTACGTCGTCGCGACCACGCCCCGGCGGGCGAGGTAACCGCGGTAGTCGAAATCCTCGAACACGGGGGGTTGATCGAGGGCGCCGGTGAGCCGGATACGCGTGCCGGGCAGGTAGTTCGCGTACTGCCCCAGCGTGGCCCGCACCTTGCCCTCCGTCGCCTCGGTACTCCCTCCAACTGTGGTTTGGCGGACGGTGACTTCGTAACTGGCTGTCGTCAGCCCGGGGTCTGGCTCGGAGTCGATCCGGCCCTCCAGGACCACATCCACTCCAACGTAGCGGGCGAGTTGCGGCGAGGCACGTTGCTCCCAGGTCTCGAACCTCCAGCCGGAGAGCAGTGCCCCCGCCAGTCCGGCGGCGAAGATGGCTGTGGTGACGCGGTCGCGGCCGGTGAGGACCAGGGGAGAGCCCAGCAGGAGCCACGCGCCCGCTGTCCACCACGGCGCTCCCCAGAGCGAAACCGCGGCCATCCCCATGAGCCACGCGAGAGCCACGAAGACCAGCGCCATCGCGCGGCGGACGGTACCACACCGGCGGCGAAAAAGGGGCGTCCCGTCCTGCGCGTTGACGGTCTTTCAAGCCGTCTTTAGAGTCCGGGCGGGGTCTTGGCCCCGACGGAGGTATGTGGATGGTTTCTCAGAAGCGTGATGCCGCCATCGTTGGCATCTACGAATATCCGAAGCGGAAGGCCCCGGGTGTCACCGCCCTGCAGATCAAGGCGGAATGCGCCGCCCGCGCCCTTGAAGACGCGGGCCTCTCCTGGGGTGACGTGGACGGGCTGTACGACGCCCAGGACGGCGCCGGATCGGCCGGACTCGGGCTAGCCGAGTACTTCGGGTTCAAGCCGAACGTGATCGACACGACGCAGGTTGGCGGAAGCTCGTACGAGTTTCACGCGGCCCACGCCCGCCGCGACATCGCCGCCGGCAAGTGCAAGGTGGCGCTGCTCACCTACGGATCAACCGCCCACAGCGACGCTCGCCGCATTGGTACGGGCGGAGGTGGTGGCGGCGGCTACAGCCCCGGCTCGTCCAGCCCGCTGAGCAACATGACCGATCCCTGGGGGATGACGCTCATCTCCAACTACGGCATGGTGGCCAGCCGCCACATGTATCAATACGGGACGACCTCCGAGCAGTTGGCCCACATTTCGGTCGCCACGCGCGCCCACGCGATGCGGAACCCGGAAGCCGTCCAGGCGATGAAAGACCTGGAGTTCGTCGGGATCAACGAAATCACCGTCCAGGACGTGCTCAGTTCTCGCATGGTGGCGGACCCGCTCCATCTCCTCGAATGCTGCATGGTGTCGGACGGCGGCGGCGCCGTGGTTATCGCCTCACCCGAAGTTGCCCGGAACTGCAAGAAGAAGCCGGTCTGGATCATCGGGTCCGGGGAGGCGACCAGGTATTCGGAAAACGGCAGCGACATCACAATCAGCGCGGCCGCCCAGTCCGGTCCCCCTGCCTTCGGCGAAGCGGGCATTACGCCCGCCGAGATCGACATCGCGATGATTTACGATTCATTCACGATCACGGTGCTCGTGATGCTCGAAGACCTCGGCTTCTGCAAGAAGGGCGAAGGCGGGGCGTTCGTCGGCGGCGAGCGTCTGCACTACAAGAGCCCGCTCAAGCCGGTGCTCAACACGGACGGAGGCGGCCTGAGCTCCAACCACCCGGGCATGCGCGGCATCTTCCTTTTGCTGGAAGCGGCCCGCCAGCTCCGCGGCGAATCCACCTCCCAGGTGGAAGGCGCGAAGCTCGCGGTCGCCCACGGAAACGGCGGCATGCTCGCCACCAGCCACACCGGTGGCACCATCATTCTGGCGAGGGACTGACCATGGCAGGACGACCACTCCCGCGTTTCCCCGAACCCGACACCCAGGCCTTCTGGGACGCCACGAAGGAGCACAAGCTCACCTACCAGGTGTGCGCGAAAGGCCACATCGTGTTCTTTGCCCGGGCCCACTGCCCCACCTGCGGCTCTCGCGAGATGACCGTGAAGGAGTCGAAGGGCGAAGGGACGGTGTATAGCTACAGCGTGGTGCGGCTCAACCGGCATCCCGCGTTCGCCGCGCTCGGCCCGTACGCCGTCGCTTACGTGGACCTCGACGAAGGTTTCCGCGTCCTCACCAACCTCGCCGGCCTGGCCGACCCGGTGAACGAGGCGAAGATCGGCGCCCGCGTGAAAGTGCGATGGGAGGACCAGGAGGGCGGCCTTTCGCTCCCGATGTTCGCCCCAGCCTGACCGCGCCAACCCAGGCGACAGCAAGAAGGGCCGCCCAGGCGGCCCTTCTTCGCGTTCATCCGGCAGGAGGTTAGATGCGGACTTCGCGGAGCCGCTGCTGCAAGTCGATGAACTGGTCAGCGGCGTTGCGAAGGTTGCCGGCAGTGCTGTTGCCAACAGCGACAACCTCCACGCGTACACCCTTGCTCTGGACGACTTCGACCAGGCGCTGGAAGTCGCCGTCGCCAGAGACGAGGCAGACCACGTCGAGCCGGTCAAGCATCTCCATGATGTCCAGCGCGAGTTCGATATCGACGTTCGCCTTGATCGTGCCGTCCTGGAAGCGCTTGAGGGGCTTGGTCACCACTTTGTAGCCCTTGCCGAGGAACGGCTCGACGAATCGCTGCGTCTCGATGCTGACGCCGGGGTCGTCGTGGACCGGCGAGTAGGCGATGGCGCGGACGAGCTGGCGATCATGCGTCAACATGTCGAGGATCTTGGCCCAGTCGAAGCGGGCCCGCATCCGGTCGCTGGCGAGTTCCACGTTGGCGGCATCGACGAACACGCCGACGCGGGCACGGGTGCCAGACGCCCCCACTGCTCCGCCCGAGCCAGCGCGGCGGACTGTCTCGGCGAGCTGCTCGATCTGCCGTCCTTGCTGTTCGATGGCTCTCGCGAGCGCGTTGTCCGGAGTCCCCGTCTGGGGGCCTCGGCCCCGTGGCCCCGTGGCCGAGGGGCCCGGGCCGGGTTGTTCCGCCGGGGCGGCTTCTTCGCGTGCCTTCATCTCCGCCTGCTGGCGCGGAGTCCCGCGCCGGGGGCGCGGGCGCGTTGCGGTCGCCGGGGCCGCGGGTTCCGCGACTGCCGCAGGCTCATCAACAGTCTCCGCAGGTTTCGCCCTCGCCGAGCGGCGGGGAGCCCGCGCCGGTGCGGCAGGCGCCTCAAGTGGTGCGCTGGCTTCCTCAACAATCTCGGCGGCTGCCGCCTCGGTACCGTTTGCGCGACCACGGCCGCGGCCACCGCGTGAGCCGCGGCGCGTGGGCCGCTTCGCTGAGTCGTCAAGTTGTTCCATCACTTCCGGTGATGGTTCGGGAAGCGTGGCTTCTGGTTCAGGGGCGGGAGCCGCTGTGGGCTGGGGCCGCCGGGGGAAGATATTCAAGACCATTCGGGTTTACACACCCATCCTTTGCAAAACGCTGATTCTCGCAGCCACATTCCGCGCGATGCGCGCAATCGCCGCTGCCGATGTCGATTCCGGTGCGCCGTATACCACGGGGATGCCATTGTCGGCTCCTTCGCGCACCGCTGGTTCAATTGGGATCTCTCCAAGGAAGTCGATCCCCAGTTCGTCGGCAGCCTTCGCTGCCCCACCGTGCCCAAAAATGTCGTACTGCTTGCCCGTATCCGGGGCGATGAAGTAGCTCATGTTCTCCACCATCCCGAACACAGGGATGTCAAGCTTCTCGAACATCGCCACGGCCTTCATCGCGTCTTCCAGCGAGACGTCCTGGGGCGTGGACACGATGACCGCGCCCGTGATCGGCGCTTCCTGGGCCATGCTCATCGAGGCGTCGCTCGTCCCTGGCGGCAGGTCGATGATGAGGTAGTCTAGCTCTCCCCAGGGCACGTCGTGGAGGAGTTGGCGGACCGCGCTGCCGATCATCGGTCCGCGCCACACGACCGGCGTCCCCCGGGGCAGAAGGAAGCCCATGGAAACGACCCGAACACCGAACTTCTCCACGGGCCGGAGGCCGTCGCTTGAACCCGCCTGCATACCGTTGGCAAACCCGAACATGGTGGGCAGATTGGGTCCGGTGATGTCCGCATCCAACAGTCCCACGCTCGCCCCGGATTGGGCCAGCGCCACGGCCAGGTTGGCCGCCACCGTCGATTTGCCAACGCCGCCTTTGTTGGAGGCCACGGCGATGATGTTGCGGACCCCGTCGATGGGCTTCTGGCCTTCCTTCGGGGAAGACGCCCGCACGTTCGCACCCCATTCAAGGCTCACGCCTGTCACACCAGGCAAGGGTTCGACGGCCGCCCGGATATCCGCCTCAATGGTTTCCTTCAACGGGCAGGCGGGCGTGGTCAGTTCCACCTTTACGCGCACATGGCCGTTTTCCAGCGAGAGTTCCTTGATCATCCCGAGGCGGACGATGCTGGCGTGGAGTTCCGGGTCCTGGACCTGGTCGAGCGCCGCCATGATGTCGTCGCGCGAGACCCCAATGAGACTGGTCATGAAGGGAGTAAGCCTTTCGTTGGAAGGCCGCGATCAAAAGCGGCCGGTGCGGTTATCTGGGACGGCGGGTCGCAACGCGAGCGGCGGCGCTAGGAGCTGCCAGGCCTGCAGGGTCCCCCGCGGATTGCGCCAGTGGTTCGCGCTCGTGGCGCTGGCCGGTACTGTCGCACCCGTCCCTATGAGCGTAGACCTTCCGGGGTTGCCCGGCAAACCGTTTACCCCCGCTTTCGCGACGGGTGGCCAAGATGGGAGGGGCTCCGGGACGGTGTGCTACACTGGTTTCTACCGTCCGGTAAATGTTATCAAGGAGGCTTCATGACTGAAGCGAATGCGACTGAGACCACGATTACGTCCGCGATCTGCCGCCACCACTGGGTGATCGACACCCCAAATGGTGCCGTAAGTGGAGGCCGCTGCAAGCGCTGCGGTGTTGACAAGGAATTCCGCAACTCGTCCGAAGACCTCATGTGGGATAGCGACAGCTTCAGCTTAAACGGTTCGCGCTACCGCGGCCGCCGCGCCAACTCCAACTCCTGAGAGCCCGTCACGATTGCTTTTGACGGCCGGGAATCAAACTCCCGGCCGTCTTTTTGCGTTCGTCCCGGCGTTTCGCGCTGCTACACTGGGATTGCATGCCCCCTTTGCTCGCGGTTGACCTCGCACCCGGCGCCAAGAACAGCCTTGTCCTCCGCAACCCCGTGATGCCCGCCTCGGGGACGTTCAGCTGGGGGCTGGAGTTTGCCCGCCACTTCGACGTGAACGCCCTCGGTGCTGTCGTCTCCAAGGGGGTCACGATGGTGGCGCGCCAGGGGAACCCGCAGCCACGCGTCGCGGAGACGCCCGCAGGGATGCTGAACTCAATCGGCCTCCAGAACATCGGCATCAAAAAGTGCATTTCGGAGATGGCGCCAATCTGGGCCAGGTGGGACGTGCCCGTCATCGTCAATATCGCCGGCGACACGCCGGAAGAGTTTGGCGAAATGGCACGGATGCTGGACGGCGTGCCGGGAGTGGCTGCGCTCGAACTGAACATCAGCTGCCCCAACGTGGATATCGGAGGCATCGAAATCGGCCAGAACGTGGAGGCGGCAGGCCGCGCGGTCCGCTCCGCCGTGCGCAACACAGACCTCCCGGTCATCGTGAAGCTGACGCCCAACATCACCGACCCCGTCGGACTCGCTGTGGCGTGCGAGCGGGAAGGCGCCGCAGCCATTTGCGCGATCAACACCGTGCTCGGCCTTGCGATCGACACGCGGCGGCGCGCGCCTGTGCTTCCGCGGGCCCGCGGGGGCCTCAGCGGCCCGGCGATCAAGCCGATCGCCCTGCGAATCGTCTACGACGTTGCGAGAGCCGTCCGCATCCCTGTCATCGGTTGTGGCGGCATCAGCAGTGGCGAAGACGCCGTCGAGTTCCTGATGGCCGGCGCGACGGCCGTGCAGGTGGGCACCGCCACGTTCGCCAACCCGCGCGCGCCCCTCGATGTGCTGGAAGGGCTGGCGCGCTGGCTGGAGGAGCGCGGGATAGCCGACGTCAACGAAATCATCGGCTGCGCGCTGCCGGAGCCGGTCGCCTGACGCCGCGAATCGCACGGATGTGTCACAATTGGCGGGTGCGGCGGCGCGGGGTGTAGCTCAGCCTGGCAGAGCGCTGCGTTTGGGACGCAGAGGCCCACAGTTCAAATCTGTGCACCCCGACCAACCAGACCGCCCTGCGCCCGGTGTTACGGGCTGTGGACCGCTTCCAGACGCAACCTTTCCCTGTTTGCCCGTTGAGGAGCACAAGCGTGACACCACTCGCTTGCATCGAGTCGCGGCGCCGATAGACTTCGCCGCATGCTTCGCATTGCGCTTCTTCTCCCCGTTGCCGCCCTGTTTCTTGCCGCCTGTGGTGGCGGAGGCGATGACAGTTCCGAAAAACCCGGCCGCGCAAGCTCTTCGGATTCGGTTGGCGGAGGGGCGCGCGCCATGGCGGCCGCCATGGAAACGGAGTTCGTCCGGCTCAAGGATTGCTACCAGGCCCAGAAGGACGGCAAGGGCGAGTGCAACGAAGATCTGCTCACGAACCGCGTGAGCGTCCTTTGCAGCGCCGTGCGGAGCGGCAAGTCGAACGAATTCGCCGTTGCCGACCTCACTCCCTTCGAGCCAGCGTGCAGCTCCTGGAGCGCCCTGCTCTCGACTCCCGCCGCCGAGAGGCCGGTTGCCCTGGCAGGGATGATCGACAAGGTGAAAGCGATTAACTGAGGCGGCCCACGCCACCCTTTTGCGCCCCGCTTAACCCTGGCCTACCATCGATCGCGAACCCCATGATCATCCCCCCCGGCAATTGCCATGAGTGACGAATTCGGTGTTGACCTCGACGAGGTCTTCAAAGTCATTGATTCCGCCGATGTCCTCGTCGTCCGTTTCCATCTCATCGATAAGCGGCTCCTCGTGGACTTCCGGACAAAGCCGGGCATTAGGCCGATTGTGATGGTTGTTGCCCGGGCGGAATCCGTGGACGACCGGTTCAAGTCGATCAAGAAGCTCCGGCCGGAGTTCCCCTATCCGGAAAAGGTGATGACCTTCCATTGGCCGCGGACCATGCCCGTCATCCTCGCTTCGGGCGTCTGGCAACACCTCGTCGACCGCGTCAGCGCCCTCGGCGACGACGAGACGACCGAGCAGTGCGGCCGGGTGATGGAAGAACTCCTCACCCTGGAGCGAGCCGAAGTGGCCGGCGCCATCCGCGGCGCGGCCCACTATCAAACGATGTGGGAGCGGCAGTCATGAAGAGAGTCATTGACCTGCGAAGCGACACGGTAAGCAAGCCCGGCCCGGAGATGCGTCGCGCGATGTACGAAGCCGAAGTGGGGGATGACGTGTTTGGCGATGACCCGACCGTGAACCGGCTGGAAGCGGTCGCAGCGGAGGTCATGGGAAAGGAGGCGGCGCTGTTCGTGCCCAGTGGCACCATGGCCAACCTCGTCGCTGTGCTCGCGCACACGCGGCCGGGAGACGAGCTCATCCTTGGCGATGAGTCGCACATCTTCAACTACGAAGTCTCAGGCGCCGCGCGGATAGCGAACGTGCAGACGCACGCCCTCAAGAACACGCCCGAGGGGCTTCTCCATCCTGCGGAGGTAGCGGCGGCGGTCCGCCCTCCGAACATCCATAACCCGGTCACGTCGTTGCTGTGCCTGGAGAACACGCACAATCGCTGCGGCGGGGCGGCCCTCCCGGTGACCGCGATGGACGAGCTGGCTGGCGTTGCGCACGAGCGGGCGGTCAAGGTCCACCTGGACGGCGCGCGCATCTTCAACGCGCAGGCCGCACTGGGCGTGCCGGCGGCGCGGATTGCCCGCGACTGCGACAGCGTTTCCTTCTGCCTCTCCAAGGGGCTGGGGTGCCCGGTGGGGTCCGTCCTCTGCGGCACGCCCGCCTTCGTGGAGCTGGCGCGCCGGAATCGCAAGATGCTCGGCGGGGGGATGCGCCAGGCCGGCGTCCTGGCGGCGGCGGGCCTGTACGCCCTTGAGCACAACGTCGAGTGCATGGCCGAAGACCATGCCAATGCCCGCCGCCTGGCAGACACGTTCCGGTCGTACGAGGCCTTTTCGCCCAACGTGCCGCAAACCAACATCGTCGTCGTGGACATTGTGCGTGGGAGTGTCAGCGGCTGGCTGGAGGCGTTTGCCGCCGAAGGCATCCTTGCCGTCGCCTTTGGACCGCGGAGGATCCGCTTTGTGACCCACATCAACATCTCGGCGGAAGACATCGCTGACGTTGCCGTCCGGGTGAAGCGTGCGGTTTTGGCGGTAGCGGTTTGAACACCCGGCAGTTTCGGCGGCTGGGGGTCGCGCCCGCCCTGATCACGGTGCTCGCGATCCTTGTGACCTCGTGTACCGGCGGCGACGAAGTCCGCGTCGAGAAGGTGTTCACCGGCCCGCCGTGGTCCGGGGACGAAGTCAGCCACTACAACCTCATCGACAGCGGCGGCGAGGTCTACGGGACGTGCAGCCTGGAAACACGGCCTGAGTTCGAACCCGGGAAGACGAAGCTCTCGCGCCTGTGCGGCGACGGACCGAACCGCGACGACGGGACGGCCGTCGTCGATGCCCGGACGTTGAAGCCATACTCGGCCATCCGCGTTATCTCGGATGGCGAAAAGAACAAGCGGACAACCTTCACCGCCAGCTACGGCGAGGACTCAGTCCGATTCACCGCTGATTCGAACGGCAAGCTGAATGAGACGGAAAGAGACCTGCCGAAGCCGGATGAGACAAGCCCGGACCCTGGCTGGTACGACGACGAGTCGCTGCTCTGGCTGGTCCGTGGGATCGACTTGAAGCAGGGGTACGAGGCCGCATACAAGAACGTAAACGCGGGCAACGGCCGCGTCTTCTCGGTCGAACTTAAGGTTGAAACGGCGGAGAAGGTGAAGGTGCCGGCGGGCGAATTCAGGGCCTGGAAAGTGCGCATCCGCACGGACAGCATCACGCAGTACGCCTGGGTGGGTGTGGAGGCGCCGCACACGCTCATCCGCGCCCGCATCGAGCGGCTGACGTACGAATTGACGGGATCCGAATAGCGTATTCGCCGCTTTTCGGAGCGCAGCCCAGGGCCGTGCTCGGGCCAAAGCGGGGTGTTACGAGAAGTTCACGCGCTTATGTTCTGGGGAGGCCCCTTTCTTGCTTGACACCATCCTTACCCGTCCCGAAGATGCTCGAACGCCGCCCCCGAGAGAGACTGTCGCCAAAGCATGACATCCGTTTTCGTCATCAGCCGCGAACCCCGAATGCGAACCTCAGTGACTGACTACTTGAGGGATCGGGGTTACGACACCGCCACCGCCGGCACGTACGGCACAGCGATCAACTACCTCGAAGATGCCCGATTCGATGCGATCGTTGCGGATGTCCAGGGCCTCCCCCGGGGCGAGGACGGGGTTAATTTCAGCCAGTTCAACCAGTGGCTCTCGCATACCTACACCGTGCAGCCGCCGATCATGGTGTATCTGCTGCACAAGGGCGCGCGCAGGCCCCATTTCAAAGTCGATGGAGCAGTGATCAAGAAGCCGTTCCCCATCGAAGCGCTGGGTGAAGCGTTGCGTGAGCGGTTGGGCCACCCGCGCAAGGACGGCGCGCCGATCGGGATCGACCTCGACCTGAAAACGAACACGCTGCGTTGCGAAGACCGCGAGGCCCACCTCACCCACATTGAGGCGACCCTCCTCGCCTACCTCATGCAACACGAGGGCGAGATCTTGCACCCGCGGGAACTGCTCGTGGACGTGTGGCAGTACCACGATTCCGCGGGAGCGAGCACGCTGGTGCGTGCCCACGTAAGCAACCTCCGCCGGAAGCTCCGGGATGTCCTGGGGACCGCGGAGCAGATTCAGACGATCCGTGGCAAGGGCTACCGGTTTATCGCTTAAGTTAGGCTCGAGGCTGTTGCCGCGACGGCGTACGCGGTAGACTCGCCCTCGCGGCCGCGCTTGGCCCTGGGACTACTCCGTGAAGCTCGCGATCAACATCGGCTATTCAGGCGCCCAATTGCGCCTCCCGCTCGACCTTGTCCTCGAGGTCGAGCGCCTGGGCTACGACTCGGTCTGGACTGCCGAGGCCTACGGCTCCGACGCCGTGACGCCGCTGGCGTACCTGGCGGCGAAGACGAGCAGGATCAAGCTCGGCACCGGGATCATGCAGATTCCCGGCCGCACGCCGGCGATGTGCGCGATGACGATGTCCACGCTGGACCAGCTCTCCGGTGGGCGTGCCCTTGTGGGGCTTGGATTGTCGGGACCGCAGGTGGTGGAGGGCTGGCATGGTGTCCCCTATGGCAAGCCCGCGGCGCGCACGCGGGAGTACGTGGAGATCCTGCGCAAGATCTGGGCGCGGGATGAGCCGGTGGCGTATGACGGCGAGGAGTACCAGCTTCCGTACCGTGGGCCCGGCGCGACCGGGCTCGGGAAGCCGCTGAAGAGCATCCTGCACGGCCGCCAGTTGCCCGTGTACCTGGCCACGATGGGCCCGGTGAACGTCCGAGCAACGGCCGAGCTTGCGGACGGCTGGCTGCCGATCTGGTTCTCGCCGCAGCGGATGCACCTCTTCCGTCCGGCCCTGGAAGAAGGTTTCACGCGGGCCGGCAACGGTAAGTCGTACAAGGACTTCGATATCGCCGCGGGCTGCACCGTTGCAGTCGGCAACGACGTGAAGGCGCTGCTTGCAGAAATGAAGCCGAACATCGCGCTCTACGTGGGCGGCATGGGCGCCAGGGAGAAGAACTTCCACAACGAGATGGCGCGCAAGTACGGCTACACCGAGGCCGCCGAGAAGATCCAGGAGCTCTACCTGGCCGGCCGCAAGGCGGAGGCGACGGAGGCGGTGCCGGACGAACTGTGCGACGAAATGTCGCTCTGCGGGCCCGTGGAGCGCATCAAGGAGCGCTACAGGGCGTGGGAAGACGCCGGCGTGAGCACTCTGCTCGTCCAGGCCCGTGAGCCCGCTGCGCTCGCCCTTATGGCGGATATCACCGGCGCCAGCAAGGGCGCGACGGCCTGAAAGCATGCCGAACTATCGCCTCGACCTTGCCGTCCCGGGACGGGACCTGTTCGAACAACGGGAATTCGCTGCCCTGGGCGAAGAGCGCGGATTCCGCGGAGCGTGGGTGTCCGAAGTCAACGGGGCGGATGCTGTGACGCAGGCGGCCGCAATCGGGTCGGCGACGACTTCGGCCCGGGTCGGTACCGCAATCGTTCCGATCCAAACGCGCGACCCCCTGCTCATGGCGCAGACTGCGACGTCCCTCGCTGAGTTGACCGACGGCCGGTTCGTCCTTGGTCTGGGGACGAGTACAAAGGTGATCGTCGAGGACTGGCACGGCCGCCCCTGGGGGAAGCCGGTCAGCGGGACCCGGGAGTACGTGCGGCTCATGCGAGGACTCCTTTCCGGGGAACGCGTCACGGCGGACGGTCCGTTCCCAATGCGCAGGGCGAGCCTGTCGAGCCGCAATCCCCGCCAGGTACCGATTCACCTGGCTGCGCTCAATGACGCAATGCTCCGGCTCGCCGGGGAGATCGGCGACGGGGCGATCCTCAACTTCGTGAGCCCTGCCCAGGTGCGGCGCTCGGTCGGGATCATGAAGGAGGCGCGAGCCACGGCGGGGATTGACGCCCCGTTCGAGGTCAGCATCTATTTCCGCGCTACCGTAACTGACGACCCGGAGTTGGCACTTCCGCGCTATCAGCAGGAGTTGCTTACATACGTCCTCGCCCCGGTGTACCAGACGTTCTTTGCCCGCGACGGCTACGCAGAGTTGTGCGCGACGACGACGGAGCGCTGGGGACGTGGCGAACGGGAAGCCGCGCTGAAAGGCGTCCCGATGTCGTTCATCGCTGAGCGGGCGCTGATTGGCACTGCCGCATCCATCCGGAAGCAGCTCGAGGACTACGCAGCGGCAGGGATGGACACGGCGTTCATCATGCCAGTCCCGATCCCGGGCAGTGACTATCCTCGGTCGTGCAGGGAGATGATTGAGGCGCTCGGCCCCGGGAGGTAGCGGGCCCGCCGACTCGAACCGGTCGCTACGGCTGGATACCGCGAAGTGGACTTCGGTATAGTGACGCCCATCTCACCCTCGCCACCGGTTTCCTCCAGCAGGCGAGACCGAAGGAACCGTCCATGTCCACCGAAACGACCAATGCCCTCGCGTCACCCGAGGAACTTGTTGGCCGCCTTGTTGAATCGGCCGCCGGGGCGATGGAGATCGTCTCAATCTACGCAGGCGAGAAGCTCGGCTGGTACTCGTCGCTCGTGAACGATGGGCCAGCCACGCCCGTGGAACTTGCAGCCAGGACTGCCACGAACGAACGGTATGCGCGCGAGTGGCTGGAGCAGCAGGCGACGGCAGGCTTTCTAACCTTCACGCAGGATGCCTCCGGAGTGAACCGCTTCGCGATGCCCCCGGGTTACGAGGCGGTGCTCCACGACCGCCAGAGCGAACTGTTTGTGGCGCCGCTTGGGCGGTTCCTGGTAAGTGCCGTCGCCAACGCTGGGTCAGCGCTCGCTGCCTACCGGTCTGGTGGCGGCGTCCCGTGGGAAGCGTTCGGTGAGGACATGCGGACGGCGCAGTCGGACTTCAACCGGCCGTTTTTCACGAACAGCCTGGTCCCGGGCTACCTCTCGCAGATCGCCGAGGTTCACGATGCACTGTCCGCGCCGGGCGCTCGCGTAGCCGAAATCGGACCGGGCGGTGGCTGGGCCGCGATAGCTGTTGCCACTGCCTATCCCGAGGCGCGGGTCGACGCGTTCGACCTCGACCATGCGTCGGTGGCTCTCGCTCGCCACAACGTGGCCGAGGCTGGACTCGGGGACCGCGTCACTGTGCACCATCGCGACGCCGGCGACCCCGCGATCGCCGGTGAGTTCGACCTCGTTTGTGCGTTCGAGTGTATCCACGACCTGTCCGACCCGGTGAGTGTCCTGGGGACGATGCGACGGCTTGCGAAGCCGGGTGCGCCGGTGGTCGTGATGGATGAACGCGTGGCAGAGGAGTTCGGCGCCGTCGGCGACCTGTTTGAAAGGCTCTTCTACGGCTTCAGTCTCGGCGTTTGCCTGCTCGATGGGATGTCCGCACCAAAGTCGGCTGCCACCGGTACGGTGATGCGCCCTTCGACTCTACGCGGCTACGCGCGGGATGCAGGGTTCGCTGACATCGAAATTCTGCCGTTGGAGCATGACATGTTCTGCTTCTACCGCCTGGTGCACTGAGAAGCCGGGCTACTGCAGGAGCTGGTGGCCCGGAGAGCTCTCCCACAGCGGGGGCAACTGGTGGTATCCGCCGCCAGCAGTCCATCCGCCGTCCACGTACAGGATGTGGCCCGTGACAAAGCGGGCAGCGTCCGATGCGAGGAACACGACGGCGCCCTCCAGGTCCTCCGGCTGCCCGAGGCGGCCCATAGGCGTGCGGCTAATGCTGTGGTCGCGAGTGGCGGGGTTCGCTTCAAACACCTTGTCCATCAACTCGGTGCCATCGAAGTAGGATGGCGCGATGGCGTTCACCCGGATGCCTTCACGCGCGTACTCCAGGGCGAGGACCCTTGTGAGAGCGTCCACGCCACCTTTGGCCGCGTGGTACGACGCGGCCCGGAATTCACTCCCGACCCGCCCGAGGATTGAGCTGATGTTGATGATCGTCCCGCGGCCGTCCTGCTTCATCATCTGTTTTCCGGCGAGCCTGCAACCGTTCACTGTGGCGACAAGGTCGAGCTCGATGATCGATCGCATGCGCTTCATGCTGCCGAGGTCGTGGCGGAGGCCAGAACGGTCGGTGTAGCCAGCGTTGTTGACGAGGATGTCGAGGCGGCCGTACTCCGCGACGGTCTGGTCGAAGAGGCGCTCAACCTGGGCGTCGTCCGTGATGTCCGCTGAGATGGCGGTCGAACGTCCGCCAAAGCTCCGGACCATCTCGGCGGTCTTGTCGATCAGCTCCTGGCGGCGGGCGGTGACGACGACATTGGCGCCGGCGCGGGCGAGGCCGCGGGCGAAGGCGACGCCGAGCCCGCTCGATGCGCCCGTGACGAGCGCCGTCTTCCCTTCAAGGTTGAACAGGTTCGCGAATGACGGGTCCATCGGCCGCCTCCCCACAGGTGGTAAGGGCCGATCCTACGGGCGCTGGCGCGTCTGCGACATCAGCCGCGGAGGTGGGGCCTGGGCCGGGCCGGGTTCACCCGCTCGCGTTCCATGATTGCCTCGATCTCGGCGACCGCGGCGTCCAACGCGCCGTGATGGTTGTAGACGACATAGTCGTTGTTTGGGATGTCGTCAATCTCGGCGTCGATCTCAGCCAGCCGTCGCTCGATTGCGTCCACCGTCTCGCTCTGGCGGCCGATCAGGCGCGCCCGAAGGGTCTCGCGGTCTTCCGCCATGAGGAAGATGAAGATGGCGCCGTCCAGCTTGTCACGCCAGGTGCGCGCGCCCTGGACATCGGTGCGGATGATCATGTCCTCGCCGGATTCGAGGAGCCGTCGCACCTCGCTCGCGCGGACGCCCTTGTAGTCGTCGTAGACGGTGGCGTACTCGACGAACTCGCCAGCGGCGATCCCCGCTTCGAACTCTGCCCAGGAGAGGAAGTAGTAATCCCGGCCATGCTCTTCGCCTTCCCGGGGTGAGCGCGTGGTGGAGCTGGTGGCACGCTTGATTCCGGTGCGTTCTTGCAGCTTCTCGATCACGCTGTCCTTGCCCACGCCAGCGGGCCCGTGGAGGACGATGACGAGTGGTTTCTTCTTCACAGTCGGGCCGTTCCGCCGTGGGCTGCGGCTGCGAGGTCATCCCAGAAACTCGGATAGGAGACGCCGACCGCGTCGTTCTCCACGCGGGTTTGACCGTCCGCGAGCATTCCCGCGATGGCGGCGAGCATGCCGATGCGGTGGTCGCCGGCGGCGTCAACCTTGCCGCCGTGCAGAGGGATGGGCCCGTGGACCACGAATCCGTCCTCCCGCGCGGTCACTTTCGCGCCAAGGCGGCCCAGCGCCTGGACGACCATCTCGACGCGGTCTGACTCCTTAACCCGCAGTTCGCTGGCGTCTTTCACGACTGTCTCGCCGTCCGCGAAGCAGGCGAGCAGGGCGACGAGCGGGAGTTCGTCGATCGCCCGTGGGACGAGGCCGCCGCCGACTGTCGTCCCGCGCAGTTTGGAGCTTCGGACGAGAATGTCGGCCAGCGGCTCGCCTCCGCTGGTCCGCTCTTCCAGGATCTCAAGGTCGGCGCCCATGGCCCGCATGATGTCCAGCACCCCGGTGCGGGTGGGGTTCGTGTTCACGCCCTGGAGGAGAATCTCGGCGTCAGGATGGCAGGCGCCGAGGACGAGCCATGGCGCGGCGCTGGAGATGTCGCCCGGGACGCGGAGCGAGAGCGGTTCGAGCCGCTGCGGTGGGCTGACGCGGACGCGGGAACCATCCGCCACGAGTGGCGCGCCCATGGCCGTGAGCATGCGTTCCGTGTGGTCGCGGGATAGTGCTGGTTCGGTCACGGATGTCTCGCCATCTGCGTAGAGCCCGGCAAGGAGGACAGCGGACTTCACCTGGGCGCTCGCAACCGGGCTGGCGAAGTCGAGCGCGGCCAGCCCGCCTCCCTTGATCACGAGCGGCGCAAGCGTATCGCCCGTGCGCGCGTGGATGTGGGCGCCCATGCGGCGGAGGGGGCCGATGATGCGGGCCATCGGCCGCTTTCGGAGCATGTGGTCGCCGGTCAACACCGAAAGGATCGGGTGGCCGCTGAGGAGCCCGGCGAGGAGACGCATGGTTGTGCCGCTGTTCGCGCAGTCGAGGACATCTTCGCTTTCAAAGAGGCCGTGCAGCCCGCGCCCGTTAACGTGGGCAACGCTCGATCCTTCGGGCCATTCGATTTCCACGCCGAGCGCCGCCAGGCAGGCTGCCGTTGAGCGTACGTCTTCGGCATCCAGTAACCGTTCGATGGTGGCGCGGCCATCGGCGATGGCGTTGAACAGGAGGGAGCGGTGAGAGACCGACTTGTCCGGCGGCACCTGGATGGTTGCCCGCACCTTTGCGGGACGGTTAACGATCACGGCTTTCGTCGGTCATGCCCAGCTTCCGGCGGAGTTCCGCGTCGTCCCGGCTGGCGGTCACCCGGTTCGTGGCGTCCTTCATCTTGTCATAAAGCCCGCCAACGAAGAGGCGGGCCATGGCGTCCTGCGCCGAAGGCGCCTCGGGACCCTCCGGCCGGCGGCGGGTTGGCGGGTTCATGATGAACGTATCGCGGTCCAGCTGGGTGCTGCGGAAGAGGTCCAGGACTGGTTCGCCGCCGAGTTCGATGGCTTTCTGGACGGTGGAAAGCTCCTGCTGGATGCGTCCGATCCAATGCAGGACGGCGTCGCGGTTGGTCATCATGATGTCGCGTGACATGGTTGGGTCGCCGCTCGCCAGGCGGGTCAGATCGCGGAAGCCAGGCCCGGCGAGGAGCGCGGCGTCTTCCCACCCGTGACTGTCTCGCACCATGCGGAAGAGCGCCACGGAGAGCAGCAGCGGGAGGTGGCTGACGGCGGCGGCGTACTGGTCGTGCTCGGCGGGGTCGATGTAGAGCGGGACGGCGCCCATGGACTCGACGAAACCGAGGACGACGTCCACGGCGCGCTCGTCGGCGCGGGGTGAAGGCGTAATCGCCCAGGTGGCGTCCTTGAAGAGGTCCGCGCTCGCAGCCTCGGGGCCGCTCTTTTCGCGGCCCGCCATGGGATGACCGCCAACGAAGTGGGCGGTTTCAGGAAGAAACTCTTCGGCCCAGCGGAGGATGTCCGCCTTCGTGCTGCACACGTCGGTCACGACGGCGCCGGGTTCGAGCAGCTTGCCAATCTCCTGGAGGAGAGGCTTGGCAGCCATGACGGGCACGGCCAGGATGACGAGCCCCGCGCCCTCAACGGCTTCTTCCAGCGAGCCCACTTCGCGGTCCAGGGCGCCCATCTTCTTGGCCGCGCGGGCGTTCGCCCGGTCACGGTCCGCGCCTACAACCTCAAAGTTGCGCTCTTTCCGGCCGGAAAGGCTCAGTCCGATCGAGGTGCCGATGAGCCCGGTCCCGATAATCGCAATGCGCGATTGCGCCATGTCGTCCTCAGTGCGAGTGCAGATTCAATTTGCGGCGTCTGCCTGCTGCAGTAAGGCTAGCATAGGATGCCCTCGCGGGGGGCTATGGTGCAGGCGCGTTAACGTAACGGCGTCCTCAGGGGCCCCCGATTCGCGGAGCATGACGGCGCCGGCTTCGGCGTGGCTGGCTGTGCGGGCCATCGCCCGCCGCAGTTCCAGGCGTGAACTGGTAGCGGCGAGGGCGCGGCCCATGTGAAACCACTCGGCGACGACCCAGGCCACGCGGTCCACGCGGCGCTGGTGGCGTTTGCCGATGTCGTGCAGGAGGGCTGCCATGATGAGGACGGGGTCTGTGTGGCCCCGATCGAGAAGCCAGCGCGCGGTGCGGGCGCTGTGGACGATGTCCCTGGGATGCTGACCGCAGAACAGTTCGAGAAGCCGCCCCTGGAGGTAGCGCTCGCCGAGGCCCAGATCGTCCGCGGAGGGCTGGGCGCTGGCTTCGCGGAACTGCCGGATTCGCCCGCCCACTAGACGATCACATCGATGATCACTCGGCTCACGCCTCGGAGGAACCAGCCGAGGACGTTGTACTGGGGCGCGACCCAACTGAGGACAATCAGTGTCATCAGGATGCCCGGTCCCCACTTGCTCAGGTTGTCCAATTCCCTGGACAACTGCCCGGGCAGGACGCCAACCGCGACCTTGAACCCATCGAGCGGCGCGATCGGGATGAGGTTGAACACCCCGAGGAGAACGTTGATGTAGACCGTGAAGAGGAGAAACAGTCCGAACACTTCGATACCGCTCGCGTCTCTGATGTTTTCGAAGCTCGCGACCGAGTCGATGAGGCCGAGCTTGAGCGGAAGCGCGGCAACCGCGGCGAAGAAGAAGTTCGAAAGCGGGCCGGCGGCGGCAACCATGAGGTTGCCCCGCTTCACGCCGTTGCGCAGGCGATACGGGTTCACGGGGGTGGGCTTGCCCCATCCGAACCCGATCAGGAGCAGGAGCAGCGTGCCCAGGGGGTCGAGGTGACGGATCGGGTTCAGGCTGACGCGGCCCAGCCGTTTGGCCGTATCGTCACCGAGTTCGTTCGCGGTCCAGGCGTGGCTGAATTCGTGAAACGCGATCCCTGTCACGAAGGCGACGCAGAATGCCGCGAGGTAGGCGATCAGGGCCGAGGGATTGTCGGAGAAGTCGCTGAGGAACCGGAGCATGCGCGGTAAATGTTAGCACAGGTGCTCGATTTAACCGGAAAAGCGCGCTTTTGGATTGACGTAGCTTCGCGGCATAGGTACCTTCCGGGAAGCCTTCGGGTAGTAGTCGCCGTTTTCTGACAGCGTGAAACTTCCGGCAGGCCGCCCCTGTGGGCCGCTTCAGGGGCCACATCGGAGAGGCGGTACGCGGGGTACCGGCACTCGAACAGCAGCCGTCCGTGGCCCGCGAGATGCCAACGGATGGAGCCGGAGTTGGGCGCATGCGAATGAGCTCGACAACGTCAGCGCGAGGTAGCCGCGTGTTTGTACCGACGGTCCGCCGCCACGGTGTGTCCCTTCCGGCGGGCGTGCAGCCGTTCCTGCTCGCCTTTGCGGGCGTGGCCGCCGTGGTCGTTGCCTGGGCGGTGTTCACCGCTTCGCCGGTTTCCAACGACACCGCCTACCCGGCCGTTCCCGTCGTCAACGCCGCCGAAGTGCGCTCCGTTGCCTACATCTCGCCAGGAGACCAGGCCGACAGGCTGTTCGTCCGCCGGATCGACGACGAAGGTCCCGGTTCGCTGGTTGCGACCTTTCCGGGGCCCTTCAACATCCATGCGCGGGGCCTCGCCTCGCCGCTCGGCGATTCGGTGGCGGTCCTCTCTGTTTCGCCATCGACTCTCCCGTTCGCGAAGCTCACCGTGGTCGAACTGCCCTCAGGCGCCACGCGCGAAAGTTCAGAGGCGTTCGACTACCTGTCTCCCATCGCCTGGTCCGGGGACGGGACACGATTCGCCGCCCGGCGGTCCCGGCCGTTGGATGACGCTGGCCGGGCCGCCATCACGGTCTACGAAGTCCTGGCCGGTTCGGCCGTCACGCGGGAGGTGGCGGACTTTGCGAGCGCGTTCGAAGTTGCCCCTGTGGGCTACAGCATGGACGGAGAGCGGCTCTTCATCGTGGTCGTCGATCAGGCCGGTTCGGCCCTCTGGGTTGAGCGGGCCGGCCGCGTCCAACGCCTGGCGACGCTGAGTCCGGGGCGCACGCGGGATTGGTCGCTCAGTCCGGACGGAGCCCGCCTGGCCTTTATCGACATCCTTGGCGCCGGGGAACGGACGTACGCCGGCCGATCCCTGGTCATCGCCACGGGCGGCCTTGTCAACGAGGTGGCGGCGGGCAACCAGCTCGGCGCCGCCTGGTTCCCGGGCTCCCACGTACCGCAGTTCGGCGGCCCGGGCGGGTCGGTCCAGCTTTCGGACCAGCCTCCCGGCGCCGCTTACATCATCCCTGTTCAATGGTCTCCGGATGGCTCCACGTTGGTCGCGACAATTTACTCCGCCAGCAGCGACCGCGAGGGCTCTCCACTTTTGTCCATTGAGCTGGTCACCCCCGAACGCCGGACGCGCCTCTCCTCCGAGGAAGGCGCGGCATTTCTCGGCTGGGTTCGGGACTTACGGTAGCGCCGGCGGACGCGGGAGTTCTTTTTGGCAATAACCATCCGGACGAGGCCCGTGCGGAGCCATCTGCAGTACGTGGTCGTGGCCGCCACCATGCTCGCGGCACTGGCCGCCGTGCTGCCGATTGCCGCCGCAATTGTGACCGGCCGGGGAGGCGGTGCCGTCGCCCGGACGGCGTTCGCCACGGCCCCCAGTGGCAACTACGCCGTGGTTTCCCGCCCTGAACGCGATTTCGACGTAATCGCCGTGGTGCCATCCGGCGGGGGCGAGCCGGTTGAAGTTGCGCGCGTCAGCCACCTGCCGGGGTTCACTTCCACCGGCGCGGTCTCAGCGGATGGCCGGCGGCTGGCGGTCATCACCGCGGACGCGGGGTCTCTCACCCGTCCGCGGGCGTCGTTGCTCGTTGTTGAGCTCGAGACCGGTTCGGTCCGGTCCCTTGCCGCGGACGTGGACCCGCTCCAGACGCCTGTCTGGTCGCCGGGGGGGCGCTCCGTCGTCGCCGCTCGCGTGATCGAGGACGGCGACGCACAGCCAACGGTGCGATTCCTCACAGTGCCGGTCGATGGGAGCGGAGCCTCGACGCTGTACGACGTACGCGGCGCGCTTGGAGCCTGGGCCGTTGGGTTCGAACCAGATGGCGGCCTGATTGGTGTCACGATCAACGGGACTGGTTCCCATCTCACGCGGGACGGCGCGTACCTCTTCAGGTTCAGCGGCGAGATCACGCGAGATTGGCGGCTCAGCCCGGACGGAGGCCAACTGGCGTACATCGAGACGAACCTGGACTCCGGACTCCGCTACGTCGGGGGTACTGTCTCGCTCAAGGGAGGGGCCGCGCGCGCCGTCGAAGCGCTTTCCGAGCCGGGCGCTCGGCACCTGGGCGTTGCCTGGCGGCCGGGCGCGGATGCAGCAACGTTTGGCCGGCTGCCCGCCGAGGCCAGCGGCAGCAGCGAAGTTGGCCGTGTGGAGCGCCTCACGTCCGCGGGGTTTGATGTCCCGCTGGACTACTCCAAAGACGGTGCGGCGCTGGCAGTGGAGCGCTGGAGCGGGACAAGCTTCGCGAACCCTGGTGAGTCCTCGCTGGAGATCGTGACGGAGAGCGGCCGCTTTGAGGTTGGCGCGCAGTCGAGGTTCCTCGGATGGACAGCACGCTGAGCCGCGCGGGGCTGGTCTCCCTGCTCGTCTTCGTGGCGCTCGCCGCGGCTGCTATCCAGCCCGGTGAATCGCGCGCGGACCATCTCGCCTGCCACAGCCCGTTCCGTGGTTTCGACTTCGACACGTATGAGTTCGAGGACTACGTCACGAAGTACAGCCAGGCGATTGAGCTTGCTGCCGCCGGCAAGGCAGTCCCGGCGCCGTACACGCTGAGCACGGGAGAGACGATCGATGTCTCCTACCAGGGCCTGAAGAAGGGCCCACGCGCCGCCCGGGCCGCCGAATCGACCTCAGTTGGGATTCCTCCCGCCATCTACAAGTCGATCGCCTGGGTTGAGTCGGCGTTGTCAGCCTGGGGGAACGCGAGCGGCAGCGTCCCCTTCGGTGGCGTTGGCCCAACCTTGATTTCCACCGACTGTGGTTATGGCATTGGCCAGATCACGAGCGGAATGGGCCATGCCTCCGCCCCGCCCGCCCTCGAGTACGGTGTGCCGTCAGCCCGCCAGGCGATTATCGGGACCCACCCGTTGTTCAATATCGGCGAAGGCGTCCGCATCCTGGCGGACAAGTGGAACAGCGCCCCCAGGTTCAGGCCGATCGCCGGAAACGGCGACCCGGCGGCTTTGGAAGACTGGTACTACGCGGTTTGGAGCTACAACGGCTTCGCCTTCAGCAACCATCCTCTGAACCCGGTGCGCAACCCGCTTCGCGGCGCTGTCTGGAATTGCGGCGACAAGTCGGCCCCGGGCTACAGCAGCTTCGTGCGCAGTGACTACACCTATCCGGAGCTCGTTTACGGCTGTCTCCGCTATGCCCCGGCTATGCCGGCGGCGGTGGCGACGGCGCAGTCAAACGCAGATTCCGAAGTGACAGCGGCGGCGGTTGGGGGCCCGTTCAACGCTGGCGATACGGTTGTTGTTGTGGGCACAGGCGATTGCCTGAAGGTCCGCGCCACACCGACGACCGACCAGGTTGCCTGTGTACCGGACGGCACGCAGATGGAGATCCTCGGCGGTCCTCAGACAGGCATCGGCGGAAACGCCTTCTGGAACGTCCGCGTCAAGACAGGCGCAAGCCAGGGCGTTGTTGGCTGGTCCGCGGACCTGTTCCTGTCAAAGCAGACGGCGACCCCGGCGCCCTCGCCCACGCCTCCATCGACTCCTCCTCCGACCATCCCGAATGTTGACCCGGCGAACCGCTACTGGTTGCCGCAGAGGTTCTTTATGCCCGACTTTGGCTCGGCCGCGGTGGCGGAGGCGTTCAAGCCGCAACACTTCCTTGACTGCCAGGAGGCTGGCTTCTCGGGCGGGTGCCCGGCCATGGACTACCCCACGACCATCCCGGAGCGCAACGTTGTCCCCCACGCGGACACCACGCCACCTCCCAACCAATCCCTGGTTTCAACGTTCCTTGGCGACCCAAAGCTGCAGTATTCCGGGCCGACCACCTTGACGCTGAGGGTGGAGAGCAGCGGTGTCGCCACCAACGGGGTTGTGACGGTGAAGAACGTGGGGACCTGGATCGCCCCGTTCCGCGTCCGCACCACCGCGGACTGGATCGTCGTGTATCACCCGGGGGACTCGACGCGGACGATCGACGGGAGCGTCGCCATCGGCGCCGACACGGACGTAGTGACGCAGCAGGCGACCGCATCGAAGCCGAGGCTGGCGGTGAAAGGGCGAGACAGCGTGCTCGTCATAACGCTTGACCCGGCCCTGATGCCCGAGGGGGCGTTCACCGGCAAGGTCTACATCGAACCCCTCTTCGGCGGTGGCGGCGTGTTCACGGTGAACGTCGCGGCGTCGAAAGGGGCGACAACGGGCCTGCCGTTCCGGAACGTGTTGCCCGCGCTCGCCTCGGAGGGTTCGCCTTAGCCGCCCCCGGTCAGTGCGCCTCTTCCAACTGCTTCTTGTGCTCGGCCACAACCTTCGCGGCGATGTTTGAGGGCACCTCACCGTAGTGGTCGAACTCCAACTCGAAGGTGGCGCGGCCCTGGGTGATTGACCGCAGGTCACTCGCATAGCGCTGGACTTCGGCCAGTGGGACCTCGGCTTCGATCACGCTCATGCCGCCATCGGGGTTGATGCCGTGGATCTTCGCGCGCTTGGTGTTCAGGTCGCTCACAACGTCGCCAGCGTTCACTTCCGGGGCGAAGACGCGGATGACCATCACCGGTTCCAGGAGCGTGCCACTCGAGCCGTTCACGGCTTCCTTCAGCGCCTGGGAGGCCGCCAGCTTGAAGGCCATTTCGTTCGAGTCCACGGGGTGGTGCTTACCATCGATGAGGATGACCGCGCAGTCGGTCAGTTCGTAGCCGGCGAACACGCCGCCCCTCGCCGTTTCGAGCACCCCCTTTTCGACTGCCGGGATGTACTCCTTCGGGACCGAGCCGCCGACAACCTTCTCCTGGAACTGGAGGCCCGAGCCGCGAGGCAGGGGTTCGACCTCAATGTGGACACGCGCGTACTGGCCGTGGCCGCCGGTTTGCTTCTTGTGGGTGTAGTCCGCGCCGGATTTCTTCGCGACCGTTTCCCGGTAAGGGACTCGAGGGAGCGTGAGTTCAACGTCCACGTTGAACTTGCGCTTCAGCCGTTCGATGGTCACGTCGAGGTGGGCGTCGCCCAGGCCAGCGAGCACCAGTTCGCCTGATGACGGGTCGCGGCTCAGGCGGAGGCCCGGGTCTTCTTCCAGCAGCCGCTGCAAGCTTGGCCCGAGCTTGTCGACGCTCGCTTTCGAGGTGGGATGGACGGCCATGCTGTAGACGGGGTTGGGGAACTGGATCTCCGGCAGATGGACCGGGTGGTCCTTCGTTGCCAGCGTGTCGCCCGTTTGGGTGTGGGCGAGCTTCGCCACCGAGCCGATATCTCCGGCACGCAACTCGGCGACCGGCTCCTGTTCCTTGCCTTTCTGGATGTAGAGCGTGCCCAGCCGCTCATCGGCGCCCTTGTTCACGTTCCAGAGGTGGCTGTCGCCTTTCACTGTGCCCGTGACGACGCGGACATACGTGAGGCGCCCGACGTAGGGGTCGGCGGCGGTTTTGAAGACGAGCGCAACGGGCTGCGCCGAAGAGTCGGCTGTCAGGTCCTCTTCGCCGGCGTGGATGACGTCGCGGTCGAGCGGCGAGGGCCCGCTGAAGGCGATGTTGTGGAGCAGTTGGCGAACGCCGATCTGCTTCGATCCGGAGGCGCAGGCGACGGGGATGATGAGCCGGTGGTCCAGGCCCCCGTGGAGGACCTGGCGAAGCTCGTCCTCGCTCAGCTCTTCGTCGGCGAAGTATTTCGCCATCAGGTCTTCGTCTGTTTCGACGATGCATTCGATGAGCTCGCCGCGCAGCTTTTCGGCCTCCGCCATCATCTCCTCGGGGACATCGGCTTCGTCACCGTTCGGGCCGACGTAAGCCTTCATGTGGAGGAGATCGACGACGCCGCGGAAGTTGTCGTGGGAGCCGATAGGGAGCTGAAGCGGCGTGACTCGGGTGCCCCAGCGCTGGCGCATGGCTGTGAGGGCGGACTCGAAGTTGGCGTTTTCGCGGTCCATCCGGTTGACGACGACCATCCGCGGAAGGCCGGCCTTCTCGGCAATCTGCCACGCCCGGTCCGTGCCGACTTCTGGCCCGGAAACCGCGTCAACGACGACAAGGGCCATGTCCGCAGCCTGGGCCCCGCAGATCACCTCCGAGATGAAGTCCGCGTAGCCGGGCGTGTCGATGATGTTGATCTTCCGGCCCTCCCATTCCACGGGGAGGATCGCGAGATTGAGGCTGAACTTGCGTTTGTGCTCGTCGTCGTCGTAATCGCTGATCGTGTTCTGGTCTTCGACCGCGCCGAGCCGGTTGGTGCCGCCGCTAACGAACATCGCGGCCTCGGCCAACGTGGTCTTTCCGACGCTGCCGTGACCGATCAGGACCACGTTGCGGATCTCCTCGGTGGCGTAAACCTTCATCGAACCAACCCCTCCAACTCCACGACAATGCGAGACTGCTGTGCCGCGATTCTACGCGCCCAACGATCCGCCCCTCAACCGGGGCTCCTCGCGCGGGGCGGCCGGGCCTCCGCGGATAGGGCCACGCGACAGGACGCGACGCGGAAGGGCAGGAGGATACGCGTGCCGATACCGCTCAGGCGCGCGTGCATTAGCGGCAGGCGAGACCGGCGGGTAGACTGACGAAGGTTCGCACGGATGTTCTCACAATGACCGATACTTTCGTAGCTCTTGACCTCGAAACGACCGGCCTCGACGAAGACAAGGACCGCATTACCGAGATCGGGGCCGTCCGCTTTCGCGCCGACGGCGAAGTGCTCGAGGTGTTCGAAACGCTCGTCAACCCGGGGCGCGAAATCCCGTTCTTCATCGAAACGCTGACCGGGGTCACGAACGAGGCCGTGCGCGGCGCACCCGGGATCGCCGCTGCCGGTGCGAAGCTCATCCGCTTTACCGGCAACGACCCGATCGTCGGCCAGAACATCAACTTCGACCTGGGCTGTCTGCGCCGCGAAGGTGTCGAGTTCGCCGCGGACCGCATCGACACAGCCCATTTCTCAAGGCTGATCCTGCCTGGCAACGGGAAGCGCGGCCTTGTCGGGCTGGCGAACGCGCTCGGTGTCGAGGCTGGCGTGCATCATCGTGCCTTGCCGGATGCACGCACCGCGGCCGCAATCTTCGCGGCGCTCGTGCGTCTGGCCCACGCCCTTCCCGAAAACGAACGGTTCCAGCTCGCGCGGCTGGTCTCGATGGAGAACCTCACGCTGGCCGAGGTGATCGGTGGGCGCGAATGGTCCTCCACGCCGCTGAGCGAGAGGCACCTTCCGTCGGTCCAGCCCCCGCACGCCTACCCGGCGTTGACGCGCCGCGAACCGCGGATAGCGACGCCTGCCGCGCTGGTGTCCTCTGTCTTCGACGCCGCCTCCTCGGCAGTGGAACGGTTTGAAGAACGCGAAGAACAGCGCGCCATGGCGGAGGCTGTGCGGGATGCCCTCTCCTCCGGTGGACGCCTGATGGTTGAAGCAGGCACCGGCGTGGGCAAGTCACTCGCTTACCTCGTGCCGGCGGCGATCCATGCCCTGCGCAACGGCGAGCGTGTCGTTATTTCCACCAACACGCACCAGTTGCAGGAGCAGCTTCTCACCAAGGACATCCCGGCCCTGCGCCGCATGCTCGTGGCGGTGGGCGTCATTGAGAGCGGCGAGGACCTCCGGGCGGCCGTCCTCAAGGGGCGCTCCAACTACCTCTGCATCCGCCGCTGGGTTGCCAGTTACGGCGCCGGCCTGGCCGACCCGGACTTCGCCCGTCTCGCGTCGTCCATGCTTCTCTGGCTGCCTGGCACGGAAACCGGCGACCGGTCCGAACTCAACCTGGACCAGAATGAGCGCACCACCTGGTCGCGGTTTTCCGCGCAGGACACGGACTGTCTGGCGCGCCCGAACAGCTACGTGAAGGAAGGCACCTGCTTCCTTCTGCGGGCGCGGAAGACGGCAGAGTCGGCCCACATCATCATCGTGAATCACGCCCTCCTGCTGGCCGACGTGGCATCCGGCGGCAGCGCCATCCCACCCTTCGATCACCTGGTCATCGACGAGGCGCACAATCTGGAGGAGACGGCCACAAACCAGTTCGGAGGGCAGGCCAGCCGCAGGCGGCTGCTGGACGCACTGGACGGCATTCACCGGCGCGCGGGGCGCGATGGGCGGGAGGGCGGCGTGGTCGCGCTGCTCAAGAGCTTCCCCCAGGGCGCCGGCGTGGAGGCGGGGAAGTCGCTTGAGGACGCCGTACTGAGGGCGGCCCTCGCCGCTGCGCCGTTCTTCGAATCGCTGGGTGGGCTCGTCCCCCGCGCCGGAGACGACGAGCGCCTGCTGGTGACGCGCGCCGTGCGAAACCGGGATGAGTGGGCGAAGGCGGAAGTCGCCTGGGCGCCCCTGGAACGGGCCCTTCGCGACGTTAACGTCGTGGCGTCCAGCGCGGTCAGCGTGATCGCCATGACGGCGCTGAGCGACGCGCCCGATGCCCTCGCCGGCGAGATCGAGTCGGCCACGCGCAAGGTCGATGAGGCTCGCCTCTTCATCGAGTCGATCTTCCACGCTGCCGACGACACGCTGATCGTGTGGGTCGGCCGCGAACGCGACACCACAGGGTCGCTGAACGCGGCGCCGCTGGATGTGGGGCCGCGGCTTTGGAACGAGCTCTTCGAAAAGCGCAGGACCGTCGTGGCGACGAGCGCAACGCTCAGCGCTGCGGGCAGCATGGAGTACACCGCCCGGCGGCTGGGCCTCCAAAATCCCCGGATGCTCCAGCTCGGGTCACCCTACGATTACGAGCGCTCCACGCTGCTGGCCGCGTTCACGGACGTGCCGGAGCCGAACGCCCCGGGCTATGCAGAGGCCGTCGCTGCGGCGATCGTGAGGCTCGTGACGGCGGCCGGCGGCCGGGCCCTGGCGCTCTTCACGTCCCACGCGATGTTGCGGCGTGTGGCGGAACTGGCGCGGCCTCAAATTGAAGAGCAGGGCATCGTGGTGCTTGTCCAGGATGTCCAGGGCAGCGCCCGGCAGCTCCAGGAGAACCTCAAGGAAAACCCGCGTTCGGTGATCTTCGGGACGCAGAGCTTCTGGGAAGGCGTGGATATCCGCGGCGAAGCGCTCTCCATGCTGATCATCACCCGCCTTCCCTTCGCCGTCCCAACGGATCCGGTCTACAAGGCGCGGTCGGAGCAGTATGACAGCCCCTTTGGGCAGTACGCGTTGCCCGGCGCGATCCTGAAGTTCCGCCAGGGATTCGGGCGCCTCATCCGCGACCGCGAGGACCGCGGCGTTGTGGCGGTGCTGGACCGGCGCATTTGGGAGAAGAGCTACGGCGCGCAGTTCGCCTCCGCCCTGCCGCCCTGCACCCGCATCAAGTCGGATTCAGCGACCGTTGCGGCGCGGGCGGCTGAGTGGCTCGAGTGAGCCGGCTGGCGCTGCCGGTAGCGGGCGAGCGGTTTCGCCTTGAAGCCGGCGAATCGGAGGCGGACGTGACGGTCGTCCGCCTGGCCGACGGGCTGAGCGTGGGCCGGTTCGAACTGGAGCGCGACGATGGCACGATTACCGTGCGGTCGCTCTGCATCGATGAGGCGGAGCGGAGCTACGGCGCCGGATCGGAGGCGGCGCTGCTGTTGGTGCGCGCGGCCGAGCAGGGCGGATTCCGGCGGATCCGGGCGTGGGCGCATCCTAAACTCGGCCTGTCGGCCTACTTCTGGGGGCGCATGGGCCTTCGCCCGTTGCACGGGCCGGGGCCGGAGGGCGGCATCTGGTACGAGCGGGCGAAATGACTTGTGCCCACCACGGAGATCGACGGCTACAATCACGCGGGTTCTGAGGCTCGCGGAGGAGAACGAACTCTTGCTGCTGGAGGCGTGGAATGACTTCTTCGGACTCTAACGGACGCCAGGCATCAGCGGTTCTCGTGCGATTTGACGGGAATAGGCTGGTTCTCGGCCCGGACGATGGCAGGGAGATATCCGTCGATATGGAGCGGGTCTCCTGGCTCCGTTGGTTGCGGGAGGCTGACGCGAGCGCGAGAGCAAACTGGGCCCTCGAACCCGGTGGGTATGCCGTCTACTGGCCGGACCTCGACGACGGCGTCGAAGTCAGACACCTGCTGGCCGGCTCGCTGGTCGCCTGAGGGTCGTGATCCCCAATCGCCCGTCCCGTTGCGCCTCCAATTGTCCCAGCCTGAGCCCCTGCCTATACTCGAAGGGCGTCCCCGGGGCGGTGGAGGAGTTGAATTGACCGCCGTAGCGACTGAGTTCGAGACCGTCATCGGCCTCGAGGTGCATTGCCAGCTCGTCACCAAAAGCAAGATGTTCTGCGGCTGCAGCGCGGACTACTCGGGCGCCGGGCCGAACACGCACGTTTGCCCGGTGTGCCTGGGCATGCCTGGAGTCCTGCCGGTGATCAACGAACAGGCGATCGAGTTCATCGTCATGACGGGCCTGGCGCTGCATTGCCAGATCGCCGAGTTCAGCAAGTTCGACCGCAAGAACTACCCCTACCCGGACCTGATGAAGGGGTACCAGATTTCGCAGTACGACCTGCCGGTGTGCACGGGCGGCTGGCTTGAAGTCGAGGTGGACGGGTCACGACGGCGGCTCGGCATCACGCGCGTCCACATGGAAGAAGACACCGCCCGGCTGTTGCACCGTACCGACCCGTCTAGCGGCGAGGGGTACAGTCTGGTGGACGTGAACCGGGCCGGCACGCCACTGATGGAGATCGTGAGCGAGCCGGACATGCGAACGCCGGCGGAAGCACGCGAATACCTCGTCCGTCTTCGCCAAATCCTTCGCTACATCGGCGTGAGCGACGCCAACATGGAAGACGGCAACTTCCGCTGCGACGCGAACATCTCCCTCCGTCCGCGCGGGGTGTTGAAGTTCGGCAGCAAGGTTGAGGTCAAGAACATGAACAGCTTCCGGGCTGTGCACGACGCCCTCGTATACGAGGAGATCCGCCAGGCACGTGTGCTCTCCGAAGGTGGCGTAATCCCGCAGGAGACGCGCGGCTGGGTGGATGAGCGGGGGGAAACTGTCAGCCAGCGGTCCAAGGAAGACGCGAACGACTACCGTTATTTCCCCGAGCCGGACCTTCCCCCCTTGCGGTTCAGCCGCGACTTCGTGGAGAAGGTGAGGGCGAAGCTCCCGGAACTGCCGGAGGCGCGCAAGGAGCGTTTCCTCGCACTGGGCCTGAGCGAGCACGAGGCCGCAACCCTCACGGAAGCGCGGGAGCGGGCGGACTACTTCGAAGGCGTTGTTCGCGCGCTGGACCTGGAACAGCCACGCGCGGCCAAACTGGCGGCGAACTGGGTGTTGGGAGAAGTGGCCCGCTGGGCCAACGCTCACGGCGGAGAACTGGCGCGCTTCCCCATCGCGGCCGCGAGACTGGGGGAACTCATCATGCTTGTCGAGGGTGGGGTGATCACCGCCGCGGTGGGTAAGGACGTGTTTGACCAGATGGCCGAATCCGGGCGCGGTGCCCGCGAGATCGTGGATGCCGCGGGCCTTGCTCAGATCCGTGGTGGGGACGAACTGGCCGCGCTCGTGCGAAAGGCGATCGCCGGGAATGCGAAGGCAGTTGACGACTACCGGGCCGGCAAGGAATCGGCGCTCAAGTTCCTCATGGGCCAGGTGATGAAGGAAACGAAGCGCGCGAACCCGCAGGCTGTCCTTGAGCTGCTCGAAAAGGAGCTGCGCTGAAATGCTAACTTTTCCCAGTGGTATGGCCGCTCGATGGAATACTCCCGCCGTATGACACTTCGCAACCTGCGTGACCACAGCGTGCTGAAGTGGTTCTACCCCGGCATGCACATCAAGCGCTGGCTGGCGCTCCTCCTGTTTGGCGTCGCCCTCATGGGGCTTGGTATCGCGTACGTCCTCAAGGAGGCCTACCTCCAGACCGAGCTGCCGGGCATCTTCTACTACCTGACGCTGCAGGGCATCCCGCGCTGGGGCCGCGGACTGCTCTTCATGAGCCTCTCGCTGGGCACTATCGGGATCGCCGTTTGGAAGCTCAACGAGTCGCTCCTGTACGCCTTCGTCCGGCCGGACCACCGTGACCAGAACATCGCGCAGGCCATCTACAACAAGCGCTTCCTGAGCCGGGGCCCGAAAATCGTCGCCCTCGGCGGCGGGACCGGCCTCTCAACACTCCTCCGCGGCCTGAAGGAGCACACGAGCAACCTCACGGCAATCGTCACTGTGGCTGACGACGGCGGCAGCACCGGCCGCCTGCGGCAGGAGTTCGGCGTTGTCGCGCCCGGCGACTTGCGCCAGTGCATCGCTGCCCTGGCTGAAGCCGAGCCGCTCATGTCGAAGCTCTTCCAGTATCGCTTCCAGGAAGGCACCGGGCTGGAGGGACACTCCTTTGGCAACCTCTTCCTGGTCGCGATGGCCGAAGTCACGGGTAATTTCGAAACCGCGCTCCACGAAGCGAGCCGCGTGCTCAACGTGCGCGGCGCCATCCTGCCGTCAACGCTGGAGGATGTCACCCTGAGCGCGCGCACCCACGAAGACGAGCTGGTTCATGGTGAGCACAACATCACCGAGAGGGGCACGGCGATCCGCGACCTCTACCTCAACCCGGCCTCGGCCGAAGCCCACCCCGATGCAGTCCGCGCCATCCTTGAGGCGGACATCGTGGTGATCGGCCCCGGCAGCCTCTACACCAGCGTGTTGCCCAACCTCCTGGTGAGTGGCATCCAGAAGGCGCTGTTCGCAACCACGGCCACGCGGCTTTTCGTCTGCAATGTGGCCACGCAGCATGGGGAGACGGACGGGTTCACGGTCGCGGATCATCTCGAGGCGCTTGAGCGGCATGCTGGCCGTGGCCTGATTCATGCCGTAGTGGCGAATAGCAACATCGCCCCCGCGCTTCCCGAAGCGTGGCACTCCAGCGCCGTGCCGGTTTCCAGCGACGGCATGGCCGCCTTCGAGAACGTCCGTCTGGTGATGGCCGATGTTGTCGCGGAGGAGAACCGCTATCGCCACGATCCGGTCAAACTCGCGGCTACGGTGATGCGCATGTACGATCAGCGGGATACTTTCGCCAGCTCCGTGAGCCGCCCGGCGGCCGAAGAGCCACTCCTACTCTCCCGGTGACGCCACCATGTTCATGAACGTCTTCCAGATTGTCGTCTCGGTCATCCTGATCGTGGTCATTCTCCTCCAGGTCAAGGGTTCTGGCTTCGGCGCGGCCCTTGGCGGGATGTCCGGCGGTTCGGTGTACCGCACCAAGCGTGGGCTGGAGCGGACGCTCTTCCAGGCCACCATCCTGCTGGTTATCGTCTTCATCTTCGTATCCTTCCTGAGCGTCCAGTCACAGAAATAGCGCCTCTGCATGGTTTCTGAACCCCGTCACCTGCGCCGCCCGCTCACCCTGGCAGCGATACTGGTTGTTGCGGCGCTCGCCGCGCTGCTCGCCCTCTATCTTGGCCTTTCCGACCGCGAAAGCGTCATTGGCTCGCAGGGCGAGGTCTACAGCGAGGCCGTCGCCGGTACCTGGCAGCGGGTCAACCCCCTCTTCGCGAACACCAACGAAGTTGACGCCGACCTGTCGCAGCTGGTCTTTGCGGGCCTCTTGAGGCTCGCCCCGGACGGTCAATTGCAGCCTGACCTGGCCGCCCTGCCAGAGGTGAGCGACGAAGGCCGCGTCTACACGTTCAAGCTTCGCAAGAACGCGGTATGGTCCGATGGCACGGCCCTCACCTCGGCCGACGTCGCCTTCACCATCCGTGCGATCACCGACCCGGATTTCAAGGGTGACCCTGCTCTCGCGGAGGGCTGGCTGGGCGTCGAACTGGAAACGCCGGACGCATCGACGGTGGTCATCAGGCTGAAGCAGGCTTCTGCGCCGTTCCTCGCGCGGAACGCGACGCTGGGGATCCTCCCGGAACATCTCCTCGGGACGCTTTCCGCGGCGGCGCTTTTCGACGCCCCGTTTAACGCCCAACCGGTGGGGGCGGGCCCCTTCAAGGTGGCGTCACTCGATTCTCGCGAGGCCCGGCTGGTGGCAAACGGCTCCTACCACCTGGGCGTCCCGTTGCTGGCGGAGATTCGCCTCCGTTTCTATCCGGACTACAGCACTGCCCTGCGGGCGCTCCAGGGCGGCGAAGTCAACGGCCTGATGGTGCGCGATTCGCTCAGCGAGGCGCAGGTTACGGACCTGCGGGGAGTGAAGGGGATGAAGGTTGAGGAACTTACCCGCTCCGCCTACATCGTCCTCTATCTCAACAACGCCCAGGCAGCCTACTTCCAGGATGAGCGCGCCCGCCGCGCGATCGCCCTCCTCATCGACCGCACGCGGATCGCCGACCGGGTCTTCTTCGGTGTGGCCACGCCGTCCTCGTCCGCGGTCACGCCCGGGAGCTGGGCCTACGCCCAGGACTACGACGCCATCGTCCCGGACAGCACGGCGGCACGTCAGTTGCTTGAAGCCGCGGGCTGGAAGCCCCACCCGACGACGGGCATCCTGATCAAGGACGGCGAGGAGTTCCGCTTCACGATCCGGACAGACAACGACCCGCTGCGGATTCAAGTCGCGGCCGAGATCGCCCGCCAGTTGGAGCCTTTCGGGATCCGCGCGACGGTTGCGAGCACGACCTTTTCCGTCCTCCGGCGCGACTTCCTCCAGGAGCGGCAATACGAAGCGGCCGTGGCTGGTTGGGATCAGGGGGCGGACCCGGACCCCTACTTCGGCTGGCACAGCTCGCAGATGGGGAGCGCGGGCTTGAACCTCGCCAACTTCGAAGACACCGTTGCCGACGAACTGATCGCAAAAGGCCGGACAACTGGCGACATTGAGGTGCGCAAAGATGCCTACCGCCAGTTCCAGGAGGTTTGGCAGGAAAAAGCGCCGAGCGTCATCATCGCCTACCCGGGTTACTTGTACGCCCACACCGATTCTTTGAAGGGGTTTACCCCCGCGCTTCTCTTCAGCGCCGCTCAGCGCTTCTACGACGTCCACAAGTGGCGGGGGTAGGGATGGCGGCCAGCGGCACGCGCGTCGTGTTCATGGGGTCGCCGCGGTTCGCGGTCCCTTCGTTGAGGGCACTTCACTCCGCCGGGTACCTCCTTGTCGCCGCGGTCAGCCAGCCTGACCGCCCCGCGGGCCGGGGAGGGCACGTCCATCTCCCGGAAGTGAAGCAGGCCGCGCTGGAGCTTGGCATTGGAACGTTTCAACCCGCGAGCCTCCGCGATGCAGCCACTGTGGAACGCCTCGAGGCGTTTGGCGCGGACGTCTTCGTGGTGGCGGCCTACGGGAAGATTCTCCCGCGCGCGGTCCTTCAACTTCCCAAGCGTGGCTGTGTCAACGTCCACGGGTCGTTGTTACCCCGTTGGCGGGGACCGTCTCCAATCCAGGCGGCGATTCTCGCCGGGGATTCCGAGACCGGCGTGAGCATTATGGAGTTGGCGCCCGAAATGGACGCCGGGCCAGTGCTGAGCAAGGTGCCGTTCCCGCTGGGACCTGCGGTTACCGCTGGCGAGGTCGAGGAGGTGCTCGCCGCCCTCGGTGCAGCGGAGCTGACCCGTGTGTTGCCCGGCTGGCTCTCCGGCGAAGTGAAGGCGGTGCCGCAGGATGAAAACCTTGTCACCTACTGCCGCCTCGTCTCGAAAGCGGATGGCCATCTCGCGGCCTCCATGACGGCCGAACAAGCCGAGCGCGCTGTCCGTGCCTACAACCCATGGCCCACCGCCTTCGTCCTCTATAAGGGTGACCGGCTGCGGATCTGGCGCGCCCGGCTTGCTCCAGGAGACGGCGAGCCCGGTGCGACCAAAGTGATCGACAGACGGCCGGCCATCGCCTTCGCCGGCGGCTGGCTTGTCCTGGAGGAGGTCCAGCGCACCGGGTCCCGGCGAGTGCCCGGCGACCAGTTCCTGAACGGCGAGCGTGGCAACCTCCATCCTTCGGTAGGCCTGGCATGACTGACCTCTACAGGCTCCTGCCGCCGGAGATGGACGAACTCATGGCGACGCTGGGGCAGCCGCGGTACCGGGCCGACCAGATCCTCCATGCGCTCTACCGCGAGTTCCCGGAGTCGCTCGATGCCCTGCGACAGCTTCCTCTCGCCCTGCGTACGAAACTCGCCTCCGACGGCTATGTACTGGGCGCCGCAAGCGAGGTCCGGCGAGTCACGAGCGACGACGGCAACACGACGAAGCTTCTCTTGCGGATGGCTGACGGCACGCTGATCGAGTCCGTGCTTATGCAGTATCCCGAGGCTGGCGGGCACCCGCGCTCGACGGTGTGTGTTTCCACGCAGGCCGGCTGCGCGATGGGCTGCGTCTTCTGCGCTACCGGCCAGATGGGCTTCGAACGGAACCTGAAAGCGGAAGAAGTGCTGGCCCAGGTGATCCACGTGGCGCGCATGCTGCGGGCTCGCGGCGAGCACGTCACGAACGTCGTCTTCATGGGCATGGGCGAGCCGCTGGCGAACTATGCGGAGACGATCCGCGCCGTCCGGCTACTGGTGGACCCGCGAGGGTTTGGGCTCGGACAGAGGCACATCACGATCTCAACGGTCGGCCTTGTCCATGCCATCGATCGCCTGGCCGGCGAGGACCTGCAGGTGGGCCTCGCGATTTCGCTGCATGCCCCGGACGACGAGTTGCGGCAGCGGCTGGTGCCCACCGCTGGGCCGACCTCCGTGGGGGACCTCGTCTCCGCGGCGCGCCGTTACTTTCTGGCGACCCGCCGCCGGGTGACCTTCGAATACGCACTCATTGACGGCGTGAGCGACTCAGTCGAGACAGCGCGGCGGCTCGCAGGATTGCTCCGTGGGAGCGGGACGCACGTAAACCTGATCCCGGTGAACCCCACGGCGGGCGGATTCGGCCGACCCTCCCGGCACCGCGTGCTCGAGTTCGAACGCGTGCTGCGGGAAGGCGGAGTCAATTGCACCGTCCGGGTGGAAAAGGGGTCTGAGATCTCGGCCGCCTGCGGTCAGCTCCGCACGGACGAAGCCAACGACGCGATAACGGAGATGGAACTTATGCGAGTACCCGTCGCGCCAATGCGCGGGCGGCGGCAATCGCTGCCTTCCCCAATACCATCCCAAACCCGATAGCGACGGCGGAGCGAAGGTCCAGCCAGGTGTGCACATCCCCTCTAACGACGGGCGCAGCGAGGATACCCACGTGGACTTCGTCCAGGGCTACGGAGCGTGCCACCACAATCCCGGCGTTGCTCTGGCGGATCGTGCCCTGTTCAAACCGGGCGAATCCGACCGCGCCGTTGCTGATCTCCACCTGGTTCGCCCGCAGCCGCTGGACCGCGGCCCGTTCCAGCCGTGCCTGGTCGGCATCAAGAAAGCGGACCGCGCTTCTCGTCACCTCGGCATGGTTGGCCGTCACTTCGGAGGTGCGTTCGCGCACGAAATGCCGGGTCGATGAGCCGTTCGCGGATGCCATTGGCGCCCTCCTTACGGCGTTTCACCGTAGACCCATGCCCCTAAAGAAGCAATGCTGCAAGGGATGCGCACAGCGGATTTCGACTTTGACCTGCCAGCGGGGCTGGTGGCCCAGGAGCCAGCCGAACCTCGCGATTCGGCGCGGCTGATGGTCCTTCGGCGAGGAGCCCAGACCGTTGAACATCACCGCTTCGACGACCTTCCGGGCCTTCTTCGGCGAGGTGACTTGCTGGTCGTGAACGACACGCGGGTGATGGCCGCCCGGCTCTCCGGGGTCCGCCCGGAGACTGGCGGCCGCGTGGAAGCACTCCTGGTGCGCCCCTGGACGGACCTGCGCTGGGAGGTGCTGTTCCGTCCGGCCCGCCAGGCCATCCCCGGCCGGGGGTTCGTGTTCGAATCGGCCGACGGCCCGCTGGCGGCTGTCGTCGCCGGCAGGGAGGAAGGCGTCGTAACCCTCGAATTCGAGCGGACCTTCGACCCCGCGAGCGTTGGCGCGGTGCCCCTTCCGCCCTACATCAAGCGCTACCACGGAGACCCCGCGCGGTATCAGACGGTGTATGCACGGGATCCACGCAGCGCAGCGGCCCCCACGGCCGGACTCCATTTCACGCCCCCGCTCTTGCGGACGCTGGAAGAGCGAGGAATCGGCCACGTGGCGGTGAGCCTCGATGTTGGCCCGGGGACGTTCAAGCCCGTAACCGTGGATGACCCACGCGACCATGTCCTCCACGCGGAGCACGTTTCGGTGCCGCCTTCTTCGGCCGCGGCGATCAGCGAAGCGCGCCAGACCGGCCGGCGCGTGGCCGCCGTGGGCACAACCGTCGTGCGGACGCTTGAGCACGTGGCACGCGAACTCGGAGAAGTCCGGGCCTACGAAGGCTGGACCATGCTCAGGATTCTCCCCGGCGACACGTTCAACGTGGTAGACGTGATGATTACGAACTTTCACCTGCCGCGCTCGACGCTGCTGATGCTCGTATGCGCGTTTGCCGGCCAGGAGTTCGTGCTGGAGGCGTATCGCCAGGCGGTGACGGAAGGGTACCGCTTTTACAGCTTCGGCGACGCGATGCTCATCCTGCCGTAGTGATTTCGCTCGCTGCCGGGAGCGCCCAATCGCCTGACGGCGTGCGGGCGACGAGGCCGTCGCGCTCAAGGGACGCCAGGTACCGATCAAGGGGCTGGTGGTGTGACGGTGGGAGGACGTCCACGATTTCGCGCGTCGAAAGCTGCTGCGTCGCCCGCAGCGCATCCACGATCCTGCCTCGCGCGAACCGGGCTGAGTCCTCGAACCGTGGCGCGGGCTTCCTCGCCGCTTCGTCAGCCGGGAATCCGGCGCGTCGCCACTCGCAGACAGCGCGCAGCGGACACTCGCCGCAGCGCGGGACCTTCGCCTGGCAAACGATCGCGCCCAGGTCCATCAGTGCCAGGTTGTGGCTGCGCGAGTCCTCGCGTGGAAGCATGGCACTACCCGCGGCGGCGATCACTTTCGGGGAGACGCCCCGCTGGGACGGCTGCCCAAGCAGGACCCGCGCGATGCAGCGGGCGATATTCGTGTCGGCCACGGCGACGTGTTCGTTGAACGCGAAGCTGGCGACGGCCGCGGCGGTATACGTCCCCACGCCAGGAAGGCAGCGCAGGCCCGCGACCGTGGTGGGGAAGCCCTGCGCGGCTATCACCCGGGCGGCCCGGTGGAGGTTCACCGCGCGGCGGTTGTAGCCAAGCCCGCCCCACTCGCGGATGACATCCGCAAGGCTCGCGCCGGCCAGGGCGGCAGCAGTGGGCCACCGCTGGAGCCACGCCTGGTAGCGCAGCAGGACACGATCCACCTGTGTTTGCTGCAACATCACCTCGGAGACGAGGACGGCGTACGGCTCGCGCGTGAGACGCCAGGGGAGCGCATGGCGGCCGTTTCCGGCATACCAGCGCATGAGTGCCCTCCGCGGGAGAGGAGGATACTCGTCACTGCTGGCGCTAGTCGTCGTCTTCGTCCCCGTCATCTTCTTCTTCGGCGGGGCGGGCGGCGGGGCTTGGCACGATCGCCATGTCGGCGCCTTCGCGGCGGGACTTCTTCGGCGGCGGGACGGCTTTCAGAGTCTCGATGAGGGTCTTCAACTGCTCGCTCGTCGTGCCCAGGGGAGCGGCGACGCCGCCCACGCCTGAGTCCCGCAGGACGCGCAGTTCCGCGACGCTCGCGCCCGGGTCGACCGTGACGAGCAGCGGAGTGGAAGAAAAAGAGGCGAGGCGCACGAGGCCAAGCTGATGGGCAAGCATTACCCCGCCAGCTTTCCGTTCGACGTACAGCGCATCCAGGCCAAGCGGCGCCAGGGCGCGCAGGGTGTTGTCCTCGGCGCCTTCGTCCGCGACCAGGATGTGGCCCATGCGCTCGGTGTCCACGGCGGCGGACTCGGTCTGTTCCAGCGTGCTGATGACGAAATCGCAGCCCGCCTTTGCCAGCGCGGCCGCGGAGGCCTCGCTCAGCGCGTCGGTGATCACGCCGACGGAGACCTTGTCCGAAGCGAGGCCATCGAGCTGTGAGAGCGCGGACTCCGCCGTGGCCCGCAGAATGACGGCGTCCGCGCCAGCGTCGAGCGCTGCTCTCACGTCGGCAGCGGACGTTGCCATCGCCGCCAGCAGCATCGCCCGGGGCTGTTCGCGCACCGCGGCGCCGAAGCCAATTCCGGGCCCCTCACGGCGCTGTAGCTTCTGCATTTTCTTTTGGAATTGGCTCACAACTTCACCTCTTGCTCTTGAAAGCCGCGCCAATGTCTCGCGGCCACGTGTCGAAATCCGAAAGTCCGGACGGCCAACCAACCCTTGCCCCTGAATTCCGCCAGGGCCATCACAGGGGTTCATTGTCACGGCTCGGAGCGGTGGGCGGCAACCTGAACGCGCTTTCGGCAGGCCCTGTAGAGTTGGCCGTTCAGGGGGTGCCCGTATGACCAGTCCCCGCGTCAGCCTCATCCTCGACGAATTCGCCCGCCATCGCGTGCAGTTCGAGCACCTGTGCCGGACGTTGACCAGCGATGAGTTGACTACCGGTATCCCGGACTCGCACTGGTCCGTCAAGGACTATGTTGCCCATCTCTGCACGATCGACGGGCTAATCGCCCCGAGTTTCAGTGCGATGGCCGGGCTGAATGCGCCGCTGCCGGACGTTGCCATCCCCGCGCCGTTCGACATCGACGAGTGGAACGACGCCGCGGTCATTGCCCGCCACGGCGTGGCCATTGAGGCGCTCCTGGGCGAGGCGGCCGTCCACCGCGGACGGCTGGCGGCGGCAATCGCGCGCTTCAGCGACGAGCAACTGGATGCAGTTATCCCCTACGGAGGGGACCGTAAGTCGCTGGGACTGGCTCCGACGCGGGTTCGCTTCGGCGGGCTGATCTGGGGAATCGCGATTCACGAACCGACGCACACCCGCGATATCATCCGTGGGCTGCCGAAACTCGGCGAACAACCGTGGGTGCGTGAATGGCTCGGCAGCGTGAACGACTCGCTTGTGCCGCAGGGCGTACGTGAGCAGCGAGTGTGAAGGCCGCGGCTGCGGTACGCTGAACGCTCAACCTTTCTACCGGAGCAACGATGAAGCAATACAGTGGCGCACCAGCCCTTTCAATCGACCCCGCGAAGACGTACACGGCCAGCATCGAAACCACGGCAGGCACGATGTCCGTGGAGTTCTTCCCCGAAGACGCCCCCAATACGGTCAACAATTTCGTCTTCCTCGCCCGCGACGGCTACTACGAGGACGTGATCTTTCACCGCGTTATCCCGGGCTTCATGATCCAGGGCGGGGACCCTACCGGGTCGGGCAGTGGCGGACCCGGCTACAGGTTCAAGGATGAGCCGGTCAGCAAGAAGTACACGCGAGGCACGCTGGCGATGGCCAACGCGGGCCCGAACACGAATGGGAGCCAGTTCTTCATCATGCACGCGGACTACGGTCTGCCGCCGAGCTACACGATCTTTGGCAGGCTCACGGCCGGCGAGGATGTGCTCGACGCGATCGCCACGGCACCCAAGGGTGCGCAGGATCGCCCTAAGGAGCCGGTGAAGATGACGAAGGTAACGATCACCGAGGCATAGCAGCCAGGCGGGTGGTCCACGCTCTGATCGTGAACCAGCGCAGCTCATGAGCCTCTGGACGCGAGCTTTCTTTCTGCCGATTACACTGGGGACGATGCGCCGTTGGATACTCTCTGCCGTCATCCCCGGGCTGCTGCTCGCTGCCGTCCTGACCTGGACGCAGGCGGTTCATGTCCGCGCCGAGGGGCCTCGTCCGACTTTGGCCGACCAGTTGCGCTACATCGGCCGGGACACGAGCACCGGCCTCGCCGCCCCGGTTGACGACCGCTTCATTGCCGAGGTCGAGCGTTCGATCGAACGGTACGGCAGGGATGAGGGGAAGCCGGTGCCGCCCCCCGCGGTGGAGGGGACAGACATCGTGTCGCTCAGCATCCCCCGGTTAAAGATCACTGAGGCGCCGGTAGCCCGTTTCGGGCTGGACGCATTCGGGCGGCTGGACGTGCCCCAGGATGCGCGCCACGTGGGCTGGAACCCCGCCTACAACTCCCTGCCGGGCCAGGGCGGCTCCACGTTCTTCGCCGCCCATTTCGAATATGGCGGGCTCCCGGGAGTGTTTAACAGGCTCTCCACGCTCGTGGGGGGCGACGAGGTCGAAGTCGCGCTTTCCGATGGCTCGCGGCACCGCTATCGCGTCACCTCCACCATCGACTACAACCTCGCGGCGATCGACATGGGGGCCATCCTCTTCGGGCGCGAAGGCAGGGAGAGCATCACCTTGATGACGTGCAGCGGCCCCCCGGGCGCCGACGGTTATCCGGCGCGCACCGTTGTCCTCGCGGAACGCGTTGCCTGACTACGCTCCGAACGCCTCAGCGACGCCGTAGGCGTGCATTGCCGATTCGAAGCGGGCGACTTCGTGGGTGAGGATAAGCATGTCGTGCTTGTTCCCCTCACGGTCCTTCACCTGGTCGCGCAGGAGCGCTTCGGGCCGGAAGCCGAGCCCTTCGAACGTGGAGATTGCCCCCTTCTGGTCCAGCGTCATCCGCGCTTCGATCTTCTCGATCCCGGAGGCGAGGGCGATCGCGAACGCTTCCTGGGTGAGGATGCGGCCGAGTCCCTTGCCCCGCATCGACTCCGCGACCATCACGCGCAACTCGGCGACATGCGCCGACCAGCGCAGGTCGTTGCGATGGATGGTCCCGTAACCCACGATCTCGCCGTCGCTGATTGCCAGCACCGTCGTGATGAGGCCAGCCTCGATGTCCCGCAGCCAGCTATCGACGGCGGGTTCCTGGGTGATGTCTCTGCGAAGGAACAGGAGGTCGTGTTCGGGAAGCGCCCGGGCGAAGGCCAGCATGGCCGGCTTGTCACCGGCGTCCATGTAGCGCAGGGTGATCGTCCGGGTGCCGACCTTGCGGGTATCTGGATACGTGCGAACGGCTTCCGTTGTCATACTGAGCGCTCCGCGAGCCATGAATCGAGCTGTGGCCAGAGACGATAAATGGCGTTTCCGCCTGCAACAAGGCTCACATGGCCCCCCTTAATGACCAGTTCGCGCTTGTCCTCGCTGCCAACCATGGGGACAAGGACGCGCGCGGCCTCGTAGGGGACGATGTGGTCGTGTTCCGCCATTACGTGGAGGAAGGGCACGCGGATCGTGCCCAGGTCCACGCGCCGGCCGGCCAATTCAAAGCGGCCCTTGTAGAGCTTGTTCTCCCACATTAGTTCCCTGGTGGTCTGGCGGAAGCATTCGCCCGGAAACGGGATCTGGTCGTTCGCCCAGCGGTCAAACATCCGGTGCGACTTCACGAACTCGTCGTTCCACATGTTGTCCCAGAGGCGAATGCGCCCCACTGCCTGGGAGATCGGCCGGAGCATGTCGAACGACGCGGACAAGAGCTCCGGCGGGACGTTTCCGAGGGTATCGACAATCCTGTCGACATCGAAATAGCGGCGGTCGCACCACTGCCTCATGAGCGTCATGCCGTCCATGTTCACCGGCGTGGTGAAGCAGACCAGGTTCTTCGTTGGTCCGTCCGGGTGGAGCGATGCGTACATGGAGGCCAGAATTCCGCCCATGCAGTAGCCGACGACCGAAACATCCGGCTCGCCCGAAGTCTCCCGGACCCTGGCGATGCAATCGGGGATGAAGTCCAGCACGTAGTCTTCGAGGCGGAGCCGCTTGTCCTCCGTGCGTGGTGCGCCCCAATCGATCATGAAGACATCGAAGCCGCGCTTGAGGAGGAACTCCACAAGGCTCTGCCCCGGAGTAAGGTCGAGGATGTAGGGCTTGCTGACGAGCGACATAACGAGAAGGACGGGGACACGGTAGACCTCATCCGCCATCGGCCGGTAGTGATAAAGCTTCAGCGTGCCTCGCGAGTAGATGACGTCTTTGGGCGTGAGGCCGACCGCGGGGTCGCCCGAAGCGACGTACTCGAGGCCCTTGATGCTGCGCTGGATCGTGCGTTCGATTTCGAGACGGACGCGTTCTTCAATCGTGGGGTCACTGGCCGGAGCCTGGGTCACGGGGCCACCTCGCCGAGAAGTTAACAGTGCAAGCCTAGGGTAGGGGGCGGACGTTAAGGCCGCATTAGGGCTGAGCATTTCCCGCCGTGGGTTGAGTCTCGATGCCCGCATTCGCCAGGCGGAGATTCATGGGTGGTCAGCGAGCGGGCGGCTTCCTGGTCCTCGGCGGGCTGAGCGCCGCGGGGATCCCCGTGAGGGCCGGATCCGAAGGCCGAGGCGCCAGTGCCGATTCGATGTTCCCGAGCCGCTCCTCGATCAGCGTCAACCGCTCGCCGAGGGCGACGACGTCGCTGCGGGTGGGGATGTTCAGCGCGGTGAAGTAGCGGCCCATCACGTCGTTCATGCTCTTCTGCATGTTCAGGTAAACATCCATCAGCCGGCCGAGGGTTTGGCTGAATTCGTGCGTGGCCATGGCGTTGTTGAGGAATGCGTTCCACTGCCGCTCGGAGTTGCCGACCCACTCCCGCCACATCTCGAGAGGGTCCGCCTGCGTTTTGCCTGGAGCCATGGAATCAACCGTCCTTGTCTGGTGAGTTGGGACTTTACCGCGTCTCGTCGGGGCCCGCGGTGGAGCCGGGCACGCTGGGCGCCAGGCCGGCGAGGGCCTGCTGGAGGATCGACTGGTAGTTTTGGAGCGTTTCGATCCAGCCGGACAAAAAGACCTCGCCGGCCTTTGTCAGGCTGTACATGCGCCGTGCTGGTCCACTTTCGGAGGTATCCCAGAACGAGGAAACCATGCCGGTCTTCTCCAGTTGGCGAAGCGTGCGATACACAGTACCGCTGTCGAAGTCGGGCATGCCGGCTTCTGCCAGGCGTTGAGAGAGCTGGTAGCCGTAGGCGTTCCAGTTCTTGAGGAAGGCCAGCAGGCTGGTGGAGAGCAGCTCGCCGTGGAGGCGAGGCCGGGCGTCGGCGTCGGCCATGGGGGTTGGGCTCCTTTGTAGATGCATTATGCACCTATGAACAAAGTGTTGACAAGCCCGTGCACCTAAGTGCATACTGCATCTATCGACGGGCAACCCACATTCTCCAGCCCGCGGAAGGAACTCACTCACTATGGCTGCCAACGAACAGGTCCAGAAGTATTACGACGCCCTCATCGCCAGCTACGACATCCTGACGGACGCCGTCGCCCGCGCCAATGAGCGCGGCCTCAAGGTGACCCAGCAGTTCGTCGCCGACGTTGCCAGGGGGCAGCGCGAAGCGCTTGAACTCGGCAAGAAGCTCGCGGGCGAACCGGCCGACCTCGGCCAGTTCTACACCGCTGTCCTGGAAGCGACGACCGCCGCCCAGGGCCGCGCCCTCACGTTCACGCAGGTCGCCTACCAGGAGGCGCTTGGCGCCGGTACGGAAGCCCGCGCGACCGTTGAGAAGCTTGTCGAAGCGAACAAGGAGACCACCCAGGCCGCCATCGCTGCCGCCAAGAGCTTCGCAACCGCGAATCCCGTCGCCGACATGTTCCGTCGCGGAGCCGAAGCGATGCAGACGAAGGCCAGCGAAACCAAGAAGAAGGCCGAAAAGGCCGCCGTCTAGTCCGGTCCAGGGACCACCAAGTCGAAAGGCCACCCGCTGCGGGTGGCCTTTTCGCTGCGACTCGGCAGGGGTGATCTCAGGCGGCTTCGCGGAGCCGGGCGGCAAGCACCCGGTAGACGGCCGGATGAAAGGCCATGCCAATGTGCGTGCAGTTCACTTCGCTGTTGAGTTCCGGGTCCTCTTCGATGCAGGACTCCCAGTCGACCACGCCATCGCTCTTCGAGTAGATCGCGTAGTGGGCCACTGTGTACGCTTCGGGCGCGAGCATGTTCTTGACGAAGTTGCAGGTGCAATGGCCGCTGAAGCATGAAGGCTTGATGTTATTCGCAGACCCGCGTGAGCGGCGCAGCGAATCCGTAGCCGCGATGAGCGATGGATGTGCGCGGACGGCGTCGCGAAAAGGCGATCCCATGGAGATAACGAGGTTGACGTACTCGGGGAAGTCGAGGGCGACGCTGCGAGAAAGCATGCCGCCGAGGCTGTGGCCGATAAGCCGCACGCGCTGGCCCGTTTCCCGGTGCGCGCGCTTAACGGTTTCCAGCAGCTTCCCGGCGATGTGGTTCGGGCAGTCGGCGTTGCGCCCCACGTTGGAGAAGTACGGCCGGTAGCCGATCCGGGCAAGCCAGGCATGCAGTTCGATCAGCGAGGCATCCGAGGCGAGAAAGCCGGGGACGACGACGACGGGCTCCCCGTTTCCGCGCGGCACATTGCACCCGTAGTACACGGGAGAGGCGCGGAGGGCGAGCCAATCGAAGCCGAAGAGCGATTCCCGCCAGATTGGCGTGACGATTGGCTGGAGCGAGGGGTCCTGCGAAAACGGGTCGTCGTGGAACGGGTCTTCGGCGTACTCCAGGTAGGAGTGCTTGAACTGTGCCATGTGGACTCCTTCGCGCGTCCCCGGGGAGCCCATGCTCCGAAGGGGCCTTTCCTGCCGAACGCTACAGTGGTGGTTGGCCTGCGGCAAGGCGACTGATAGCGCGCATCACGATAGTCGGCACCGGCTCTCCCCGGCATATCAGCCGGAACCCCAAACTTAAGGCGGCCTGACGACCGCCGGTGGAGGCGAGCGACGCCTCCGCCTGTTGGTCCGCGCGGCGTTACCCCACGGCTCTCGCGGCGTTACCCTTCCGTGGTGGACGAATCGGAACTCGTGGCCGCCGCGCGGTCGGACCCGGATGCCTTCGCGCGGTTGTACGAACGGACGGCGCCGCTGGTGTACCGCTTCGCCTATTCTCTGGTGCACGACCATCCGCGGGCGGAAGACGTGGTGGCGGAGACCTACCGCCGCGCGATCGACCGGCTGCCCGTCTACAGGGACCAGGGGCGTCCGTTTCACGCCTGGCTCTTTACGATTGCCCGCAACCTGGCCATCGACGGCGGGCGGCGGAGCCGGAGAGAAACGCCGCTCCTGGACCACGACGTGCCTGTGGACGGCTGGCTCGGCGAGGCGCTCGTCCATGCGGAAGAACGCAGCGAACTCCAGGCGGCCCTGGGCATGCTCGGTGACGACCAGCGGACGGTGCTCGTCTTGCGCTACGGCCACGAATGGACATGCAGGCAGGTGGCGGCGGAGATGGGCCGATCCGAAGCCGCCGTCAAGCAACTGTCCTACCGGGCGGTGAACCGCCTTCGCGAACTCCTGAAGGAGAACGGCTATGTCCGAAATCCCTGAGATGCCGGTTGAAGAACTGCCGCTTTCCGAAGCGGAACAGGCCCTGCTTGCGGATGCGCCGTCGCCCGCGTTTCTGCGGGAGACGCGAAACGCCCTCCGGGCGCGCCACGCGCGCTTGAACCGCCATTTGCGCTGGTTCGACCTGGAGCTACCTGTCGGACAGATTCGCGTCGTGCACGACGGCGTCCTCGTGCATCTCGTGACCAATGCGCCGGACACGTTCGAGGAGCAGGCGGCCCGGACGTTCGGGTTTGAACCGGCCCACGGAGCGTCGGAGCGGATCGTCACGGAGGTGCGGCAAGTCCTCGGCGGGGCGCGGCGGGGCGACCTTCTCGCCTACCTCGATGAGCTGGCGCCGTTCCAGCGGGCTATTCTGAAGGCTACGGCCCGGATCCCGCGTGGCGAAGTGCGACCCTACGCGTGGGTTGCGCGGGAGGCGGGTTCGCCCGGGGCGGTGCGGGCCGCGGGTACAGCCCTCGGGCACAATCCCGTGCCACTTGTCGTCCCCTGCCACCGGGTCGTGCGGTCCGACTGGGCTCTCGGGCAGTATTCGGCCGCCGGTGGCGCGGAAACCAAGGCGCGCGTGCTCCGCTGGGAAGGTTGTGACGTGGAAGGCCTGGCAGCCATCGCCCACGCCAGGATTGCGTTCATTGGCGACAGCGCGAGCGGCAGCTTCTGTCTTGCCGTGTGCGAAACACTCGGTACCGTGCCCCCCGAGAGCCGCATCGCCTTCCGGACGGCGGAGGCAGCGCTGGCGGCGGGACTTGTCCCCTGTGAGCATTGCCGGCCGGTGGCCATGGCAAGCTAACCGCCGCGCAGAAGCGCTGCGGCGCGAATGGCGACTGCTTCGCTGGATCCGATGACGAACGTGATTTGCGGACCGCTCCTCGGGAACGAAACGGTCGTGGGACCGGCGGCGGAGGCCGTAACCGCCAGCCCGTCCTTCAGCGAACGGACGGAGCTGCCGGTGGCGAGGAACGCGTCGTGGGCGGCCGCGAACTCGGCGGCCTGGCCATCATCCGAAAACGTCAGCCTGATGACGGCGACGCTTTCGTTTCCGCGTTTGTACACGTCATAACGGTCACCAACCCAGCCGGCCGCCGCGGTGGCGGCAGGGATCCCGGGCAAGCGCAGCTGGAGGTAGTTTCGAAGCTGAAACTCGCCAAAGCCGCCGCCGGACTCGCGTTCCCATCCTTCGCCAAGGGGGGCCGCAAGGTCCGGCAGCGTTGCCTGCACGGGGGTGGAGGACTCCCCTCGGCGCTCAGGGTGAAGGATGCTCGCTGTGGTCCGGGGCGGGTCCCGGAAGAGTCTGTCGGTGGCGCCGGGCCCCCCGCCGGCGATCTCTGCCTGGACCCATTCGCTCCCGCTGGTATACGGGAAGAACAGTTCGCGGGCGATGGATGGCGGGACGCCGGGCGGCGTTGCCCCCTGGCCAAGGACGATGCCAAGGGCGGGGCGCGTGGCCGAGAGATAGCGCGCCGTGTACAGGGCCTGGCTGGCTACGGCGTCGCCTTCGATGAGCGAAGCGAGCGCCAGGCTGGCATCCAGGTCATCCCCGGTGGCGCGCTTGAGGTCGGCCAGTGGGAAATTCGCATCCTGGACGGCGTGGGCAAGCTCGTGGGCGAGGGCGGCCCTCGCCTCGGGCGGCATCTCGTCCAACCTGAAGGTGGAACCCGGGCGATCATCGATGACCCACAGGGTGTCGTGATCTGGCGAATAGAGCCCGATGGCCGCCTGGGAGGCGAGCGCGCGGTACACCGAAAGGTAGTCCTGGTCCCGCCCCAGGTGGCCCAACAGCCGGTAGAGCGTCGTCGTCTTCGCGAAGCCTTCGCGGTCGCTGTCCGTCAGGAGCGCATCGAGGAGAGCGGGAAACGCTTCCCGCTTTACAACGCCGAAGCGGACGGATTTGGGCGGAGGGAGCCCGCGCAGGTCCGCGACCTGGTCCAGTATCTCCAGCAACTCGGGCGAGGCGGGCCCGGTTGCTGCGAGCGCCGATGTGAGGGCGCCAGAATCGGCTGGGTCACTGCCGCCGGAACAGCCCATTGCCGCGGAGAGACCCACGGTCGCAACGATCGCGGCCAGGACGAGGGCGGCCCAATGGGGCTTCAGCATTGGCGCGTTCCTTGCCCCGTAATCTGGCGCTGCGCTATCCTGACGGTCGCGGCGCATTCGTCTAGCGGCCCAGGACACCGCCCTCTCAAGGCGGAGATCAGGGGTTCGAATCCCCTATGCGCTACCAGGACAGTTCTTTCGAGCAGGGCAGAGTCCCTGCTCGTTCTGTCACTGGCCGTCGCGGCGGCTGTGCCATGTAGCCGCGATGCGAGACCCACCCGGGGAAGGGGCGATGGCGTTCGTGGATGAATCAACGGCAACAGCCTACCGCGAAGCCTGGGAAGCGTGGAGAAGGCAACTGGACCACGTCCACCGTGTGCTCCTGGATGGCGAGCCGATCACACCAGACCAGATCAAGGGCCTTCTGAACCGTGAAGCGCGCGCGAAGGAGAAGTACGAGGCGGCGCGCAGGAGGCTGCTCGGGATTGAGGAGAATCTGGCGGGTCTTCCACCGGAAGGCAACCCCTTCCGGTAGGAAGCACTTCACGTCCGTACGCCGCACGCCCGTTAGAATAGATGAAGCCCCATTCGGGCAAGGATGGATAGGCGCGGCTCCATGGCCACACAGCGCATGTTCGGGCACCAGGTCAATTCACGGGCGTTGTTGTATACGACCTTCGGTGTGCTGGCGCTCATCCCTATCGTAGCGTTTGCCGTTGGCCCCCTGAGCAGCAGCAGCTTTTCACTCGACGGCCCGGGCGGCCCACTGCTCGCGTTTTCGGCCGGGGTGCTGTCTTTCGTGTCTCCCTGCGTGCTGCCGATGGTGCCCATCTACCTCACACATCTTTCGGGGGCGAGCGTTGAGCGCGGGCGCATCGTTTCGGACCGCCGCGTCACCTTCACGCACGCCGTCGTTTTCGTGAGCGCGTTTTCGCTTGTGTTTATCTCCCTGGGGACGGCTGCCGGGCTGCTTGGTTCCTACTTCCTCACGGACAACCAGCGCCAGCTCGGCGAAATATCCGGGGCGATCCTGGTCGCCATGGGCATCCTGATTATCCCTCCGCGCGGCCGCCAGAGCCCCCTGCGCTCGGCTTTGCTGCTCCTGGTCCTCACCGGCGTGTACGCCTTTCTGGCGGACCTCGCGCACCTCCAGGGAAACCGCGTGAGGCTGCTGGAGCTTGGCGGTGTGCTGACGCTGGTCTGGCTCAGGTTCGCGGGCTACCTGCAACTCAAGCTCTTCTCGCGCACGTTCGAAGTCAACGTAGGCGCCAAGCGGGAGGTGGGCTACACGAAGTCCGCGCTCGTGGGAGGCGCGTTCGGCCTCGGCTGGACGCCCTGCATCGGCCCCATTCTCGCCAGCATCCTGACACTCGCGGGTGTGGGGTCGGAAAGCGACCCGTGGCGCGGGGCCTACCTGCTGGTTGCCTACTCGGCGGGCCTGAGCATCCCCTTCCTCATCGCCGGGCTCGCGCTTTCCGATATCACGCCCACCCTCCGCCGGATCCAGCGCTACTCCGGGACCCTCGAGGTGGCGAGCGGACTCATGATCATCAGCGTCGGTGTCCTCCTGATCACGGGCCGGTTGACGGGGCTGAACGAGTATTTCAGCTTCGCGGCTTTCAACCAGGGCCTCTGAGCGGCGTGATCGTACCGGGAAGGTCATGCTACGCTTCGATGCGGTACCGGGGCGCATTCGTCTAGAGGCCCAGGACGCCGCCCTTTCAAGGCGGAGATCAGGGGTTCGAATCCCCTATGCGCTACCAATGACTCGTCTGTCACAACCTGTGAGATCGACCCTGCCTGATGTTGCTCAGATCAGTTCAGCCAGGTCGGCGCGGAGCGCAATCAACACTGCGCTCGCCATCTCGATTGCCGAGCGCGCTTCTGCTTCAGTTGGATCGGGCCAATCGCCCGGATATCGGGCTTCCACCAGCCACTCGGTGAGCTCGGCCAGGACGGGGTGAATCGCGTGAATGCGCCAGGTTGGCGGCAATAGGTTGCGAAGATAGTCGAGGTCGTGACTGCGTGGGTAGTCTGTTCCGCAAGCGATCAGGCAGCCTTTGAGCGCCTTCTCGGCCGCTTGCTGAGCGAAGTAGCAAGCCTGCCGGGGCGGCACGTCGCTGTCGTGCAGGCACGCGAGCGCGGTGCGCAGGTCCTCCTCGGCGAAACGGAACCAGCGTGATGCCTCTGCATATGGACCGCTGATCCCGTCATCTTCGCTCATAAAGGACTCGGCCTTCCCGAAGCGCCGACCGGATCATGAGCGGCCAGTGGGCCGAATCGCCTTCGACCTCTGACGATTCGGCCACGAGAACGTCTTTGCCAGCGGGGAGATCCGCGAGCTCGCTCCGGAGATCCACCGCCATGCGCCGGCGGCTCGAGCAGGTCTTGAGGACCACAAGAAGGTCATAGTCGCTGTCGGGGCGGGAATCGCCACGAGCGCGCGAGCCGAACAGCACGACTTTTTCCGGCTCGAACCGATCGACAATTCGGCGGGTCATCTCCTCGAGAACGCGATCCGGAGTGGCTTGCATTTCCGGTAGTTTACACGGGCCAGCGACGACGCGGAGGCGACCCCCGGGTAGCGTCACACCTCGAGGCGGCCTTCGCGCTCCAAACCGCACCGCCTCGGTGTGTTCGAAAACAGGTGCGAGTGGCCTGCCGCATCCGAACCGACCCGTCGCCGCTTGATTCGACTACGTGAGGCACGGCTGGCGTGGTGACAACACATAGACATGGTCGCTCAGCTTGCCGATGAGCCGGTAGATGTGCCACAGACAGTCGCCCAGCGCGATGTCGTAGTTCTCGCGACCGTACTGCTGGATGTAGCGATTGGGATCACGCAGGAGCCGGGCGGAATGGAGCAGTTTGCGGCCTCCCTTGCCTGTGCTTTCCTGGCCGTGCTCCCCCCATTCCGTGCCGAGGACGATGCACCTGTCGATCTGCAACCCGGCTGCCTGGATCGCGGCCTCCGTGTAATCGGGCTGCATGTTCGCCGGGACGCACCCCATCGTCGGCAGGAGCCATGAGGCTTCGCGCGGTTCCAGCCGGTCTGTGGCGAACATCTGGTACACCAACGCACGTCCGCCGGGCTTGAGGACGCGGCGAAACTCGGCATACGCCGTGTCAAGATCCTCGATGTGAACGAGGACGTCGCGGCACCAGACCAGATCCACTGATGCTTCCTTGACCGGCAACTTCTCGGCCGAGCCCAACTCGAAGCCGATCGCACTCCCCAGGCCGGGACTGGCAGCGGATTCCCGTTCGAGGTCCTGCGTCGCGATCCCGATGTGGCGCGGTACGGGATCTATGCCCAGGACGCTCAGCTCGAAGCGCTTGGCCAGTTCGATCGCGTGCCGTCCTTCCCCGCAGCCAACGTCGAGCGCTACGGCGCCGGGCTGCAAGGCGAGTTCGGCGACCAGGTCGAAGAGCATGTCAGGCCCACGAGGATCGAGGCTCCGGTCCAGCGCGTCGTTGAACTGTTCCTCGATCCGGGCATACGAGTCGTAGCTCTGCGACAGGAAGGCGCTGTTAACCACGGCCCCCGCAGTATAGCGGGGCAAGAATCTGGTGCGCCGGGAAGGATGGCTGCGCCTACGGGATTCGGGAGACTCTCCGGGACCATTACTGAGGAGTGCCGGAGTACTGGCTCAGGAGCGTCTCCAGCCGGTTCCGCGCTGAGTCAGCGGCGGGGAGCATCCGGCCAATCCAGTCGCGAACGTACCCGGCGTCGAACGCTGGCCCCTGGACAGCCAGAAGCTGCTCGATGTCGGGCCAGTCCTTCGGGCGGTTGTAAAGCGCCTTGAATATCACGATGTCTTCCGCTGCGAGCACGCGAATGGGCTGGCCGTAGAAATCGACAACGACGGACCGTTCATTGCAGGAGTCGTGGAACCGGTCATAGGCGAAGAACAGGTCGATCGGCGTCCCGCCCCAGTCGATGCGCACCTGCTCCCGGCCGATCGCTTCCTTTTCCATTTCGGGTGTTGTCGCGATCCCGTGGCCGTTCAAGGTCGAAAACACACGGGCGTATTCCATGGCCGGGAGAAAGACGTTGATGTCAATGTCAACGGTCCCGCGGGGTTCGCTCCAATAGACCAGGGCCATGGCCCCGCCGAAGGCATGAGGGATACCGGCATGCTCAAACAGGACCGCCAACTGGGCGACCTTCTGATCGGGCAGCAAGCCGCGATCAGGGAGCGGCATCGTGCTGGCCCGTTGATGAGAATCGAGGGAAGTCCAGCGGGCTCTTTTCGTAGGGCCGAGGCCGGTGACGGGCCGCGTAGTCAGACATCCGCATCAGTCCCACGAAGGCCGCCGACCGCTCGGATTCGCTCTTGCCGCGCCAAAACAGGGCGCGGGCCTGGACGCCCTCTTCCTCCGCGGCGGCCCTGCACCGCTGGGCCAGACGGCTCATGTTCGTCTCCGGCCTGTCGTCTCGAACTACCTGCCTGGCGGTCATGGGCGTTGATCTTAGCACGCGCATCGTCCCCGCCGGGACGCGACCGTTTGGTGGCGCGTCGGGCTCGCGTACGATCGCCTCAGCCAAACCGTGTCTTTAGAGCAGTGGCGGCCGCGTCCAGCTCGGGGAGCTTCGCCACCAGTTGCAGCTTTATCTCCAATGCCGCGGCGACGGGGCGAAGCTGCTGCTCCAGCAAGAGGCTGGTGAGCGATAGCGTCTCGGGGATGATGCCCGCACCCTCAATCGCACCGAGGAACGCATCCTGCACACTGTCCGCCGGGTCGAGGACGTTACAGGGAAGGATGAACCCGCTTTCGCGATCCACGCAAAGCAGCATCCGGCCCCAGAAGGCAGGTTCGCCTTTCTCGCCAGCGAGGGGCACGAGCGCCAGGAGCCGGACCTCCCAATGTTGCGCCACCAGTCTGAAACGGCGTCGAGCCCTCTCCAGGCGCGCTCGATCGAACGCGACTTCCAGATGCAGCGGCGGGAGGCTCACCGTTGCCGTTTCCCAACTGCCGTTGCCGTCCCGTCGTCGCACGACCACCCGGCCTTCTCCGGCGTCCATTGGGAGACTCCCGGCGCTGGCGTCTCCAGCCAGGAGGCAAGTCTGTTCCAGGCACGTCGCCAAAAACTCAACGTCGCCGATCTCGAGGCGCGACGGCAGAAGATTCGGGCGATGGCGGCGAAATAACGGCCACGCGCCCCTGCCTCTGAACCGGAGGCCCAGGAGGGCGTGCACAGCCCGGTCTGCGTCATCAAGGTACTGCCTATCGACGAGGCTGAAAGAGACGCCGTCCTGGATGAGCAGGACCTCGTCACGGTCCACCGCCGCCTCCACCATCAACGAGTAGGCGAGCAGGCCGCTCGGGCCCCGGTGGGCGAGGAGACCGTACTCCAGGCCCGCCGCCCCCATTACCGCGCAGTACGCGGACTCGCCCGTTTCCGGCATTTCAACGGAGAAGAGGTCGGCATCCGTGAACCGCAACCACGGCGCCTGGTCGCGGAACTTGAGAGCGGCCTCGTAGAGCCTCCGCCAGCCGGCAACCGATGGCTCGGATCTCTTCGGGTGCGGCATCGAGGCTCCTCCTACACAACCAGCCTGGCGTTCTCTCCGGGCGACGCCGTTACTTTACAGACTTCCTCCCGTGCGGTCGTGTCATGGTGACGCGAGAGAATCCCTTTGCCCACGTCTCGTCGGGGCAGCATTCGGTGCGCGCGCAGTAGCCGTCATCCCCGACATTTTGCACAGCGTTTACGGAACCAACCTTCTGGTTTCACACTGCCGCTCTACGATGAGCTGGAAGGAGATGGGAAATGTCGCGGAGATACTCCCCCGCCACCGTCGCTCACCTGCGCGCCGCAAGGTGCATTCAGCGTGAGCGGCCCGCTGCGACGCTCCCATCCCGGATTGCGAGCAAGCGCCACTCGACAGGCGCGCCACCGGCAACACGGCAGCCCGCGGCCTCCCCTGCGGGCCTGTCCCGAGCCCTGACGGGCCAGCCAGTCTGACATCGACACCGGTTCTCCTACCTCTCTCCAGTCAGTCGAGTAGCCAGACCCAGAATGAGAAGAGCCCGCTTTGGCCAGCGGGCTCTTTTCGCGTTTGGCAGGATTTCCGGCATGACTACGCCAGGACGGGTACGCCGAGCCTGACCGCTGGCAGAGAATCGCCAGCGAAGAGGTCCACGACCGCGCCGCCCTGGAGCAGGCTGGAGATGTAGACGTGCCCGGCCGGCACGCGTTCGGTCACAGCGGCGGGAGCTGCAATGGTGACGCCACCAGAGGCGACTTCAATTCGGTCGCCGTCGTGGATTCCGAGGCGGGCGGCGTCTTCCTCGCTCACCTGGATACGGTCGTAGCGGTGGAGCTTCTCAGCCTCCGGGTGGCGGAGCGAGGCGGCGTCCTCGGCGGTGTAGAGGTCCCGGCCGGTGATGACGCGGATGCCGTCGGCCGTGGTCATGGCCGCCACCGGGAGCGGCGTGGCCCTGGGGCTCGCGGCGATGCTGAGCCGGACGCCTTCACCAATGATGAGGTCGTGGGCCGGTTGGTAGCTGGCATTAAGCTTCACCATTTCACCGAGGGCCGCATCAGCGGTGGGGGGAAGGCTGAGGCCGAGAGCGCTCCCAAGTGCGGTTAGGGCAGCGAAGCATGGGACGGCCTCCCCTTCCGGTTCGAGGGCGGGAGAGAGGCGCTGCACGCGGAAGCCCATCTGGGTGTACGTGCCCGTGGCGGTATACGGGCGGCTGGAGGCGATCACCACGTTGGCCCGTTTCGCCGTCTCGTTGAGCACGCTGTCGAGCACGACGACCGTCTCGATGCCCGCGAGCGCCGCGGCGGCGCCGGGAAGGCGCATGGTGACGTCGTCGCGGACGACCAGGAGGCCAGCCAGCCCTTCGAGCGGGTTGGCCGTGCCATCGACGGCTACGCCAACATCGAGCAGGCCGTGGACATTCACCGCAGGCGGGAGGATGGCGAGGTTGTTCGAAGCGTCGTCGCCGAACAGCGCGATGGCAAGGTTCGCGGCGCCAGCGGCCATTGAGCCTGCAATAGCCGGACTGACGGGGTTCGGGGCGCAGAGCACCAGGGTCTGGTCCTTCGGGGCGTCCTGCAGTATCTCGACCGCGGCGGCGATCGTCTCGTTGGCAGGTGCTGCGCCGCCAAGGGCGTCGGCGAGGTGGGCAGCGGCGAGTCCTTCTTCGCCGCCGTCCGGGCGAATCCAGACGCGGGCGAAGTCAACCAATTCGCTGCGCAGCGCGCCAATGACGATGAGCGAGGCCTTTTCCCGCACACACGCATCCTTCACCCGGACGCTGGCGACGTTGTGGCTCTCTTCAAGGTCGTCGGCGATGACGACGATGACCTTCGCCTTCGGGAGCCGCGTCATATCAGTGGCCATGCGCCACGTGCCGAAGCGGGCTTCGAGGGCAGACCTGGTGGCGCGCATGACCGGCCCAAGAGCGCTGTCGGCGCTGCCCTTGAATGCTTCCTGGGCGATCCGCGTCGCGAGAAAGGCTTCTTCGTTCGTCGCGGTGGCGCCGACGAGGACGCCGACCTTGCCCTTCGTAGCGGCTGCCTTGAGCTGTTGGGCGGCTGAGGAGATCGCCGCGTCAAGCGATAGCGGCACCTGGATGGCGCCGCGACGGACGAGATGCTTGCCGAGCCGTTCGCGGGGTTTGAGGGAGTCGTAGTGGTAGCGGCCGCGGACGCAGATCTGGTCCCCGCTGAAGGCGTTGCCGCTTGTGTTGGGGCGGACGATGACGCCCTTTCCGTCCTTGGCTCCCAGGTTAATGCTGCAGCCGACGGCGCAGGAGTCGCAGGTGGTGGTGGTCCAAACGTCTGGTTTCGCCACCCACTTGTTGGGGTGCTCCATCAACGCAGCGGTGGGGCAAACGTCGATGCAGGTGCCGCTGAAGTCGCAGTTACTTTCGTGGATAGCGCCGCCGGCGCCGAAGGCGATTTGCGTGTCCCAGCCCCGGCCGCTGAGGGTGATGGCGCTGGTGTGGCGCTTTTCGTCGCAGGCGCGCTGGCAGCGTGTGCAGATGATGCACATCTGGGGGTCGAACTCCATGAAAGGGTTTGCCCGGTCCGCCGGGGGCTGCGCCGCCTGGTAGAAGGAGCGTTCTTCGCCTACCCAGGGTTCATAGCCCGACATGCCGACCATTTCGCAGGTTGCCTGGAGTTCGCAGCGGTAGTTCTTTGAGCACGTAAGGCAGCGGTGGGTGACCACGTCGTCGCGCAGACAGATGTCCCCGGGGTGGCAATGTTCGCGGCGATGGCAGGTGAGGCAGCGGTCGCTGTGGTTGGCGAGGATGATGGAAACGACGGCTTTGCGCGCGTCCAGGACCTCTTCGGAACTCGTGACGACCTTCATCCCGTCCTGGACGACGGCGGTGCAACTCAACTGGAGGCCCGGAGGGCCCTCGATATCGACGAGGCAAGAGCGGCAGCCAGCGTAGGGTTTCAGTCCATCGATGTAGCAGAGGCTGGAGACGTAGAAACCGTTGTTCTTCAGGACTTCGACGAGGGGAGCGCCGGCAGGCGCGTCGATGACCTGCCCGTCTACCGTGAGAGAAACCATGCGTGCCTACAGTTGCGGCCGGGAGCTGTGGCGGCCGGCCCAAAGAGTGGTGGCGCCAATTTAGCAGATTGTGACGGAGGGCACGAATGAAACGTCGCCCGCGGCAGATCCAGGCACGGCGTCGATCAGCGGTACAGGTCGTCTGCGCGGAGGCGTTCCTGCTCCGCGATCTCGCGGAGGTTGGCGAGCAGTTCGGAAACCCCCCAGACCCGGGCCCAGTGCTCGACGTAGCTCCAGTCGATACCATCAAGAAGGGCAAGATCGATAAGGTCGTTCTGGTCCTTCTTGCGGTTCGCGATGAGCTTCAGGACAAGGAGATCCTCCACCGTGGCCACGCGCAGTTGCTGTCCGGGGTCGAGGCGTACTCCACGCTCAATCAGTGTCGCCTGAAAGTCGGTCTTCGCCGCCTGGAGGTCAATGGCTTCTCCGCTGGCCGTATTGACCATCTGGACGAAGTCAGGGCCCGACGGCTGGTGCGGCCCCTGATCCCGGAGAGTGCGGAACCCCTGTGCGCTGAGAGTTTCCAGCAGTCGCCGAAACGCTGTCGCGTCGGCGGCGACGGTGAAATCGAAGTCCATGGTCGCGCGAGGCTCGGTCCAGAAGTTGCGCGCCTGGCCGCCAATGAGCACCGCTTCCAGCCCGGCCTGTTCGAAGGCTTGTCCGATCCACTCCAGGAATTTCAGAGCGTTCGCCCGGTCTTCAGGGTCGATAGAGGCCAAGTTCCTTCGCCCTCTCGTAGAAACGTTCCGGGAGGTCATCAGCGCGCAGGCGCCAGGTTGGAAGTGTGGCGTTCGCCTTCGTCCACGCCGCGCTCGTGACCAGCCGTTCGGTGCCACTCTGCGCCCGATGTCGAGCGAGGGAGAGCGCATGGCTCTCCTGCTTCCAGCGGCCAATCTTGCGCATGTGCTCGCGTTCGCGCTCGGTGACTTGCTGCGGGGGGGATTGATCGAGACTCACGCCGTCAGTATACGCCCGGGCGGATGCGCCGGGCCCTAAAGCCGGTGGAAGTCGGCGTCCGGGGCCGGCGCCTTCATGCCGTTGGGATAGGTGTTCTCGTGGGTTTGGAGGTGCTTCGAAGCGACCCGGGTGAGCGCGTGCTTGTCTTTGTACATCTCATCAAACGTGTACGTTGCGTCGTCCAGGGGACCGCCGGGCTGGATAGCTTCGTATGGGCAGGCTTCCGTGCAGAGGCCGCAGTACATGCAGATGCGGAAGTCGATCTCGTAACGGTCGATGTTGCGGCGGCCTTCGGCGTCCTGGCTGGTTGCCACGAGGATGCAGCCGTCCGGGCAGGCCTGGGCGCAGGTGCTGCAACCGGTGCAGCGCTCTTCGAACCAGAGCAGGTTCGTGCGCGCATAGACCGGGATGTGGCGGGTTTCTTCGGGGAACTGGATGGTCGCCACCGGGCGGAACATCTGCCGAAGCGTCAGGCCCATACCCTTTGCGATGCCCGTGCCGTACGCCATCAACCCTCCGCCAGAGCGCGTTCCTGTGGAACGTTGCCTGGAGTTTCGAGTCTACCGGAGGGTGTTTGTGATTACAAACACAAAATGACCGCCGTTCGCCTCAGGCAGAGCCCACGCTGACAACCACTGGACCCCGCCACGTGTCTCCCTGTTCACTGAGGTACTTCAGCCGCACCAGGAAGTCTGCCCAGCCGCTGTAGTACTCGCCGTGTGGTTTGCGGCCGTCGAAGCCGCTGTGCACGAGGGTGATGCGCGTCGCCCCTTCGGAGCCATCGAGTTCCCACGTGACGACGGTATCTTGCTCGCCCGCGTCAGCCCAACTGTAGCTCAGGCGGCTGGCCGGGACCAACTCAAGGATTTTGAGGGGATGTCCTCCAGACTCGTCCCAACCCATGGAGTACTCCCCGCCGATCACCGGCTCCACGCGCGCCGACACAGCCATCCAGCGGTTGAGTTGCGCCGGGTCGAGCAGCCCGTTGAATACGGTTTCGGGACTCGCTGTAGTTTCGATGGCCAGGCGGACTTCGTCCGCCGGTGCCAGCGTGAAGTCCGGACGGGAGGCGACGGCACCCTCTTCAACCCACGCCCGGAGGTTCTGCAGCGTGAGGCACCAGAAGTCCGCGAGACTTGAGGTCCCGCCGGCCCGCTTCGGCGGGTTCTCATGGCGGACCGTTAGCAGCGTGCCGCCGCTCGCCGGCTGAAGCGAGACGATCACCTTGGTGATGGAGCCTGAAAGCGGCCATTCGAACGAGAGTTCGCGTCCCGGCGCCTGATGAAGAAGCCGCTGACCCGGGTCTTGTCCTGGCGTCCCAGGGGTGTGCTTGCCCCAAAAGGCGAAAACGCCCCGGGACATGTCCACCTCGGCGCGTTCAGCGAACCAGCCAGTTAGGTGTTCGGGCGCCGTGAGCGCCTCGAAGATTGGATCCGGTCCCGCGGCGATGTTGATCGAGACGACTGTGGCATCAGACATTGATTTCTCCTTTCGAGATCGGGTAGCAGGCGAGGACGAGGCGGTACGTTTCGTCGCTGGCCGGTCCGCCATACTTCGCGGCCAGCTGCTGGATTGCTGTTTGCAAGTCCGTGAGGAACTCGCCACGCCTGGTAGGGTCCGCCAACGAGACGTGGGCGCTCAGACCAACGGTTGGCGTCTCGTCGATGCGTGCGCCCAGCCTGCCGACTTCGATGTGCAGCTCTTCGGCGAGATTCAGGAGGTAGTTGCGGCTCATCCGGTCCCGCGTAACGCGCGGGCCTCCTGAGAGCTGGACGAGCCTCGGTGAAAGCCAATAGGACTGAGCGACCGCCTGGTACGCGGCCTCGCGGAAGCCGCGCACCTGTGTCTCAGACACCTTCGTGGCGAGACCGGCGCCTTCGAGCGCCTTGACGTGGTAGTAGACGCGCTGCGATGTGCTCCCAAGCTCATCCGCGATCTGGCTGCAGCTTCGCGGCTCCACCAGCCTGCGCAGCAGCTCCGCCCGCCCCGGGCGCATCAGCACATCTGCCTGGCTCACGTCGTCGATGAGAAGGACTGACTGCATGGTGGGGATTATACAAAATGATTTGTACATTGCAACCAGGCCAGCCAGAGAGGGCGAAGGCGAGGATGAGGGGGCGCCAGGGACCGGCGTTACCCTCGCCGGATCCAGACCCGCCGGATCATGACAGTCTCGCTGACCGCGACGGCGTCGTTTTCCGGGTCTTTCGTCACAGCACCTGGGGTGGCTTCGTTTCGGGCTGGCTTGCGGCGGGAAGTAGCGGCGCCGTTGACCGCCGCGCGCGCGGCATGTCGCGTCCCCTGGCTGGCGATGTACTTACCCGCGATGCCGGCGGTGATCTGGAGCGCGGTCCCAATAGCCAGGGCTGTGGCGGCCTTCTTTACGGGCGCGGGCAGGCCCGCGCGGGCGCGCTCCACCTTCGCGGGGACGGCCGCTTCCGACTTCACAAGCGGCATCTGGCGGAGCGCCGCGACGTACATCCCGCACTTCCGGCAGTAGTTGTCTGTCTCAACGTACGGGGTGCTGCAGTCCGGGCAGGTGGGTGCTTGTTCTTCCATGAAGCGGGAGTATACCAGCCTTTCCAGCACGGACGGCACCGAGGCGTACGGTTTCAGGTTGCCGGACAAGGTGCCGTGGGGGAACAATGGCGGCGGAATGGGGGGTTGACCATGACTGAAACTGAAGCCGTTGCCAGGCATTATGAGGGCCCGCAGCTTGCCGAGCGCATCCTGGAGGCGGCAGCGGCGGCCGGCATCGCTGACATTAGCCCCGTGGCGCTCGCGCCCGCGGATGAGTTCCACACAGGCGGACTGGCGGCGACGCGCGAACTGGCAAGCATGGCCGGGCTCGAGCCGGGAGCGAAGGTGCTGGACATCGGCTCGGGGCTCGGTGGGCCTGCGCGCGTGCTCGTCTCCGAGTTCGGGTGTGAAGTTACCGGAATCGACATAACACCGGAGTTCGTACGCTCGGCACGCATCCTTACGGAGCGTTGCGGACTGGCTTCGAAGGCCACCTTCGAGGAAGGAGACGCACTGGCCATGCCTTTCCCGGACGCGTCCTTCGACTGGGCGTGGACCCAGCACGTGGTGATGAACATCCGCGACAGGCTTACGCTCTACCGGGAGGCCTACCGGGTGCTGAAGCCGGGTGGCCGCCTGGTGTTCTTTGACATCCTCAAAGGAAGCGGTGCGGCGTTGGACTACCCGGTGCCGTGGGCGGACTCGGCCGGCATCAGCTTCGTGTGCACCCCGGCCGAAACGAAGGCCTTCCTCAAGGAAGCCGGGTTCGTTGAGCGGATTTGGAACGACGCCACGGAGAAATATCTTGCCGGGATCTCGAGCCAGGCAGCGGCACAGGGCGCATCACCGCTCTCCTTGCGCGTGGTGATGGGCGAAGATATGCCGGAGAAGATGATGCGCGTCCGAAACGCCGTGGCCGATGGCCGCCTGGTCTACGCCCGGGGCGTATTTCAGAAAGCCTGACCGCTCGCCGCGATCGCTGCTTCCACGGCGGCCGTCAGGTCAACCGGGGCCTGGGGCGGTATGGCCAGGGAACCGGCAGCGATCGCGCGCAGCGTCTCCACCAGGAAGGGCCGCTCGCGGAGGATGCCGCGCGCGCGGACGTCCTGGAAGAGGGCCGTTTCCTGCAGCAGTTTCAGGTCAGCAGGGAGTCCCGCGCGGTGCTCCCAGAGCTTCGCGTTCGATGCGTCCCGGAGCGGGAACCGGCAGTAGGAGATCGCCGGGCCGCGGTCCACGTCCCCTGTGACGAGGTTCATCATGCAGCCGGATTCGCGCGCACCGCTCCGGATGAGCTCGGCGATGACCTCCTGGTAGGTGCCGATTGGGCCGTCAGGGAGCGCCGGGTGGTCGTTGATGAACTGGAACCGGCTGAAGAGCGGCTCCGTGGCGATGAGCATATAGCCGAACATAACGCCGAGCGTGAACCGGTGGCGTCCGAGGATGTTCGCAACTTCCCGGTCGTAGTCCAGCCGCCACGGCTGCAATGGTTCACCCGGTTTCGAGAGCTTACCGCCCAGTTCCCTGCGGAAGGCCACGGAGGAGAGCGCCTCAACGGGGATGCCGTGACCTTCCGCCATCGCAATGAGCCGGTCGGTTGGCTCAGCTTCACCTCGGGCACGGTTGACGAAGACCACGGCGATTTCGACCGGGAGGCTCCGCTCAATGGCGGCGATGGCGTATTCGAGCGCGCCGTAGGAACCGGGGCCGCGGCCGGTCGTCAGCCAGGCGATGCGCAAGGTCACTGTTCGTACTCAACATCGGACTCGTATTCTTCTGCGACCTCGCGAAGTTGCGTCTGGTCGCTTTCGAGGCGGGCCTGAAGGGTCCGAACCTGGAGTTCGGCGGACTCCAGGATGGAGCGGAGGTCCTCCGCGATCTTGGCGCCCTCCTCGTACAGCTTGAGGGACTGCTCAAGCGGCAGGTTGCCCTGCTCCAGCTTCCGGGCCTTTTCTTCCAGCGCCGCATAGAGCTGTTCGAAGGTTTTCTCCGCCACTAACTTACCTCCGCCCAGAATGCGCCATCGGTCACGGAAACCTGTAGCCGGTCGCCGGGTTTTACCTTTCGTACGCCGTTTACTACGCGCTTCTTTCCGCCCGCCTGCTGCACGATAGCAAACCCGCGCCCGAGCGTCGCCATCGGGTCCAGTCCCGTCAACCGGGCGGACAGCCCTTCAAAGCGCGCCCGGTCGGTGGTGCAGCGCCGCTCCAGGCCGGCATGCAGCTCGCGGAGGAGCACGGCCACGTCCCGGGTCAGGCCGCCCAGGTCCGGCGCGCTGACCTGGAGCCGTCGGAGGCAGGCGTCAACGGCCAGCGCCCGCGTCCCGATGGCCTCACCGGCGCACGAACTCATGCCGCGTTCGAGGATGAACAGCGCCCGCGCGAGTTGGGCGACATCCGGGCTGCTGCGTTCGGCCGCGGCGCTGGGCGTGGGGGCGCGAAGGTCGGCGACGAGGTCGGCGATGGTCTCGTCGGTTTCGTGGCCAACGCCGGAAACGACGGGCACCGGGAACCCAAATATTGCGCGGGCTACGGCTTCGTCATTAAACGCCCAGAGGTCTTCGATGCTGCCGCCGCCGCGGGCGACGATGGCGAGGTCGAGTCCGGGCTCGGCGGCCAGCGCGCGAAGCGCTGCGACTATCTGGCCAGGAGCCTGGTCGCCCTGGACCATGGCCGGAGCGAGGACGAGCGTCGCCAGCGGCCAGCGCCGGGAAAGGACATTCTTGATGTCTTGCAGGGCAGCGCCGGTTGGGGACGTGACGAGGCCGATGGTCGTTGGGAAGCGCGGTAGCGGACGCTTGCGAGCCGGGTCGAAGAGCCCCTCCTCGTCCAGCCGCTGCTTCAATTCTTCGTACTTCGCGGCGAGGATACCGACGCCTTCCGGCCGCACGAAATCGCAGACGAAGTTCAGTTCGCCGCGCTGTGGGTAGATGGTGATTCTGCCGTGGGCGAGGACGCGGTCGCCGTCCTTCGGTTGGAAGCCTGGCATGCTGCGCGCGAAGAGGACGGAGCGAAGCACGCCGCCCTGGTCCTTCAGGGAGAAGTAGCGGTGACCGGCGGACGAGCGGCTGGCGTTGGAGACTTCGCCGCCGATCCAGAGGTCGGAGAAGAGTTCGCTGCCTTCAATCACGTCTCGCAGGATCGTGAGGACGGCGGTAACGGAGAGCGCCTGTTGCATACGCCGTAACAGTACGACGGGGCCGCGTGGCGGGCTACGCCCGAGGGCCTAGGTCACTCGCTCGATGTAGGTGCCGCTGTCCGTGTTGATGCGCAGCTTCGCGCCTTCCTCCACGAAGAGCGGGACCATGACCACGAGGCCGGTTTCCATCGTGGCGGGCTTGTTGCCCCCGGTCGCCGTGTCGCCCTTGAAGCCGGGGTCCGTCTGGACAACGGTGAGTTCAACCGAAATTGGCATTTCGACGCCGATCACTTCGTCTCCGTAAAGGACGACCTCGCAGACGTCGTTCTCCTTCAGGTACTTGTTGGCGTCGCCCACTTTCTCGGCGCCGACCGGGATCTGCTCGAAGTTCTCGGTGTTCATGAAGTAGTAGAACTGGTCGTCGCTGTAGAGGTACTGCATCTCGCGGCGCTCGACGCGGGCACGGCTGAACTTCGTGCCGGACTGCACCGTGTGCTCGATGATCGAGCCGCTGCGCACGTCGCGCAGCTTGATCTTCACCTGGGCCGAGCCGCGGCCAGTCTTGATGTGGCTGTAGTCCATGATGGCGAAGAGCTTGCCATCCATCTCGATCGTCGCGCCCTTTTTCAGTTCGGCGGTTGAAATCATTGTTCAAACTCCTGCGGGGTCGTTTTGCTTGCGTGGCTGAGCACGCGAGGCTTTCCGTTTTCGAGGATGACGATGTCTTCGATGCGGACGCCGCCCCAGCCCGGAATGTAGATGCCTGGCTCAATGGTAAACACCATTCCCTCTTGCAGGACATTCTCGGCGGTGGCGCCCACCTGGGGTGCTTCGTGCACCTGCAGCCCGATCCCGTGTCCCAGTCCGTGGCCGAACTGCTCACCGCGGCCTCTGGCGGTGATGTAGTCGCGGGCGAAAGCGTCCGCTTGCGCCCCGGTCATGCCCACTTCGATGCTCTGGATGGCTGCTCGCTGGGCTTCGAAGACGACTTCATAGATCTCCGCGAACTTAGTGTCCGGCTTGCCGAGGACGACCGTCCGCGTGAGGTCGCTACAGTAATGACGATAGCGCGCGCCCATGTCGATGACGATCGGGCGCCCTTCGCCGATCGGCTCGCTACGCGGCTGCGCGTGGGGCATGGCGCCGTGCGGCCCCGCCGCGACGATGGTGTCGAACGAGGTGTCGTCAGCCCCCGCGAATTTGACGTTCCGGCGAAAAAGGCCGGCCACCTGGACCTCGGTCAGCTCGGGCGAGAGATCCGCCTCGAGAGTGTCGAATGCGGCGTCCGCGATGTCGATGGCGCGCTGGATAATCGCCAGTTCCTGGCCGTCCTTCTGCGCCCGGAGGGCTTCGACGATCGGTGGCGCGGGGACTACCTGGGGGCGGTCCCGCTCGGCCATCTCGGCGAGGGCATCCTGAATCGAGAGGAACCCGGCGTAGGTCATGTCTCGTGTCGTCAGCCCCAACCGCTTCCCAGAAAGGCCCGCTTCGCCAAACAGCCGCGGCAACCAGACGGTGTGCTTGCCTTCGCTGCGGAAGACTTCGAACCCGCGCCGGACGCACTCGTTGGAAGCCTGCTCTGCGTAACGGAAGTCGGCAGCGAAGATCGCCCGTTCCGGCGTGATCAGGATGACGCCTGCGGAACCGGTGAAGCCCGCAACGTAGTAGCGGGTGTCGCCGCCGAGGTTCTCCTCATGAGGGGCTGCGACCATGAGGGCGTCGAGGCCAGCCTCCGCCATCGCGGCGCGGATCCGGGTAAGCCGGTCGGTCATGGGGGCGGTCTCCAGCACGCTCAGGACTGTATGGCCGCTGCGTCCAGGTGGTCCAGCAGCAGGTTCGTCGCCACAGTGTAGCCATCGCGGCCGAGGCCGGTCACCTGTCCCAGGCAGACCGGGGCGATCATCGAGACATGGCGAAAGCCTTCGCGAGCGTGCGTGTTCGAAATGTGGACTTCGACCACGGGGAGCTGGATCGCCTCGATGGCGTCGCGGAGGGCGACGGAGGTGTGGGTGAAGGCCCCGGCATTCATTACCACGCCGTTCGCCAGCCTCCGCCTCTCATGGAGGAAGTCAATGAGCGAACCTTCGTGGTTGCTCTGGTAGCACAGCAGGCTTGCCCCACGGGCGCCGGCGGCAGCGGCGACATCGGCCTCGATGTCCAGCAATGTTGTGCGCCCGTAAACAGCCGGGTTGCGCTCGCCAAGGAGGTTGAGGTTCGGGCCATGGACGAGGAGGAGAACTGGCGACGGCATGCGTGAGTCGATTCTACCCCGCCACCCGCCTGCGGCGCGGCTTCTCGAGCGCCTGCTCCGCGATTTTCTCCCACGCGGCGGCACTGACCTGCGCCTGGCGCGCCTGGCTGACGTGGGTGT